>NZ_AP023366.1:1850000-2015000 GCF_015097055.1 Effusibacillus dendaii
AAAAACGCCCCTGCGGGTACTTCTTCTGCAGTTCCGCAAAGCTGTCATGATAATGCAGGTCAAGCAGATGCCAATAATCCAACCCCGCCCGTTTCAGGTACCGATCATCCGTTGAGAATCCGAGTGGACGAACCAGATGCAGCGTCGTTCCCGTTACAGCGCATGTCCGCGAAATATTACCCGTGTTGGCTGGAATTTCCGGTTCTACAAGTACAATATGCATAGAGTAACAGACTTCCTTTTATGTAATCTTATGTTTCTTTCTGAAACAATACCGGAAGTCAGGGACGGATGCAAGCCCGCTCCTGACTTTCCGATATTTCCGGCGATTCGCCGCTTTCCAAATCTATCAACGCACAATAATATATTAAATGAACAGGAGAGTTTTCATGCGCAGGAAAACGGACATCTTACCGGTCCACCTGGTTTTGCTTGTCAGCACCGTTCTGATTGTGATCGGTCAGGAATCAGTCCGAAAGACTATGTAACAGCAGGCGGCTGACCCGGCTCCCGTGACTTTTTTTGGATGCTTATCTGTTTTAGTCTGGCCACTCCACCTTACGGTCAGGCACGATTCCGTCTTCCACGGTACACTGCGTAAGGCTGTTCTCCTTTGCCTGAATCACAATAAAATACAAATCTTCCTGCGAGTTGTTGCGCCATGTGCGAACTCCTGGCGTGCTTACCCGGATCACCGTACCCTCGCGGACATCCATTACCTCGTCATCCACCTGAAACTGCCCCTGTCCCTTCACAAATATATAGAGCTCCTCATTTTCCTTATGCGCATGATAAAAAGGCACTTTCTTGCCTGCCGGCAATTTGTTCATTGACACTTCCATACCAGTCAATTCCAGCACATCTTTCAAAAACAATTTTCCCGGAAACTGTTTGGGTCCGTACGTATACTGGTCCAGATCTGACCAATTGCCCGCTTCTGCAAGCGTATAATGCTTACCCCGTTTGACCTCAATGTTCAAATTTTCCATAAGAAAACCCTCCCGCCAGATGAAATTTAAGACCGATAGGTCTCTTTTGAAATTACCATATCCCTCCTGTCGTGTAAATATTCCGAATGTATCTTGAATTCAAAACGTATCCTGAATATGAAAAAGCCGGTATTGAGTTCTCTCCGTCCAGGCGTAGCTGTCTTTGTAATCCCAGAAGCGATGCTGGCTGGCTACCGTATGTGCATTGACGAGCGGCATTCCGTTTCGGTCAAAAGCGACTACGATCGTATTGTGCTGCCACCTGCCGTCCCCATCCCAGTCATAACAGATTACATCCCCGATCGTCAGCAGTTTCGCATCCCCTACCGCAGTCGCGCGACCGGAACTCTCCAAATACCAGCGCAACGCATGGGCAACCGCCCAACTGTGGCTCCAACTCACTGTGCCGCCCTGATTGCGGTACCACCAGCCCCGATCTTTGCGGTTGCTGAACTCCATTGGCATACCGCCTGCATACAGACACTGTGAAATATAATTGGTACAGTCCACGTCAAACTTTTTGTATTGCGGATTGAAACCATCCCACCATAACTCCGCATACTGCTGAGCTTTTCGCCGATCGTAACTTCTTTTGCGATTTCCCTCTACAATACTGGACGGACGAAAATTCAATTCCCCTTTCACGAGGTTCCGTTCTTCTCTTTCGCCAATTCGGTTGACGCGCTCAATCTTCCACCCGCCTTCCGTTTCTGACAAAATCAACTGAATGGGCTGCATTCTTGCTTGATGTTTCAAATCGTCGCCATCCGTATAAAACCAGGTCAAATATTCAAGCAGGTCTACCTGCAATTTACCGTTCGGGATGGGTGCCGCATGGGTGAGCTGCAGATTGGTGCGGCTTTTTCGGTACGTGATCCCCCGCTCCTCTGCGGAACGATGCAGGGCGCGCACATCATCCAGAAAAATCCGCACCACATCGTCACGATTTGTCAGTTTTTCCATTTCTCCCCCGTCCTTTGAAAGCCAAGCACGATTTTTGGCGTCAAAAAACTGCCGGATCACTCGCCGCCACTCTTGTGTCAATGAGGAACACTCCCTTCGCGATACCACAACATATGCAGGGCGCCCAGCAGGAGTGTCAGGCGCCATCTGTCATATTTATCATTTTTCCGCAATATGGTATACTATTGTATGAAACGTCGTTTCGTATAATGAAACAAATACTTTCCGGCGGCGGTGGGTGTCTTATGGAACAGGAAAAAGGAACGGTAAGGTCTGTTGAACGGGCACTTGATATTCTGCTGTGCTTCTCCGGCATGGAGATGGAACTGGGACTCAGCGATATTGCAAAAAAGGTCAACCTTCACAAAAGCACGGTGCATCGCCTGCTCACTTCTTTGGAAAGTAGAGGATTTATCCGGCGCCATCCGCAAACTGAAAAATACCGCCTCGGCTGGAGTGTGCTGGAACTGGTCAGCAACGTGTACCAATCGGATGACCTCTCCTCAATCGTATTGCCGGAAATGACGCAGCTCCGCGACGAAGTGGGGGAAACCATCTCGCTCTATATCCGTGTCGGGAATGAGCGGATACGTACGCAAGCGGTTGAAAGCAACCAGCCGGTTCGGCGGGTCGCCAACATCGGTCAACGATTGCCGCTTCATGTCGGTGCATCAGGCAAAGTGTTGCTGGCCTGGCTTGACTCCCACTTGTTGGATGAAGTTATGAATGACCCAAGTTGGCCAAAAGATCTGCCAAAACGGCCATTCAAAGAGGCGCTGCAACAAACGAGAGAAAAGGGATATGCCATTTCGATTGAGGAGCGGGAGACAGGAGCGGCCGCTGTCGCCGTCCCGATTTTTGGACGCGACAAACAAATCGTAGCGGCTCTCTCCATTTCCGGTCCAGTCGACCGATTTACAGATAAGGCGGTCAACCGTTTCATTCCGGCTGCCCAACGCACTGCCCAATTGATCAGCAAGATGCTCGCCCGTTGACAGCGATGACTGCGCATGCAATCCGTGTCCGTTTGGAACTCTACAGTACAGGAGTCACTTTCTGTCAGTAGAGAAGGAATTCCCTTGGGCAAAAATCTAACGCAAAAAATACCGGGAGCTCATCTTGTCTCAGGTGAGATGGAAGCCGGTAAAGAAATCGCCATCCGGATCGACCAAACATTGACACAGGACGCGACCGGGACAATGGCCTACCTGCAGTTTGAAGCAATGGGAGTACCGAAAGTGAAAACGGAGTTGTCAGTCAGCTATGTCGACCACAACATGCTCCAATCGGGGTTTGAAAATGCGGACGACCACCGTTTTCTGCAGACGATTGCGGCTAAGCAGGCGTCTATTTTTCAAGACCTGGCAACGGGAATTGTCATCAGGTGCATCTGGAACGGTTTGCCGAACCGGGCAAAACGCTGCTCGGCTTCGATTCCCACACACCCACTTCCGGCGGTATGGGTATGATTGCGATCGGTGCAGGTGGTCTTGATGTAGCAGTAGCTATGGCGGGCAGCCCCTTTTATCTCGCCATGCCAAAAGTTGTCAAAGTCGAACGGAAACGCACTCTGCAGCCTTGGGTGGCGGCGAAAGATATCATTCTCGAAGTGCTTCGCCGTATGACAGTGAAGGGTGGCGTCGGCGGCGCCAATTATGGACAGGGCTCATCCCGTGAACATGCCGCACTGGCTCCCATGTATTTGGGTGTAAAAGCGGTTATTGCCAAATCGTTCGCCCGTATTCACCGCGCCAATCTGGTGAACTTTGGAATTATTCCGCTGACGTTTGCGAACGAATCCGATTTTGACGCAATCGATCAGGGAGATGAACTAAAAATAGAGAACCTGCGGGATCAGATTCTGGGCGGGAATTCGATCACCGTTCAAAATGTTACAAAAGGCACACAAGTTACAGTCAAACATGACCTCACGAAACGCCAGTCAGAGATACTTGTCGCCGGCGGTTTGCTGAACTATACGAAACAGCAGGCCGGCTAAAACGGTTTTTACGGCGGAGGTCCATACAGAGGTGAAGGATAGTGGAGAAGAAAACTGTTGTTGTGATGGAAGGCGACCAAACCGGTCAGGAATTACTGGAAGAAGCGCTGCGCGTACTCGATCCGTCGGTGATCGGATTGCCAATCGAATTCAAGCGATTTGACCTGTCTTTGGAAAACCGCCGCAAAACGAAAAATCAGGTAGTTACAGAAGCGGCGGCCGCCATGAAGGAATACGGTTTTGGTATCAAGGCGGCTACCATTACACCTGAAACGTCAGGCGATGTAGGGTCTCCTAACGCCATTTTGCGGAAAGGAATTGACGGAACCGTGATTATTCGGACAGGCCGGAGAATTCCAGGTGTCAATCCGCTGCCTGGCATTCACGCCCCCATTTCCGTAGTCCGCATGGCAGTTGACGATGCGTACGGAGCAAAAGAGTGGCGGGAAGGCGAAGGGCTTGACGAAGTCGCATTTCGCACGGAAAAAATCAGCCGTCGTGTTTGCCGGGGGGTGGCCGAATTTTCCTTTATTCAAGCACGAAAAATGAAGGCGAAAGTGTTCGGTGGACCGAAATACACCGTCTCCCCGGTTTACGAAGGAATGCTGAAAGAGGAAATGGACCGGGCAGCCGAGAAAAACAAAGACGTGCGGTATGATCCGCAGTTAATCGACGCCACTTATGCGCTGCTGCTCAATTCCTCCGGAGAACCGCTGGTGATTCCGGCGTTAAACCGGGATGGTGACTGCCTGTCCGATCTGGTGCTGCAGATGTTTGGTTCGATTGCAGGGGCTGAATCTCTGTTGATTGCATTTGATGAACAATACAATCCCCGTACGGTAATGGCAGAAGCGCCGCACGGTACGGCCCCCTCGTTGTTTGGCAAAAACGTGGCCAACCCGATGGCCATGATTATGGCGGGAGCCGCTCTGCTTTCTTTCTTCCACCTGCCGGAAGCAGACCTTGCGTCCCGGGCCATCTATGAAGCAACTTTGGAAGCGATTGTCGGCGGGATTCGCACGGCCGACCTGGGTGGTTCCGCCGGTACGCGCGAGTTTACGGATGAAGTGATTCAACGGATAAAAACCAAACTTGAAGTGTGGAGTACGCTGTCGTAAAAACGACGGCGCCCCATTGCGAGTATCACTTACGCCGCGAATCACTTGTTCCGAAACGGTCCGATTTCGATCTACACGGTACGAGAGCCATGCATGCGAGCCGTTCGACGGCAACCCCATCTCTTTCGCTGCTGCTTCTTACGGAGTGCAGGACCGTACGCACTGTGCACCGAACGAGATGCTTTGCTGCCCTGGCCCGGAGTGGACGTGCGGGTGACGCTTTCGCGGACTCGGATGCGATGCTTTCCTGTCGAAAAGTCGGTTTCGACTTACCGACAGGAAAGCAGCCTTTCGCATCTGTCCGAGAGATGAGGTGCCTGCACATCCGCTTTCGGAAATCGCAAGGAGCAAGCTGCGAATCTACACAGCCAAACCGGCCAGCAGAATCCCAATCGTTTTGCCCCAAATATCCCAAAACTGGCTGATCGGTAGCGGATTTGTTCCCCGCCCGACTTCCACCGTAAATCCGGGGCGACGCCACTGCTGGATAAACCAGTCTTTAAATCCGGCGTCACTGTCTACATACCGGATCGTTCTATACCCGCTCGCTTCCGTAAAAATACGGGCAATCTCTTCCGATTCCGGCGGCTCCATTTCACGGTATCCCCCAAAAATTTCCTCTCCCTGCGAATGGAAGGCGATCACCAGGCGGAAATCATGCAGACTTGTAAAATCGGCCATTGCTTTCGATTCCGGTTCAAATAAGGGACATACACCCGGATAATTACGAGGGGCAGGACCATCGACGGCCCGTCGGGCCACTTCTTCCTGCCAATGGGCAGGGAACTGGTCATTCAGGTCAACGCCCCGAATATTCGCTTTCCACTGGCTGAAATCGCGGCTGCCGCCGTTTATTGTCAACACTTCCTCAAAATACGGGTTGTCCGGTGTAATCCCTTCCTGCACCAATTCCACTCCATCCGGATTGACCATCGGCACAATCCAAAGCGAAGTTTCCGCAAAAAGAGTCGGTATGTGGAAACGGCCGATCGTTCGCTTCAGTTCATACGCTTTTGCATATTCTTCGATAAACCTCATCAGAAGGATCGTTGTCATCCATTCGTTTGCATGAAACGATCCACTATAAAAAACCTGTTTCCGCCCGCTTCCCATATTCACAACCGGAATTGGGCGTCCCAGTACCGATTCCCCGATCATTTCCTGATTGACAAATGAAAACCGACTTTGCAGAGTTTGCAAATCGGCCATCATCTCATCATAGCCATAATCTTCCCGAGGGACTACAATCGTGGCCGGCAACGTATCTGGAATATTGATGACCTCTCCGATCTGCAGCCGGTTCGGATCGATTCCGGGGTTGACGCTTTGCAATTGCGCCACCGTTACCCCAAATTTACGGCCAATTTTGTACAATGTATCACCCGGTTGAATCACATACAACTGCCAACTGCGGCGCGGAACGTATAAAATTTGACCGGGCACCAATATCGACGGATTGCCAAGCTGGGGATTGGCGGCCAGCAACGTTTCCATCCGAATGCTAAACCGGTAGGCAATCCGATAAAGCGTGTCCCCTGGTTTCACAACATATTGGAATGTGTTAGGCGGCTGCATATCGATCCTCCTCAGAGCATTATCGATGCTAGCCTATTCATGTGAGGTTGGGATGGTGCCCATCCCATTTTTGCCTATCTTTCATATCGTATAGCAAGACTTGTGGGCATGTGAGGTGATATTCATGAAGAAAAAATTATCAGCCTTGACACGGCGCGTTTCTCCCTTTTTTAAAAATCTCTGGGGCGAGTTGGTTACCCCTCCCCATTTTTTTCATAACCTGAATCAAAATCTGAATCGGGAGACAAAAAGTAGGCAGTACCAACCGCAGCATCAGCCACAACCCCAAGACCAGCCACAACCCCAAGACGAGTCGCAACAACAGCCGCAACAACAACCAGAGGAGAATGACGAGGATTACGGGGAGGGACGGGAAGCGGGCGTTCAGAAGGAAGACCCTGCTCCCCTTCTGCAAAAATACGGGTATGATCCAAATGTGTTAAAACAATACGCGTTTTCCGTGGAATCGGTCGTACCACATGGGTCTGTCATCCTCCTGAATACGTCCACAGGGCCGGTGGCGCTTAAAAAAACGAGACTGCCGCAAAAACAAATCCGGTTTATCGCGCACGCCTTGCAGCATGTCGCCCAAAACGGGTTTCACCGTGTTTCCCGCATGATTCCGAACACAAATGGATTTTTTTTCACGCTGCTGGGGGATCAGACCTACTACGTGACGCAATGGATTGAAGGACAGACGGCCGATTTTTCATCGGTGCGCCATGTCGCCGAATCTGCATTGACAATCGCGGAATTCCACCGGGCCGCGCGCGGGTTTGTGTCAGTCTCTTACCAACCGGAATCGATTATTTTGAAGCATCTTCTGCAGACCCGCACCCAACAATTGGACCAATTCCTAACGAAAGCGAAAGAAAAACGAAAACCGGACGATGTAGACCGGTTCGTGTTGCGTTATCTTCCCGCCTACAAAAAACAGGCCCTGCAGGCGGTCAAGCTGTTGAACGATCCCCGCGTGGTACATTTTCTGAAACAGGAGGAGGAGGACCCGGGACTTGCCCATCTTGACATCACACCGACAAACCTGATTTTTACCCCGCAAAATCAGATCTGTCTGATTGACTTTGACCGTCTTTCCTACGCTCCCCGCATGCTGGACATTGGTCATATGATGCGGCGCAGTCTGCAGGCAAACCGCTGGCAACGGGAATTCGCCCTGATCTCCTTGGTGCAGGTAAACCAGGTAGAACCTCTGCGTCATGCGGAGTACACCATCCTGCAGTCGATCCTCACGTTTCCCCATTCGGTGTGGCGGAACTGCCGGAACCATTACCTGCGGAAATCGTCCCCCTATACATTGGCCGCATTGGAACAGCTGCAGGAACAGGAAGCGGACAGACAATCCTTTCTGGAGGATTTTGCTGCTCATGTCGAGCGCCACAAAGGTCCTTAGGGACGTTCCGCAGCTATACCCAATCCATTTCGCGGCGAACCTGCTCGTCCGTTTCCGTTTCACGGGCCGCTTGAACGGCTTTTCTTGCATCCTCTCCGCCAATTCGGCCAAGCGCCCAGGCGGCCGTTCCCCGGATTTCCGGACGGTTGTCGGCAAGCAGTTCGATCAGCTTCGGAACTGCACGAACATCCCGTATATTGCCTAGCGCAATGATGGCGTTTCGTTTTACAACGGTCAATCCTCGCCAGGCGGCAGCCGTTTTTCCGTAGATCCGTTTGAATTCCCGGTTGCTGAGGTTTAAAATCTCCAACAAATCGGGGAATGACAGATCCTGCTCCGGCAAAAATGATTCGTGCACCGCGGCCTGTTTTTCTTTATTCGCCGGACACACGGCCTGACAGGTATCACATCCCCAAATTCGCGTGCCGAACTTGGAACGGAATTCTTCCGGCACAAACCCCTTCATCTGTGTGATATAGGACAAACAGCGGCTGGAGTCTGTTGTGAAAGGATCGACCAACGCGCCAGTCGGACAAGCCCGCATGCACAGATCACAATCGCCGCAAAGCGAAGTCGGGCCGGGGGGAGATGGTTCAATTCGTACATCTGTTACAAGTTGACCCAGAAACACCCAGGAACCGAACTTTTCGGTAATGATGGAACAATGTTTGCCAAACCATCCAAGTCCTGCCCGTTGGGCAACGGAACGGTCCACTAACGGACCGGTATCAACAGAAGAATGAAAATCGATCTTGCGTCCGATCCGCCGTTCGATTTCAGATGCGAGATCATTCAGCTTATCCCGCAGCACATGATGGTAATCAAGTCCCCACACATATTTGGACATAGCTCCACGGATTCCTTTCGGTCGGCGCAGCGTTTTGTGCTGTTCTGTATGGTATGCCATCGCAATCGAGATGATCGATTTTGCGTTTGGGAGCGCCGCAGCCGGATCAATCCGCTCTTCCAGGACCGGATGTTCAAAACCGGATTCATATCCTTTTTCCCGGTACATTTGCAGCGTTCGCAGCACGTCGGGAAACGGTTCTGCGGTCGTTACCCCAAGCAGATCAATGCCTAACTGTTCCCGAATCTGTTCCATATCCTGCCTCGTTAATTCCCATTGAGACGTTGCTGCCGGAGATTCAATTGATGTTGTCATCGGCCCCCCTCCTCCTGTAAGCGCTTCCCGGCAAACAGGTCAAGACAGCAGTTTCAACAAACGTTCCGCCCTCGCTTGCCACGACAAACTTTCGATCAGGCGGGCCTGTTTTTCGGCAATGGCAGCATCGCGACGGAGTGATTTTTGAATGCCCGCTATAAATTGTTCGCTGTCAGTCCCTGTTTCCACCACTTCTGAAAATCGTCTCACGCTTGGATGATCCGTGGACACGATCGGTTTGCCCGTAGCCAGATATTCATACAGTTTGATCGGATCGCAGGCCAACGAATACGGATCGTTTGTACGAGGCAGCAGCAGCACATCAGACGCATGCAGATAAGCAGGCACTTGCTGGACAGGTTTCGCTCCCAGAAAATGCACGTTCGGCATGCTCCGCAGTTCTGCCAGCATGTTTGCATCCGCCGAATCGAACACCGGTCCGATCATTACAAGCTGCGCATCAGGTAATTTGTATGCCGTTTCCCGCAACAGGGCGAGATCAATCCAACTGGTGATTGCCCCTAGAAAAGTCAGACGGGGATGCAAAATCTCATGGATATCAGCCGGTTCCTCTGCAGACCCACGCCGAAACAGATCAATATCAACTCCGTTTGGCAGATACTCGACCTGTTTCCCCGTCCAATCGCTTGTCTGTTCCACCAGGTACCGGGAGACAGCTGTGATCCGTTCCGCCTGTTCGGCAATCTCCAGAAACATTCGCTTCAGCTCACGAAGTTTTTGCTCCGGAATACCGGGGAACCCCAAATTATCGTCCAATATGTCAAACACGAGCCGTTTGGGCTGCAGGATTTTCACATACTCGTACGACTGCTCCAATGTGGAAGCCGTAACGTACAACACGGTCTGTTCCCGCCAATCGCTTGCCAAAAACCGCGTCATGGCAGATGCAATCTTGGCGGCAGACAGTTTTTCACGAAAACGGTGCAGCCCATAACGAGTAGGTATAAAACTGTAAGGCGGATTCCATATCTGTATCCCGTCCGCTTCACGTGATCGCCAGTCAAATGAGAATGACCGCTGTTCCGCGTACGGATTTAGAAAAATCCGATTCACGTCTTGTGCTTGCATCGCACTCGTCATGGAACGGACCGTATCGCTCAATTGTGAATAATTCCAGGGATAAATCCCCAACAATACAAGATTCACCAAGACACCCCGTTTGTTTCATTTCCATTCGTTTATAAAACCGTCGCCCTATTTCGGCATGGCGGCGCGAGCCAATTCATCGCAGCGTTCATTCCAATGAACGCCCGCATGCCCTTTCACTTTTACCCAGTGGACATCGTGAGTACGGTAGAGTCGAAGCAGTTCCTGCCAAAGTTCCTTGTTCGCAACCGGTTCTTTTTTCGAGTTGACCCAGCCGTTTTTTTCCCAACCCACATACCATTTTTCTTTAAAGCAATTAATCAGATAAGCGGAGTCGCTATGCAGATTCACCCGACACGGTTCTTTCAAAATCTTCAACGCTTCTACGGCAGCGGTCAGCTCCATCTTGTTATTTGTCGTAACCGCTTCTCCCCCGGAAATCTCTTTCGTAACATCCCCGTAGAGCAAAACGGCAGCCCAACCGCCCGGTCCCGGATTGCCGGAACAAGCCCCGTCCGTATAAATGGTTACCTCTTTCATTGGGCTTCTCCCTTTCATCAGGTGTTTTTTCGAGTATACCACACTGACAGTATACCAGCATGCGGTGACACCTCCTGTTGCGATTCCATATGTTATCCTTCCCGGCATGTCCATACATAATTTGCCGATTGCATGACCATGCTAGTGGTATCCTATCGATCGAGAGGAAAGGAGTCCCAGTATGCGTCCTCGCACTTATATACTCGCAGTAGTTTTGGGTTTCACATTTGCCGCTACACTTTCTGCCTGTCAGACAAGTAAAAACGCCAATCCCCGTCAAGGCAACATACAGCAGAAGGAACCACCCGAAATGATTTCAGAAGGAATCAAAGCGGATTACCGAATTGCCGATGAATTGAATAAAATTCCGGGGTTGCAAGGGGCGGCCGTTTTGATTAAGAACGGTGAAGCGTATGTGGGAGCACATGTGATCGGAGACGAAAAACATCCGGATGCCTATATGAAGCAGCCGTTTGGAAGTTACTATGACAGTAACGGCGTACCTAATAAATCGCCGCTGTCAGGTAAAGGAGTTCCCAACCAGATAAACGGGCAGACATCCAATCTGAATCAAAGCGGGGTTACACAGTCAGGGCAACCGATCCCCAACACCAATCAATCCCCCAGAACCAATACAGCAAATCTTGTAGGGAGTGCCACAAACAACGTCGATCCGGAACTGATTCGCCAGATTGAGCAAAAAGTAAGATCGATGGCCCCGAACGTGAACCGCGTTCATATTACAGGCAAGTTTGAAGATGTAAACCAGCTTCAAGGGTATGCCCGTTATATCCAAGACGGGGGTTCGATGCAGCAGTTTGCAAACGATTTTAACCAGACGATTAAGCGGATCTTTCCTGCTGCAAAACCTTAGAAAGTGGGAGGGGATGACCTGCCCTCCCTCTTTTTTTATTTTTGCAATCTTTTTCAATCATCGACAATCAGACACCCCAAAAATTTATAAGTTGTTTTTGAGCAAAACCCAAACCGTCAGACCGAACGCGGTGGCCGCAATTAGGTATGCGCCGAACGCGCCTGATCTGATCTTTTTTAATGCCATCCAGCGTCCGAAGTTGACAGTATAGATCACAATTACCACCGGAACGATCATTTGGGCAATCAGGCTAAGCCACTTCATAACATGCCCCTTTCTACTTCTCTTGGATTGGCGTTAATACCAGCCCCACACGCCTGATCTGGAGATCCACACTCACATTTACCTCGGCATCCTTCAATTTTTCACGTAAATTAAATTTGTGCAATTCTTCGTCGGTCGCAAATTGTCCTCGTGTTCGTTTGAACACCCCGAACGGATCCGCCTGATATTCATGAAAGATTTGCTTGATCAATGTTTCTTGTCTTCTTTCCAGCCGCTCCCTGACCGATCTTTCAAGCAGGTTCATGTTATCCTCCCTGGTATAATCGATTGCACTCTGAACCCCAGTCAGTTCGCCCTCCAGTCTTTGGCGAATTGTCACCCGCACAGGATTGGATTTGAGATCCACATGGATGACAGGAGTCCTTGCATGCTTTAATTCCAATCCTACATATTTTCCTTTGTCTATAGGATCGGGAAAATCCATTTGTGTGCGCAGAAGTTCTCCGCGGATAATCAACAACATCCGGGTATCAATTCCATCCAGATACGTCACCAGACGGTCTTTTTGAAAAATGGCCGTGCCAACAAATTCTGCCGGGTTCCCTCCCATTCGTACCACTTTCCCCGGCTCGAACGACAGGTTTGACTCTGTCGCTTCTTGTTTCATTGAAACTGCTTCTTGCTCAGAAGATGCTTTTGTTTGTTTCTTTACCATTTGATTTACCGCGAAGACCGATGCAATCGGATCTTCATTGACCGTTTCCAATGCGACCAGGATCTCGTGCAGTTTTTTGCTGGCAAACAATCCGGTATGGCGGCCAACATCGTCAACTGATTCTGTGAATCGGGTGACTGACTGTTCGAGAATCGGTTTGTTCATTTCGTAAGCTTCCCTTACGTTGCCAGGTATTATAAAGACTGTTGTCGTTCGCCGAAACTCCCGATAACGGACCAATGGCCGAAGCACCGGGACAATGCCTTCCCTCGCCAAAGCTTCGCCTATAGCGATATTCGCCAGGTGAATCAAAGAAATTCTCCGTTCGACGGTTGTATTCAACAGATTCAATGCTTCCGCAATGGAGTGGGCTCTGACTGTAACAGGCTTGGCACCGCTTACCGCTTCGTCCTTGCCGCCACCGCCACCACCGCCGCCGCCACCGGGACCGACAGCCAGTTTCCTGGGAACGGCAATTCTTGCAGTCACGTCGATCGTATTGTCGGGCCCTTTATCTAATCCCAGCGACACAACGAACGCCATCCCTTCCAATTCAACACGATCATAACAGCCCGTGACGGGAAGCGTCACAACAACAACGAGCACCAAACTAAGAAGTTTGCGGCGAATCCGACTCATCACCCTTCCCCTCCTTCCTTGTTCGATCACGCATCCATAACAATAGCAACATGGGAAGCCCGATCACTATGATCCATCCCCAACGCAAACGGTAATTCATATTTAATTCCAGCGTCTCTGTAAAACTCTGTGGAACAAAAGACAGTGAATATACAATCAAAGCGATCGGAAAAACAAGCGGCCTGTTGACCGGCATCCTGAATACCGACGCTATCAAATAACTGCTGGTCCATAAGCTTACCGCTATTTTAATGACAGCTGCGGCTATCCAGAAAAAAGCAAATCCTGCCTCCAAGCGTTGGAAAAAACGCCCGACATAAATCAACCGTCCCAACTGATACAGCGGAATCGGTACCCGTACAGCCGCTTCGGAGGGAAACACAAGAAGGAACACCAATGTCACGATTGAATAAACCAATCCAACTATCAAAATGCTCCAAAAGCCGATTTTTAATGAATCAGCCGGATTACGCAGCAAGGATGCAAAAATGGCCAGCAATAGGATATTTGTAAAAATTCCAGTAACGATGCCCCCGCTAAACAAAAGAGCCGGTACACCACGGCCCCATAGAGGCAATATATAATCCAGATTCATCCAGTTCCCGTTAAACGCCAGCAACAAGGTGATTGCGATCAGAAGCCAGGGAGTAAGAACCAATGCCACCCGGGACAGTCCTTCAATGCCCGTATACGCATAATAGACAAGAACAACCATTAAAGGAGCTATTACAAATGATATCGGGGACCTTGGCAGAATCTCTGTAATAACCGTCTCCGTAAACATTCGGACCGTGTTGGCAGTGTCCAACACCAGAAACAGTGCCACCAGTAAAGAGGCGGCTCCTGTACCCCACCGGCCAAATCTGCTTCGGGCAAGAAATAGAAGATTGCCTGTCCTTTGCCGTGCCAGAACGGGGCCAATAAGCATCCATACAATCAGACAAATTCCCATCGACACAAGCGGGATCATCCATCCTGCAGAGCCGCCCATCCGAACCAATTGTTGGGGGAAGTTAAGAAAAATATCTGCTATCGCCAAGATCACAACGAGAGCGAGCAACTCATACCGTCCCAGATGCCCTGTCTTAATCACGTTGATCACCACCTTGATCCAGTAATGAGTTATCCTTTTCCAATTGCCGTCGGGCCTCCTCAGAATCGTGCGTTGTCGGATCCCAACGCCGGGTAAAATGACGCTGTCTTCTTGAATCCTGAGGACGCAAGGCGGAAGGGCGGTTTTCTTGTTTAAAAATCGGTCCACGCAAAATCACATCAGGTGAAGACGGTTTAAATGGCGCAACGACTGAAAGCATGGGAATACCGAACGACTTAATAGTGGCCCAATTCATCAGCAGCGCCATAACCCCCAACGTAATTCCGTAGAATCCCCAAATAGCCGCAACCAAAATGAATACAAAACGCAGTGTGCGGACGGCAAATGAAAAATTATAGTTAGGCATTGTGAAGGAGGCCAGTGCCGTTAGGGCAACAACTATCACCAGCAAGGGAGAAATAATGCCGGCCTGAACCGCAGCCTGTCCCAGAATCAACGCGCCCACTATTCCGATTGTCGGCCCAATCACATTCGGAATCCGAATCCCCGCTTCTCGAATCAATTCCAAGGATAGTTCCATCAGCAACACTTCAAGTACCACCGGAAAAGGGACGAGCTCCCGTGCCGCCGCGATCGCCAACATCAGGTCGGTGGGAATCATTTCCGGATGGTAATTGGTTACCGCGATGTACATAGCCGGCAGCAAAAGCGCCATTAAGAAGGAAACAAACCGGATTAAGCGGATAAAAGAGCCGAACGGAAAGCGCAGATAGGCATCCTCCGCCGTATGGAGAAGCGACCAAAGGAACGTTGGGAGAATCAAACCGTACGGACTTTGACCGACAAACACAACAACAAAACCTTCCGCCAACGAGGCGGCCACCCTGTCCGGCCGTTCGGTCGCCATCATTCGCGGTATAAATCCTTTCGGCGGATCTTCGATGAATTGTTCCAATTGTCCGCTGTCTTGAAGAAAATCAACCTTAATTCCCTTAATTCTCCTTTTAACTTCCTGGACAAGCTTTGGATTGGTGATACCATCGACATACATGACTGCTACGTCAGTCGGCGCCAGTTCTCCAACTTGCATCATTTCCGTAATTAAACTTTCCGTACGCAAGCGGGAACGCACCAATCCCGTATTTGCACGCAAGTTCTCGGTGAAAGCATCGTGTGGCCCCCGAACCACTGTTTCCGTTTGGGTTTCCCCGACACCCCGCTGCTCCCAACCTTTTGATTCAATAATCAGCACTTTCTTGGCCCCTTCGAGGAATAGCGCCGTAGAACCGGATAAAATATTTTTCTTAACATCTTCCCATAATTCATATTCCATCACTTGATTTCCGGGAAGAAGTTTTTCCTTCACTGTCTTCAGAGCGCCTTCTTCCATACTTTCCGATCGAAGTTCAGCCAACAACATTAACGGTTCCAATATAAATGAATTGATTGTTTCTTTACTGGATATTCCTTCTATAAACACGGCAAACGCTTTTATTGGATTGGAAAGTGGAATGGTAAAATCACGGATAATCACATCCGCATTTGTCGGCATGTGAAAAATCTTTTCCACCCATGCGCGATTTATGTACAGCTGCTCCGATACTTTCTCTGGAATGGGCTTATCTTTGATTTCCTGAGCTGCTTTTTTTTGTTTATCTTCTTGCTTTTCATTTTCATTTTTTTCTGATTGGGAGTGGAGTTTGATCGCTCCTGTCTCCTTATCAGGAATCATTTTTTTGGGCTTGACCGTTTTTGCCTTTGCTTTTTTTTCATCCGTTTCAATGTCTTTTTCTTTCTCTTCTTCGTGGTTTTCCCCATCCTTTTCCTGTTCCCTGCCGTCTATATTTCCTGCTCCATGGTCATTTGTGTCCTGTTTCCGCTCGTCCCCGTTCGTGTTTCCACCTCCTTGATCATGGGGAACCAAAGAGAAGTCCTCGTCCATAATCGAATCATCCACTGTAAAGAGGCGACCGATTTTTGACCAAAATGACATACGTACCTCCTGCAAATCTAATTTGTCCCTATGTTTCCCAACCATTGCCTGACCATACATGATTTGGCTTAGCAATGGTTCACTCTGGCGGTAACCGCGTTCCGCGACCCGCACTCATTTGGGCGTTTGCTCATACGTTATGAGTGAATAAGGGACAAAACAACCGCCATGCGGGCTACCGGGAAGCGGCTCTGTTCGAGCAGCGGTTCTGGCTGCAGGTGCTTGGCGATCATCGGTTCATGCTAAACGGATTGTCGCCGATCGAAACGGAAGAAATTCAATGGGCTTCTTACTTCATCTACGTGTTTGATCAGTTGTTGGAACAGGTACGGGCCAATTTGACCAATCCAGAGCTGCTTTATGTGCATCAGCAAGCCTACCAATACTCCCAGCAAATCCGCGAATTCAAACTGCATCTGTTGCGCAGGCACCTGACAGGCGAAATCACATTCGGTTGGCAAGGGAAGAATACTACTACTTAATCAAACTGGCGCAAGTATCAGATGTGGCGTTTCCGGACGGAGATCCCACAGCGCCGCGCGTCGAAGAGGCAACACGTGAAGGGTAGAGGGGGGAAAAGGGTTGCCGTCTGCACGCCACATGCATAAACGGCTCTCATTCCGTGTGACTGAAACCGAACCCGGAACGGTGTATCACATACGCAGTGAATCACTTGTTCCGAAACAGTTCGTTTTCGATCTACACGGAAAGAGAGCCATGCATGCAAGCCGTTTAACGGCAACCCGGTCTCCTTTCGTTGCTAGCTTTTACAGCGGGGAGAAGAAACCGACTTCGCTTTGAGACAAGTGAGACACGGCGTATGTGATACTTCGTCGAAAAGTCGGTTTCGACTTCCCGACAGGAAAGCCGCTTTTTCGCATCTGTCCGCGAAATGCGGTCTTGCACGTCCACTTCCGGCCACATGCATCCTTACGCCATTTGCAGCCCCACAGCGTTCGCCAATACTTTAATCTCCCGCATCAATTGACTGAACTGCGGAATCGTAAGCGATTGCGCGCCGTCCGACAGCGCTTTTGCCGGATTCGGATGCATTTCAATCATCAGTCCATCGGAGCCGACCGCGACACCCGCTTTACTCATCGCCGGAACGTAGGCGGACACGCCTGTTCCGTGGCTCGGATCGACAATTACCGGCAGATGCGAAAGCCTTCTTACGACCGGAACTGCATTTAAATCCAGCGTATTACGGGTTGCCGTTTCAAACGTGCGGATTCCCCGTTCGCAGAGAATCACATTTTGATTGCCTCCACTGAGTACATACTCAGCCGCCATCAACCACTCTTCGATGGTAGCGGACAAGCCCCGTTTCAGCATGACCGGCTTGTCGACCCTGCCCAATTCCCGCAGTAAAGAAAAGTTTTGCATATTGCGGGCGCCAATCTGAATGATGTCGGTGTATTGGGCTACAAGTTCCAGATTTTCCAGATCCATTAATTCGGTGACGATCTTCAAACCTGTCACTTCACGCGCTTCCGCCAATATTTTCAGGCCTTCTTCTCCCAAACCGTTAAACGCATAAGGCGATGTCCGGGGTTTGAATGCGCCGCCGCGCAGAATTTGCGCACCCGTTTCCTTCACAGCCAGAGCGCTTTCCATCAGTTGTTCGCGCGATTCAACCGAACAGGGGCCGGCCATTACCACAAAATTTCCACCGCCAATTTTTACGCCGCCTACATCAATAACTGTCGGGTCCGGATGAAAATCGAGGCTGGCCAGTTTAAACGGGTGGGTGACATGGACCACCGATTCCACTCCGGAAAAACTGGTGAACGGAAACCCTTCTACATTCCGTTTATTGCCGATTAATCCGACAATCGTCCGTTCTTCACCCTTTGAGATATGAACCTGCATGCCCAGTTCCTCAATCGCCTGCTTCAATGATTGTATGTCTTGGTCAGTCGCTTGTTTATTCATCACAATTACCATTCGTTTTCACCTCTATTGGTCAGTAAAATTTTTGTGAAAGAAAATAAAAACGCCCCTTCAAAATTGAAGGGGCGAACTTTCCGTGTCCGCGGTACCACCCTACTTGAACGCGCCCGGTTACACCGTACGACGATCCGCTTGCACACCTGATAAGGGAAAGGATTCCCGGTTTGCTCCCGAACTGTAATTCAATCTGCCGCTTCCCTGGTTCACACCACCCACCAGGTCTCTGATCGCTGAACGACGGCAAACCTACTGGCATTCGTTCCTTGCAAACTTTGTATTCCAACTGTTACGCATTATATGCGAGATATTACAGGAAGTATATCACCAATTTTTTTACGGAGTCAATATGGAGTTTTCCGATTATTCAGCCGGCAGGATCAACTCGCCGTTTTCATCAAGCGCGATCGGATTCCGGCAATAGGCACATCCGTCCTGTCGGCCAAGCACTTTTGTCGTTTTCCCGCAATGCGGGCATTCCACCTGGGGGATCTGCATGGAAATCGTCCCTAACCGGAAATAAATGCCGCTGCTGACGGCGATCATGATCAGTCCGATGACAAACATGACCGGCAAAATCGCGTGGATAAACACGCCGATATACATCAGAATAAACGCAGCAAAGATCAGCCCCAGCGCCCAATTGCGCAAGCGAATCAATTTCATTGCATGTCACCCTTATTTCGTATCTGTTTGTTTTATCCTACTGGATTCCCGGCAAATTGTCCACTGCCTATTGAATTGACCCGTTTTGCGGGGTATACCCCTCCACGATCAGTTTTGGAGTCCCACTCTGTTTGCCAACTCAGGCCCCTCCCCTCAGCCAGCGCTTGATTTTCGCTTGACGGAGATGATCCGGATTGGCAAGCGCTTTTTCCATCACTTCACGCAAGAAAACAGGTTCGACACGAATTTTGGTCCCTCGCGCAATCTCCTCATAGACGCCTGAAAACACCAGATAATCCCCTGTCACGATCCGGTAAATTCGGTTGTCATTAAGCGGTTCACCTGCCGCTTCGATGCTCAACAATCGGTCATCTTCACCGTACCAAATTTTCAAACCGGAAACGGCCAGGGAACCCACTTCATTGCCGCGAAAGCCAAAGCCGAACCCTCGGCGGTGCGTGTATTCCTTTCTCAGAGCCTTTTCCAACACATCGCGAATCTGCCATCCGTACAGATCAATCACAACCGGATTGATGGGAGAAGGACAGCAGGCAAGCAGTGTTTTGCGAGTCAAATTTCCCGATTCCAACCCGAAATGAAACACACCCGTATTCAGAAAAGCCAATTCCGCGCCGGACAATTTCCGCATCTCATCGACCACCAGGTTGCCCAATTCCGACTCATGGTGAAAATGGTGATAGAGCTTCTCCGGAACCACCGCGACCACTTCCTCCAAAATACGGTCTGCGCGGCGGCGCCACTCTTCCAGAATAGCGCGCAGATCGGCATCCGGTTCAAGCGAGTCATCACGGGCTACCACACACCCCACTACGTTTCGCAAACATCTTTTGTCCATATCATAATCGAGCACTAAATGACCGAAATAATTCGCAAATTTGCCCGCCTGCGCAATCCACACATCGCCTATTTTTTCCGGCTGTTCCAGCAAATGATGCGTATGCGATCCGATGATCATATCCACATCCGGATTATGGGACGCGATATTGCGGTCGACAGACAAGCCAAGATGAGACAGCAGCACCACCACGTCCGCCCCCTGCCTGCGCAGCCCCCCGGCCAACCGCGGAATTTGTTCGAACGGATCGAGTGCATTCGTTCCCTCGATATGATAGTACTCGTTATACGGTGCGGTAAGTCCGAAGATCCCGATTTTCACGCCGTTTCGTTCCAACAACAAACTGTCTTGAAAAAACGGATAGGCAGCCCCATCCTCCAACTTACGCAGATTGCCGTTCAGCACCGGCGTAGCGGACTGACGGCAGAGTGCTTCCCAGTAGACGCTTGGGATGATCAACCCTTCATTGTTTCCGAACACCCATGCATCATAATTCATGACCCGTAACAGGGAAGCGTTCACAAGCCCCATCGTCGCATCCGTTTCAGGGGCCATTCGGTCTGCATGATCGCCTATGTCAAACAAAAAAACCGTCTCGTTTCTGGCCGACAAATGGTTTCGCAATTGCCTGATCTGAGTGGCAAGCGTGATATACGCATCCAAATGACTGTGCACATCATTGGTGTGAATCAGATGCAGATCCATTCTCCACCTTCTTCCCCAACAAGCTCTTTTTTTTTATTATATAAAAAAACCCCGATGGAATATCGAGGTTTTTCGAATTTGTTTATTTTTGCGACTCATCTCGCAGCGTCCGTCTCAGGATTTTACCTACCGCGGTTTTCGGCAGTTCACTGCGGAATTCATAGAGCCGGGGTACTTTGTATGCGGCCAACCGTTCCCGGCAGAAATGGTTCATCTCTTCCTCCGTCAATTGCGTACCCGGTTTGGGAACTACAAACGCTTTCACCGTCTCTCCTCGATACGGATCGGGAACACCAACGACAACCGCTTCCAGTACATTCGGATGTTGATACAGCACCTCTTCCACATCACGCGGATATACATTAAAACCGCTGGCCAGGATTAAATCTTTCTTCCTGTCAATGATGTAGTAGTACCCTTCGTCGTCCATTTTGGCAATATCCCCCGTGTGAAGCCAGCCGTTTTTCAACGTTTCGGCTGTTTCCTGCGGCAGATTCCAATATCCTTTCATCACCTGCGGACCGCGAACCACCAGTTCGCCTTCTTCCCCAGGTTTCAGTTCGGTAACCCCGTCATGCAGATCGACGATTTTGGCTTCGGTAAACGGAATCGGTTTGCCAATCGAACCGGCTTTCCGTTTCTCAATTGGATTAAAATGGGTAACGGGCGACGCTTCTGACAGACCGTACCCTTCAATCACTGTGCCTTTGGTTTTCACTTCAAATTCTTTAATGACTTCTACCGGGAGCGGAGCCGAGCCGCTGATGCAGACACGAATCGAATCCACTCCGTATTCTTGCGCCTTCGGATGAGCATTGATGGCTATATACATCGTCGGCACACCAGGGAACAGGGTGGGTTTCGTTTGCTTGATGGTGTTCAACACCTCTTCAATTTCAAAACGCGGCAGCATAATCAACTGGGATCCCGTCAAAATCCCCATGTTCATCGTGGTGGTCATGGCATATACGTGGAAAAGAGGGATTACGCTGAGAATCCGTTCCTGCTCCACGTCCTCCGAAACCATAAGCAAGGATGACTGTAAAGCATTCGCCACTACGTTTCGATGGGTCAGCATAGCCCCTTTCGCACGTCCTGTAGTTCCGCCCGTGTATTGCAAAACCGCCACATCGTCCGACACTGTATTCGGCTGCGGAACGGGTCCTGCAGCGCTTTTCACAAACGATTCAAAATTGACGGCTCCTCCTTCATAAGACGTTCCGACCGGAGGCAATTCGACCACAATTTTTTTCACCAAATCATCTGCCACAGACGAGTTCATAACGACAGGCAGCAAGGGAGCAAACACCACAATCGCTTTTGCACCCGAATCCTGAACATAATGTTCCACTTCGCGCGGCACCGACATGGGACTAATCTGAACCACAACGGCACCCGCACGCAGAATTCCGTAATAGGCAATCACATAATGCGGACAATTCGGCAGCATAATCGCCACCCGGTCCCCTTCACCGATTCCGGCCTCGGCAAGGGCTGCCGCAAACCGGTCCACCGTAAAAAACAATGTTTTATAATCAATTTCTGTTCCGTGAAAGTAGATCGCTTTCCGATCCGGATACCGCTCGCTGGTCTGTGCCAGCATAAGCGGCACTGTCAAATCCGCCATGCCAGTTTCCTCAAAAGTGGATGATGTCCCTCTCGTACTCATGATAACCCTCCTGTATCCCCTGATCAAAATAACGAGCATAAATGAATGAATATTCATTTATGAATGACTATTCACTAGTTTAGCAATCTTTCACTAAAACCACAATACATTACTACTTGAGTGGGAGAGTAAGATTGTAAAAAGGAGTCCGCTATGTAAGCGGACCCGAAGCTGAAAAATATCTCTATTTATATGCCAGACGCTCGATCTGTTGCTCACACGCCAGCAATGGCCCTGTTTGTCCCGTTTTCGCAAACAAATGTTTCAACATATGCAAAACCTCAAGTTTAAGTTGCCACATATGGGGTTCACAGCATACAGGAAAAACTTTCTTTAAATAATGAATGGCGCCCATCCAATCTTTTTGCTGTGACAACACCAGGGAAAGGGACAACGCCGTCTGTACCTGCTTGGCGTCAACTCCCTGTTTTCGCCAAGATTCATAAGCCATCAGGTAGGCAGCCACAGCCTGCTCCGTTTTACTCTGACGTTGAAAAGTCAGTCCATATAACTGCCATATACAAGAAAAAAGCGTGTGTGTATCGTCTGCCCCTCCATACAGGGCCATCAGACACCAATCCTGCGCTTCTTCCCACTGTTCCATTTCCGCACAGCATACCGCCAGAAGATAATCGATGAAAACCAGTCCTCTATCGTCTTCGGTGCCGTTATAATGTTTTCTTGCCAAAATCGCTGAGTCCTTTGCTTCTTCCAGATATCCCAACCGGTAATAGGTCATGCTCAGAAACAGGAACAAAAAGCCATCTGTCTCAACCGTTGATTCAGATGCTAAAAATTTTAGTTTCAGCTGCAGTAATGAAATATCATAAATGTGCCACTTATCTTCATCGACAAAAGTACTCCCATCCCGCTCCAACAGCCGATGGATTCTAATTTCTGCCAGTTCCACCACCTGTTGTTTCATCGATTCAAAAAGAACAAGCGTATTTAACAGCGACCCATCTTCACGCCCCAACTCATCCAGCATTTCCGTGAAACAAGAATCAAACGGGTGTTCCTTTTCACGCACCGATTGCCAATCTTTAGGAAGCAAATGCAAGTTCATGTTTCACACTCCCCAAACAAAAATGTCTGCCTCAGAGGCAGACAAGGGAATGTGCTGCCACTGCGGCGGCCCGGCTGTCATAAAAAGCGCAGAACGACTGCAACTTTTCTTAGACCCGCAGCTTTGCGTCATCACCTTTCGATGATTTTGCCCTTAACATCAGTGTCGTTCAAAAAAATCACATTTTTAAAATATCTTAAACAAAACGCTCCGAATTTCCTTCTACACTATAAAAAATGCGACAAAAGTCCCACCTAAAGCGGGCTTTCTGCACTCGAAACTCCCAATCCCAGCTCGAACTCCTGCTCAGGAAGAAGCAACCGGCTCACCGCGCAGCCCCAAATCATCCGCTCTGTCTTTTAATGCATCAATCACAAACTGAATATGCTCATCGAGACTGATTCCCAATTCTTCCGCCCCTTTGTATACATCATCGCGTGACACGCCTTTTGCAAACGCTTTGTCTTTCAGTTTTTTCTTGACCGCCTTGACATCCACGTCAAAAATGCTTTTGCTCGGCCGAACCAAAGCTACCGCCGTGACAAATCCCGATAATTCGTCGCAGGCAAACAATGTCTTGTCCAACAGAGATTCCCGTTTCACTCCCGTGTATTCCGCATGGGAAAGGATCGCATGAATCACATCCTCCGGATATCCGAGTTGCTTGAGTATTTCGCATCCTTTGTAGGGATGCTCTTGCGGAGTTGGATATTGCTCATAATCGAAATCATGCAGCAAGCCGACAATAGCCCATTTTTCCGCATCTTCACCAAATTTTTCAGCATACGCTTTGACGGACGTTTCCACCGCCAGCGCATGTTTGATCAAGCTCTGACTCTTGGTGTATTCATTTAAAAGCGACCATGCCTGTTCCCGATTCAATCTCATCGTTTCCTTGCCTCCATTGCTTCTTGTCTGCCGGCCAACGACAACCTGTACAGCGGCGCCAATTGATACAAGGCTTCTCGAGCTTTGTCCAGAAACATTTCGCCTGACATGCGAACCGCCTCTTGTTTCGGGATGTCAATGCCCACCAACAGTTCGCCGTTTTTATTTTCCAGCAATCGCTTGGTAAATTGCCCGATTTTGTCTTCCATTTGGGTATGCGGCACCGGATCGGGATGAATATGGTCATCGTACCATAACATCTGATTGGGAATCTGCCGCTTGATATCAGGCCAGTTCGCGGCCAGTTTTTCAGCAAACTGTTTTTTGCTGACACACTCGTAAATGATCGCAAACTGTACAAACGCATGGGTAGCCCACAATCCAATCTGAAAATGGGGCAGCATTTTGTAACCGCGCGGATTGGTTGCAAAGCTTACCCAGGAATCGTTTGGTGGATTGGTTTTCCGTCTGGCATGTTTGGCCACATGGACAAAAAATTCTTCCCCGTACCACGCCGACAAATCAGGCGCCAAAACCTTTCCAATCGATTCAAACTTGGGCCGGACACGCTCTTTCAAGGCCGCCATCCGCAGCTCCAGTCCTTCCACCTGAAACACTTCAAAATCCGCTTCTTTCCACCCGGTAAACATCGTTCTCACCACTCCTCTTACTCTTGTCCCAACTGTTCAAACAGTTTGCTTAGCTGATCTGCCACCGTCTTTACTTCAAACATCCGCAGATCGTTCGTTTCCGCCTTCTGCTGAAACAGATCCAATCGTTCCGCCATCGCCAAAAGTTCCGCTGCAATCCGCTCAGGATCGCGCGGGTCAATGACTGGGAAAGACTGTTCCCGCAAAAGGTTTGCCGTTGTTCCTTTTTCCGCCGTTATTCCCAGAATCGGTTTTCTGGCGCCAAAATAATCAATCAGCTTGGAAGGCAGAAATATATTTTCATCGCTTGGCGCGTCGATCAGCAGTAAA
The DNA here is from genome assembly GCF_015097055.1 of Effusibacillus dendaii. Classification (NCBI taxonomy): domain Bacteria; kingdom Bacillati; phylum Bacillota; class Bacilli; order Caryophanales; family Alicyclobacillaceae; genus Effusibacillus; species Effusibacillus dendaii. Next base: position 1,875,145 of record NZ_AP023366.1, read on the forward strand.
ATATCGCTCTGTTTCATCTTCTGCAGACTTTCCAGATAAGAGACTTGGCCGGTTCGTTCGATTGTGGTTTTCAACATGTCTCCGTATTTGGAAAGCAGGGGAACAAATGTCGATTCCACGTTGCCGACGATCTGCAAATGAATTTTCGCCGCTGTCTGCGGATGCTGTTCGTTTAACAAAGCCAGCGCTTTCAGGATCGGTTCCGGTGAACGCAATCCGTAAAAGTCGCCGATATAGGACAATACGATTCGGTTATCGTGAGAGCCGGCAGCCGGTGATTCCCCTTCCGATGGCCCGTACAGCCGTTCATCGAAGCAATGCGGCAGTACAATCGACCGGTCTGTCACATCTTCATCCGGATAGGAAGATGCCACCAATCGGCGAATCTCGTCCGTCGGAAACACAAAACGGTCAGCCGCCCGAATCACTTTTGCTTCATTGCGCTCTTCCACCTGGTGCATGACAGGCAGCGGATATCGGTTGTAAGGATTGTGCGCCCACGGATCACTGAACTGCGCTACCCAGGGAATCCCGAGCCTCTGTTTAAACTCGTAAGCCACCAGATGACTGATGCCCGGCATCGAACGTGAATAAATCAATTGAAACGGCCCTTGCGGCTTGTAATGAAGCAGCACCTGACGCAGCCATCTGTCGTTCATATCCTGAAACATGGAAGAACCTTTCTGGTAGAGCCGCCGCACGATTTTGTTGACCGGTTTCGGATTGTGGTAACGGTGCACCGTCAGGTTCTCGACATCCATCCATTGGCCCATTGTCTCGTCTTTGCGAAAATCGGGATCGTCGCCCACCGCCACCAAATCGATCTGGTACCGCTTGGCCAGCTCAGGCAGCAGTTTCCCGACCAGGATTGATTCGGCAGACAACACGGGGGGCGCGAAATAAGAAATTACCAAAATTCGATCCATCACTTTCTCCTCGATTCCCATTTGATTGTGCACATTGGGGCCTGAAATTCGATCTATTTCCAAGACAGGTTTCGCGAATTTGCGATAATTTTTCTTTACTTCGGGATCGAGTAAGCCAGTTCCTTCAAATCTGTAAAAATTGCCACCACGTCAGCCAATTTCATACGAACCAATCCGCTGGTAGAGGGGGCTACAAAATCAATGACTCCTTCTACTTGCGAGGGTGACTGCACGCCCCAAGCGGCCTTTTTCAAGCCCGTATATTGGAGGTATACTCCCTTCCCGACGAAGCAAACCACTTTCGGCTTGTAACGAGTTATTTTTTCCCGAAGCGTTTGGCGCCCTTCCTCATATTCCCGCTTTGTAATTTCTTCCGCCGCTCGAGTCGGCCGTGCGACAATATTGGTAAACCCGTAACCGAGTTCATACAGACAGGCATCCTCTTCCGCCCGATATTTGCGCGGCGTTAAACCGGCCTGATAAAGTACCGTATAAAACCGGTTTCTCGGGTTGGCATAATGATGTCCCGTCTCGCTCGACCGCAGGCTTGGATTGTACCCGACAAACAAAATCAGCAGCCCTCTCTGATATGATCCGGAATCGGCCTCACAACAACGCCACCCCGCTCTGTGTCTTTTGTTCACATCCCGCATAGCTTTGCCTGTCCCTGCAAAACCTATCGATAATCATGCGCTGCTGATTCCCCACATTTAACGAGGTGATCTTATGTCCAAAGCAGAAACTGTTTTTCAACATGCGGTTTTTGACGACCGCTCTGTCTCCAAAGTGAACAACTTTACAGGTCACGACCTCACCACGAATACCTATTATTTTAAACCGGGCCAATCGATGGGGTACCAATCGACTGCAGGCGGCGACCAGGTTTATGTCGTATTGCAGGGAGAAGGACAATTTTATTTGAACAACGGGCAAGAAGAAACGATTGATGTAGAGTCCGGTTCGATCATGTACATCCCGAAAGGCGTGTCCTTCAAAATCGTCAACAATCAGTCAAGCGATCTGATCTGCACAGGTGTTCAGCACCCAGCGCATCAATAATGCCGATACCCCCCGGATTTCCGAGGGGTATCTTGTTTCATGCATATTTTACAATGCGCACTTTTCAATTTCAAAACCGAGATCCTCAATCATTTGCCAGTCGGCCACCGGCTCCTGTCCGGCTGTGGTTAAATAATCGCCGACAAAAATCGAATTGGCCGCATAAAGTCCCATCACCTGCAGATGACGAAGATTCACTTCCCGGCCTCCCGCAATCCGGATTTCCTTGGAAGGATTGACGAACCGCATCATGGCAAGCAGTTTCAAACACTTGCGCGGATTCAACTCACGCACTCCTTGAAGCGGGGTTCCGTCAATCGGATTCAGAAAATTGACCGGGATCGAATCGGCATCCAGTTCCCGCAGGGAAAACGCCACCTCAACCGCCTCCTGGTCGCTTTCTTTCATGCCAAAAATCGCGCCGGAACAGGGAGAAATCCCCGACTCTTTCACCTTCTGGACCGTATCTACACGGTCTTCGTATGTATGTGTCGAGGTAATGTTAGCGTAATTTTCAGCGCTTGTATTTAAATTGTGATTGTATCGATGAACACCGGCGGCAGCCAGTTTCTCTGCATGTTCTTGATTAAGAAATCCCAGGCAGCAGCAAATTTTCAAGTCGGTCGTTGCCCGAATTTCTTTCACCGCTTCAATCACGTGATCGATCTCTTTGTCCGTCGGACGACGGCCCGATGCGACAATGCAGTATGTGCCCGCTTGCCGGCGAATCGCTTCCTGCGCGCCGTCCAATATACTTTCCTTTGTAAGCCACGCGTATTTGTCGATTGGCGCTTCCGACACGACCGATTGCGAGCAGTAGCCGCAATCTTCCGGGCACAAACCGCTTTTTGCGTTAATGATCATATTCAGCTTCACTTTTTTCCCGTAGTAGTGATGCCGAAGCACATAGGCCCCTTGCAGAATTTCAAGAATTTCCTGATCATCCGCCTGCACAATCGCAAGCGCCTCTTCTTTGGTTACCGGCTCTCCATCTAATACGCGGTTCGCAAGTGCTTTCCAATCCGTTTTTGCTGCAACCGTTTGCGTCATTCTAACTCCCCCTTGTATTTTAGGTGCGTGCCAGCGATGCGACAGCTTCCAAATCCAGATGTGTGGCGACCGCTGTTCGCACATCATGCGTATCGTATGTTTCCCCCAGCCAAGGTAATTTGCCCAGCACAGGAACCTGCCCCCACTGTTCGATCAATTTCGGATTCATCTCTTCCGCCGTCCCGGTCGGCTGTTTTCCATATCCGGAAATCACCACGCCGAGCACCCGAAGTCCTTTTTTCCTCGCATATTCAACCGTTAACACGGTATGGTTGACCGTACCCAGATTCGGGCGGGCCACTACCAGCAACGGCAGCCCGAATGCAGCGGCCACATCCGCCACCATCATCCCCTCAATGTAAGGAACAGCCAGCCCGCCAGCCCCTTCGACAACGACAAAAGAATGTTTTTCACGAATACGGCGATAGCCGTCAAGAACATCCTGCAGCGTAACCGTTCGGCCTGCCCGCTCAGCCGCCAACAACGGGGCAATCGGTTCGGAAAACGAGTACGGGCAAATTTCCTCCCGCGGGTCATCGACACCTGCCAGCCTCTTCAAACGGCCTGCATCGCCATTCGGGTCGTTTGCCAGATGGCCGCTCTGCAGCGGTTTGTAAACACCCGCATCAATGCCCGAAAGCCGCAAGGCGCCTGCAATCCCTCCCGCAGCAACCGTTTTCCCCACCTCAGTGTCTGTTGCCGTTACAAATATTCCGTCCGCCACGATCATCCGCCCCCTTTTTCAACTCGCTGCTGTTCCTAACCGCCCCTCTCATCACAACAGACCCACCCGCCTTCCTGCCGCTGCAAATGCATGCAGCAGACAATCCACATCCGCATCAGTGTGAGAAGCCATCACAGTCAAACGAATGCGGGATGAGCCTGATGGAACTGTCGGCGGGCGAATCGCGGGAGCAAACACACCCTCACGTTCCAATTCACCCGCCATCCGAACCGCAGTTTCTGCGTCTCCGATCAGAACCGGAATAATCGGTGTGTTTCCCTTCATTACACGACAGCCGAGCTCCTCTAACCCACTCCGGACCCGGGTTGCCAGTCGACAGAGATGTACACGTCGTTCCGGCTCCGATTCAATAATTCGCAATGCGCACGAAGCGGCCGCGATTACGGCAGGCGGCAGGGCGGTGGAATAAATAAACGGCCGCGCCCGGTTGCGCAGCAAGTCAATTAACTCGGCTGAACCGGCGATATAACCGCCTTCCGCTGCAATCGATTTGGAGAGTGTTCCCATTTGAATCATTACCTGCTTCGAAAGGCCGAAATAATCCGCTGTCCCGCTTCCCCTTTCGCCTAATACACCGGTTGCATGCGCATCATCCACCATCACCCACGCATCAAACTGTTCCGCCAGGCGAACAATTTCCGGAAGCGGCGCAATATCGCCATCCATTGAGAAAACCCCGTCTGTCACAATCAATCGGCGCCGATAACGGCTGCTGTTGGCAAGTTTCGATTGCAGATCCGCCATATCGGCATGCCGGTACACGACCGTTTGGGCTCGCGACAGGCGGCAGCCATCAATGATGCTCGCATGGTTCCATTCGTCTGAGAAAATGATGTCAGATTCACCAGCAAGCGCCGTCAATGCAGCCAGATTTGCCATGTATCCAGTGTTGAACACGATCGCGGCCTGCTGATTTTTAAAACCTGCAATTTGCTTTTCCAACTGCTCATGCAATATAAAATTTCCTGTCGTTAAGCGGGAACCGGAACTCCCTGTGCCAAATGTACGCAGGGCAATGACGGATGCTTCAATCATACGAGGATCATCGCTCAAACCCAGGTAGTTGTTGGACGCAAACATCAGAAGCGGTTTGCCCTCCACCGTAACCGTTCGAGACGATGCGCTGTCCATTCGCCTCAGTTGGCGATACAACCCTTTCCTCTGTATCTCGTTCAATTCCGCACTCAATTGTTCCGCATAACGTTCGGCCTGTATCGTCTCCATATCAGCCCTCCGTTACATCTGCAATCGCCTGCTCCAGAATTCGCAGCATGTCTTCCAGTTCCTCGTAAGTGGAGGAAAGCGGCGGCATAAACACCACTACATTGCCAAGCGGGCGAAGCAGCATGCCGAGTCCTCTGCTGCGGCGGCAGACCTGCGCACCCATTCGTTCTTCCGACGGAAATTCCTGTTTGCTGGCTTTGTCTTTGACCAGTTCAATGCCGATCATAAGTCCCGCCTGACGGACATCCCCCACATGGAGGCGCTGATGGAGCGCTGCCAACCGCTTGCTGACATACTTTGCTTTTTCGGCCGTTTGGCAGACCAAATCCTGTTCTTTAAAAAGCCTGAGATTGGCCAATGCAACGGCGCATGCCAACTGGTTTCCGGTGTAGGAATGACCGTGGAAAAACGTTTGCTTGTAATCGCCCAGGAACGCATCGTAAATCTGATCGGTAGCCAACGTAGCGGCTAACGGCAGATAGCCGCCGGTAATGCCTTTTGCGACCGTCATCAAATCAGGTGTAACCCCATCATGTTCGCAGGCAAACATTTTTCCCGTCCGGCCAAAACCGACCGCCACTTCATCCGCAATCAACAGCACATTGTAACGGTCACAAAGCTCCCGCAGCGATCGCATATACCCTTTTGGCATGACAATGATTCCACTTGCCCCCTGAACGACAGGCTCAACGATCAGTGCGGCAATTTGCTCCGCATGTTTTTGCAAAATCGCCTCTGTCTCGGCGAGACACATTTCCGCACAGCGTTCCCCGTGCGGACTCCGATACCGGTAAGGATACGGCGCTTTAAAAGCGCCAAACAGCAGCGATGAGTAAGCTTTGTGATAAAGATCTATCGCGCCGACCGACACCGCCCCAATCGTGTCTCCGTGGTACGCTTCCTGCATCGTGACAAATTTTGTTTTCGCTGGCTTGCCTCTATGCTGCCAGTATTGAAACGCCATCTTGACGGCAATTTCAACGGAAGTCGCGCCATTATCCGAATAAAACACTTTGTTTAATCCTGGCGGGCTGATCTCGACCAGCTGTTCCGCCAGCAAAATAGCCGGCACATTCGACATTCCAAGCAGCGTGGAATGGGCAATCTGTTTCAACTGCTGTTCAATCGCCTGATCCAATTCAGCCACCCGGTGCCCATGTACATTCAACCAGATGGACGAAACCCCATCCCAATATTCGTTCCCTTTCACATCGCGCAGCTTTCTGCCGGAGCCACTCACGATAATGACCGGATCCTCTTCTCCGTACTCCTTCATCTGTGTAAACGGATGCCAGACATACCGCTTGTCCTTCTCGGCCAATGTTTCATACGAATACTCCATTGACTTCCCTCCAGCCGGTAATTGTTAACCATATTATTATATATGGTTAACAATTTGATCATATCACCGGTATGTTTCCTGTCGCAAGAAAAATTTGCCACTTTCTCAGTTGCCCCGATTTACAAAAGCAGCAATTTTTCTAACATCCTGGCGATCCCGTCATTTTCATTCGTGTCTGCAATCTGATCGGCCACCTCTTTCAAAATCGGGTTGGCATTCCCCATGGCAACGCCGACCCCCGCCCATTTGATCATCTCCAGGTCATTTCCTTCATCCCCAAACGCAATGACGTCCTGACGTTCAAATCCAAGAACAGATGCCAATGTCATTAACCCTGTCGCTTTTGAAATGCCCGCCTTGGTGATTTCAATCACATGAAAAGGCTCGGCACTCCAATACCGGTGTGCCACCATCCCGTGGAACTGTTTGTTTATCCTCGCACGCAGAGCGGTAATCACTTCTTCGCTGGAGTGGACCATCATACTGGTCGGGTGGTCGATCAAAAACGTTTCAATCTCCCCCAATCCTGTTGGCGGCGTTCCGTCTCCAAAAAAACGGAGAAGCGCATCCACTTTTTTCGCATAATAACGATCCTCCACTTCCACCAACACATTTTCCACTTCAAAAACCTGACACTGGTGCAGAATTTCCAGCGCAATCTGGCGATCCATCGGAAAATGAAACTCACTTTTGCGGGTAAACGGGTTGTGAATCAGCGCGCCGTTAAAATTGATCATCAGGCTGGTTAACCCTAATTCCTCGTGATACGGACGGCTGCTGCGGGGCGGACGACCGGTCGCAATCACCACTTCGTGTCCCAGATCGGTCACTTTTTTCAGGATCGTTTTGGTACTGTCCAGAATCTTTTTTTCGTTTGTCAACATCGTTCCATCCAGATCGATGGCAATTAAACGCCGCCTTGTCATCCTTGCATGCTCCTTCGGTCGGTTGAATTTCCAACAATGTACCTTTCAAAATCATGGGAGTCAAGCACCCGCTTTAATGTTGTTGAAATAAATGCGAGTTACTATAATGTGAAAGTGAAAAGAAAAAGAGGTGGACTATGAAATCGCTAAAAGAGACAATCAGCTGGATCGGAACCCTTGCAACGGCTGTGGCGTTATCCGTATTGATCAGCGCATTTGTATTCCAGCCTACTAAGGTTCTGGGAAGTTCCATGGAGCCTACCCTGCAAAATAACGAATATATCTTTATTTCCAAGCTCCCCCATACGTTGAAATCAGAACCCGATTACGGCGACATTGTAATTATTGACAGTCGGATAGACCGCACCCGCACCGTAAAAGATGATATAGTGGAGAGCCCGTTTTTCAACCTGGTAACCGGGCACACAGACCATGACACCTGGGTGAAAAGAGTGATTGGAAAGCCCGGCGACGTTCTGGAATTCAGGGATCATAAAGTGTATCGAAACGGAACGGCGCTGAACGAACCTTATCTGAAAGAAACGATGAACTATTCCACAAATCAAAAAATCACGGTTCCCGCCGACCATATTTTTGTCATGGGGGATAATCGCAATTACAGCAAGGACAGTCGTATGATCGGTTCTATACCGCTTGACCACGTTTTAGGAAAAATGGTGATCAAATAAAATCCTGATCGGACGGACCCAGCTGAAAAGTCCCCTTGTCTCTACGTGAATGTAGAAAACAAGGGGACTTTTTAATGTTCAAAACACAAAAACCTGTGCCCTTTTAAGAAGGCCGATTATAAATTATTCAGTTATAACCGTCTCCTCTGTATTTGCCTGTACGGCAGCCGACTGTGGATTTAGACCCACCAATTGCTGTTGAGCAAAAGCTACCAACTTCCGGGTAATGTGTCCTCCAATGGCGCCCGTATCACGGGTGGTCATCGTCCCCCAATAATCGTCAGCCGGAGTACTGATTCCCAACTCTTCCGCCACTTCATACCGCATTTGATTCAATGCCTGGTTCGCTGCTCTTACGACGAGAAGATTCCTGCGTGCCATTTCGAACACTCCTTTCTGTTTGGTATAGGATAGTGTGTCGCCGGATACCCTCCACAATCCGTTGTAATGCGTGGAAAAAATAATGTATCAATCTTCCAGAATACGGACATAAAGATAGTATAAATGGCTTTTTTGGAGGGATCTTGGTTTGGAGACAGTAGAGCGTTGGACAACGCGATCCGATGCATGGACATCTGACGACGACCAGAAATTGGCAGACATTGTGTTGCGACATATTCGGGAAGGAAGCACACAGCTTAACGCCTTCGTCGAAGCCGCCAACCTGTTAGGCCGAACGCCTGCAGCTTGCGGATACAGATGGAACGGTGTAGTTCGCCGGAATTTTGGGGAGGAAATTAAACTAGCCAAGCAGGAGAAAAAAAATCACATCTCCCTGCGAGGACATTTCTCCCGCCGCCGTGCATGGGTTCCCGATCTGGAGGATTCCTCCATTGAAGGAATTATTCGCGCCTTGAAACATCATGAACGGATGTATATGGAATTGCAGGAACGAAATCGTGATTTGCAGGATCGTATCACCTTATTGCAGCAAGATATCGAACAGTTGCAATATGAAAACCGGATGCTGCGGGAACGTGAATCTTCACTTCACAACGGGGAACCATTGTCGGAAGACTCCAAAACTCTGTTGGCCATTATGGAGCGTGCACGCAAACTGCTGGAATCGGAAGGAAAATGAAAATAACAGGGCAGCCCCTTTTTACTAACGAACGTTCAAATTATCGTCGGCAAAAGAGGGCTGCTTTCGTTACTTCCCCAGCAAAGTCATGCCGCCGTCCACAATAATCGTTTGTCCGCGAATCATTTGCGATTGATCCGAACATAAGAAGAGTACCGCGTTGGCCAGATCCTGCGGTTCCACAATCCGCCCGGCGGGCGTCCGCTTGCGAGCTGCTTCCAGGATTTGATCCCGGTTTGGAAAATGGGTCAGCGCATCCGTATCGACCGCTCCACCAGATACCGCATTGACTGCAATATTTTTTGCGGCCAATTCGACTGCCAAATAACGGGTTAACGCTTCCAGCGCCGCTTTCGAAACTCCCACTGTGGTATAGTTATCCAGTACCCGAATCGAACCGAGGCTGGAGATAGAGACGATTTTGCCGCCGCCCCTTTTTTCCATCAAAGGAACTGCATGCTGGGCACAGAACAAAAGCGCTTTGGCATTAATATCCATCGTCCAATCCCAATGGCTTTCCTTGATTTCAAGCGCAGGAACCAGCACCCCTGACGCTGCGTTCGATACCAGAATGTCTAAACCGCCGAATTCCCTGTCCACTTCTTCAAACATCGATCCGATTTTGTCCGGTTCCCCGACATTCGCCTTAATCACATGACAACGGACGCCTTTTGCCCGGATTTGTTCCGCCGTTTCTTCCGCCGGTTTACGATTCCGGAAAAAATTGATGATTACGTCACACCCCTGTTCCGCCAAAGAAAGCGCGATCGTTTTGCCGATTCCCCGGCTGCCGCCTGTTACCAGTGCGATTTTTCCTTTAAGCGATGACATCTTTTATAGCCTCCCTATGTATTTTTCCTGCGATCAGGCAAACGGATGGTTTTGTTCCTCAATAGCACGGAGCAGGGCGGACAAGCCAGCTTCCGCCTTTGCTCTGACTTCCTCAGAATATCTCATTTTCAAGGCGTTTTCCTCAAATTCATCGCGATCCAATACCTTATAAGACCGGTCTGCATACACATAGACATCGAGCTCGTAATCGATAAATGTAACCTGTCTCTTTTCCATGTCAACCGTTGGCGGTGCCGCCACGTTGCAGTACCACTCCACGCCATCCGATTTTTTCAGGACAAATACATTATACCAATCGGTCGGATGAAAATAAGCGTCCACTTCATAATCGCTTGACCATACCGAACCGTCCAGATTTTGCACCGGTGTTGCGGGTGGAATTCGCAGCCATAACGGATTCGTCGACTGGATGACTGCCTGCTGCCAACTGCGATGTTTCTGTCCATTATGTTTACATGCTTGAAGCGTAACAACTTGCAAGCGCTTCACTCTCCTGTCTAACCGCTTCAAATCCCATATTCTGGCTGATGATTTTCCCCTCCACATCTCTTAAACTAGTGAATAGCTGACTATTTTTCGATACGGAGGTGTCTGAATTGGTTTGGTTGATTGTTGGCGGACTTATACTTTTGATGCTTGTCTACTCTTATTTCAACACATTTCGAATGGTTTTGCGAGAAGTCGAACACACCATTCCACACAAAAGCGGTTTTGGCCCGCTGCGAATTCTGCAATTATCCGATCTGCATATGGAACGACAGTCAATCTCACCGCAGCGTCTGCGTAATCTGGCGCTTGCCACAAAGCCTGACCTGATCGTGTTGACAGGCGATTACTTGGATCGCTATCACAACATCGAAAAATGCGTGGAGTATCTAAAAAGAGTGGTAACAGTAAACCCTAAATATGGCACCTATGTGGTTTTTGGCAACCACGACCATTATCTGGGCGAACGGATTTGCGAATTGCAAGCGGCGCTTGAAAAAATCGGCTGCCGCGTGCTTTGCAACGAGTCGGAAACGATTGAAACGGAAGGCGCCCCGCTCACCGTCATCGGGATCGATGATCATTGCCTGGGAAAAAGCGATATTCCAAAATCTTACCAAAATGTTCCATCAGAAGGAATCCATCTAGTATTGGCGCATGATCCGAATACGATTCTGGCGATGAATGAATCGCATCCGGCTGACTATATTCTGTCAGGACATTTCCACGGCGGACAGTTTAATTTAATCCCCTATCTGCACCGCGTAATGGGTTTTGGTGAACTGCCGAAGCATGACATCCTCAAGGGGATGCACCGTGTCAACGGAAAAACGATTTACATTTCGGAAGGACTCGGCCAAAGCGGACTAAACGTCCGGCTTCGTTCGCGACCGGAAATCACACTTCACACATTGCGAACCGGTCGGCCAGACGTCGCTCCCGCTGCTGCAAAAACAAGTGAGACGTTTGCGCCTGCTTTAGATGGCGGGTACTAAGACAGATCTGATAATCTTAAATTGAGCTATTGCTAGGGGATATAATGTTGCATTATGCGCATATATCCTCTTTTTTCATACACATAAACTTTATGGTTCCCCTACTGTATAATACTTCTTATAACGAAACAGAGGGATGAAGCGCCAGCTATGTGATGGCCAGGGCAGGCAATATTCAGAGGAGGTATAGATAGCATGAATGAAAAAATCGGTTTTATTGGGCTGGGCAACATGGGAAGTGTATGCGTCCACCATTATAGGTTCGGTTAGGACCTATGTAAAAGATGGAACCTGCTTTATCGGGAAGTTGATGGTGCACCCGGAATATCAGGGCAGAGGTATTGGTGCATCGTTGATGGCAGAAATTGAAAAAATTAGCGCGACTGCCAGGTACGAACTGTTCACCGGCAGTAAAAGCGAAAAAAATATTCGCTTTTACAAAAGATTAGGCTATCAGGTTTTTAAAAACCAGATAATCGGAAATGATCTGAGCCTGGTTTTTTTGGAAAAGACGTTTTAGTCAATCATTACGGCAACCATTTACTTTAATGCTATTGAAACCCGGAATCCCTCTAGAGTATTGGGAACCCGGGTTTTTCTCGCAACAAACATCATTGGGTACTTTCAAATTCTCAGAGCTATCAAGAATAAATTTCCCTTGATACGCTCCTATGATAGATTTTTGAAACTTTTGCAGCGGATAGCGTAAAGACCACATTCTTATACTTAAAAGAGGAACTGTTTTCAACTTGTACCTCAGCAATAACATCAGAAGTATTTTTTAATTTTGAAATTGCGGGAAATCCCTCTGTTACGTCGCCGGATACATTAAATTACAGGAACATCTTGTTTGGCGCCTGCTGAGTGGTTATATAGAGAAATAGCTGAAATTGAACTTGCAAAAAGACCCAATGCTACTATAGGAATAACTATTTTTCGTTTCCTTAACATTTCGCATCACTCCCCTGAAATTAATATTAAACCAAAAATGAAACAAACCCATCCTGATTGTCAATTTCGTACGCAAATGGCTCACCGCAGTTTTGCAGTCGTACTCGACATCAACTTTTGGTAAAATAGTATCCGTATGGAAAATGGGTGTCCGAAAGGAGTTCATGTATGCAAAATCTGTTAAACGGCAAAACGATCCTGATTATGGGGGTCGCAAACGAACGAAGCATAGCGTGGGGAATCACACAATCCTTACATAACGCGGGAGCGAGACTCGCTTTTACCTACCAGGGGGAACGGGTAGAACGGCGCATCAAGGAATTGGTCAAAGATATTCCGAACGCGATCGTACTGCCTTGCGACGTAACAAAAGACGAAGAGATCGATCAAGTGTTTGACACCCTCGAGAAGGAGGTCGGTACACTGCACGGTCTGGTTCACTCCCTTGCATTTGCGCAAAAAGAAGATTTGGAAGGAAAATTCGTCGATACATCGCGCAACGGTTATGCGCTGGCACAAGACATTTCCGCCTATTCCCTGGTCGCTGTCACGCAGCGGGCACGCAGACTGATGAAAGAAGGCGGTTCCATCGTTACCATGACCTATTTGGGCGGTGAAAGGGTCATCCAGGGGTACAACATGATGGGTGTGGCAAAAGCGGCGCTCGACAGCTGCATGAAATATTTGGCCGCCGATTTGGGCCCTGACAACATCCGGGTTAATGCGATCTCCGCTGGCCCGATCATGACACTGGCAGCCAGAGGCGTACGCGATTTTACCTCCATGTTAAAAGTCGTAACGGAAAGAGCGCCGCTCCGCCGAGGCGTTACACAAGAAGAGGTAGGCAACACAGCGCTCTTCCTGCTTTCCAATCTGGCTTCCGGCATTACCGGAGAAATTCTGCACGTAGACGCAGGCTACAATATTCTCGGGATGTAAAATTAAACCGGTGCACCTACGTATAAACCACCCGGCCCTGTCCCAATCTAGTAGTGTAAAACACACGGAGGTGGCAGGGTTGTACGTAGGACGAAGTCTGGAAGAATTACAGAACCTTCCCTTATCTAGTTGGACGATGGAGGAATTGGCTTATTTCAAAAACTCGTTCCATGCACTGGAAGATTATGTCGATACTGGCGGGACCGAACTGCTCCGAAGAATCGACAGTGAGTTGAACAACCGCAGAATTCCTTCGTACCTATAGGGCACAAGTCACGCTTAGCCATCTACGATGCCAAGTCGTGCTATGTACCCAAAGGGCACAAGTCACGCTTAGCCATCTACGATGCCAAGTCGTGCTATGTACGGTGGCGAATATGATCGTCCCTCCGGCATCTTGTTCGATTAAACACTTTTTGGAAAAAGCGTGGCAAAATCGACAGGCGTTAACCGGATCAGTCCGGATAGCGCCTGCCTACTTTTTAGGGATAACTTTTTTTACTGTTGACAAACGGTAACGATTGAAGCACAATTTTTGACACAGCGCATTCACTGCTTCATAAAACGCTTTTTCATGGAAAAACCGCCGCCTGCCAACAAAATAGCCAAAACCAGGAACAGGCCTGCGTACCCATACAGTCGTTCCGAAATAAAAATACCAACCATAGCGAAACTTCCCATTACCAACAATGTCAGGATAAAATAAGCAATTTTAACATTTCGCGGCATAAAATACCATCCTCCGTACTTGATGAAGCCATCATACCATTCCCGTTTGTCTGGCGGCAACAATAGATGAAAGAAGGAAAACAGAATGAAAATATTGATCGTATTGCCCCCGGACCAACCCAAATCCGGCGGAAATATCACGTATTCGAATCGAATCAAGCGAGGGCTGGCCCGTCACGGCATTCAGATTTTGATCAAACCGCTTGACAAGGTGGAGCCGCAGGATTACCGGGATGCGGACATTGTTCATGCGTTTAACGCGTTCCGTACCGGCCGTTTTGTACTGCCCGTTTTGAAGGAAACCGGAAAACCTATGGTTTTAACGATTACAGGAACAGACATAAACGAGTACATGACCAAAGAAGAGACTCGAAAAGAAACTTACGGAGTAGTCCAATACGCCAGCCGCATTATTTCACTAACGGAGTCTTCCCGGCAAGAACTTTTGAACTTGGTACCTGATGCCAAATGCAAATCATTGGTGATCAACCTCGGCGTTGACCTGCCCAAGCCGCGTGGAAAATCAAGAGCAGACTTCGGTTTAGACGACAACAGTTTTATATTCATGCTGCCTGCAGGCATCCGCCCTGTCAAAAATCCATTGTCCGCTTACCAGCCAATCAGCCGTTTGCATAAGCGATTCCCGAATGTCCGCTTTGTAGTGGCCGGGCCGGAGATGGACCCGGCATTGACCGCCGAATTCAAAAACAAAATGGACGCGGTCGATTGGGCCCACTATTTGGGGGAAGTAGAACATACCGACATGCCGGATCTGATTTTGGCTTCAGACGTAGTATTAAATACGTCCCGATCAGAAGGACTGTCGCATGCGTTGTTGGAAGCGATGTCGCTCGGCAAACCGGTGCTCGCTTCGAAAGTGCCGGGAAACATTGATCTGATCAAGGACGGACAAAACGGTTTTCTGTTTGCCAATGAGGATGAATTTGTTGACAAAGGGTCTCTTTACATTGAAAATGCCGACCTGCGGGAAACAATCGCTGCCGCCGGCCGACAATGGGTTCAGGAACAATATTCGGTTGAACGTGAAATGGAAACGTTTCGGCATGTATATGAGCAGGTCCTCTGCAAGGAATGTTGCTTATAAACCGGAAAAGATCGGTTTTTCAATGACCTCCGCGAATTTTTGCAAATATTTTTCAGCCATGCGGGACGCCTGTTCAGGGTGTCCCTCTCGAATGGCCGTCGCCCATTCCCGGTAATACTCTGCCACTTCCCGATAGGACAGTTGCGGCAGTGTTACGCGAATCACATCAAGCAGCGCTGCGGTCAGAGTATTCATCAGATTTTGAATGACGGTGTTTCCTGTTGCATTTGCAATTGCTTGGTGGAACCGAATATCGGCGTTGACAATATCCATGTCTGTCACGGCCCATTCCATCTCCATCAAAGCAGCCGCAATTTCCTCATATGCTTCTCCCGTCCGGTTCAATGCTGCCCAACGGCTCGCGCCGACCTCCAGAATCGTGCGAACTTCATGCAAACTCTTTAGATCACCGCGTCCGATCAGCAATGCAGCCTGAAGGGGAGCGTACAGATGTCGGTCCAATTTGGCTTCGCAGACAAACGTGCCATCCCCCTGACGCAGTTCCAGCAGCTGTTTGGCCTGCAGGGATGACAGCGCCTCCCTGACGGTCGGTCGACTCACACCAAACTGTTTCGCCAGTTCCTTCATGGATGGCAGTTTGTCCCCGGGATTCAAATATCCTTCCAAAATGAGGCGTTCAATTTCCGCCGCAATTTTCTGATACGATTTACCGTTTGATCCGCTCATATCCGCCTGCTCCGTCAGTCGCGTTTCAGATTCAAACCAAACAGACGCAAGATAAACAAGAACAGGTTGACGAAGTTCAAATACAGACTCAGCACCGCCCTCGGCACTTCATCCCGATCGATTCCGTAATGGACAATTCGCGAGACGTCAAACAACGTGTATCCGATGAAGATCAAGACTCCAAGCAGCGTGTACACCCAATTTACGGTATGCGACATGGGGAAGAACAAACCGAGCACTCCCATCGCCAACAGCGCGATCAAACCGATAAACAGGAAACCGCCCAGGAATCCAAAATCGGCTTTGGTAATAGTCGCATACAGAGCGGCTGCCCCATACGCCACAACTGTTACACCAAACGCCTGCAGCACCACATTCGCACCGAGCGAACTGACATAATAGGCAATAGCCGGATACAGCGTCATACCGGAAATAAACGTAAACGCGTACAGGAATCCATAACCTACCCGCCGACGGCGAATAAACGAGGCGGCGACGATCATGATCAATTCAACGATCATTAACGGCAGAAAAAGCGGCCTTGGCACATAACTGCCGGCAAATAAACCTACCGTGGCAAACAGCAGACTAAAAAACAGCGCCGGAAAAATATCTCCCATCGTGACACGTGAACCAGCATAACTTGGATTCATATTCCCCGCTCCTTCTTAACAGGATGATTGAGGACCATCTGGATTGACTACAGAAAATTCATCTTCCGCTTCGTTATAATCGATGCGTAGTTGCTTGATTTGGGATGCGGCAAACGGGTCGAGCACAAACTGCAATCCGTTGGCTTCCCACGTTTTATCATTTTGTTGCAACTCGTCCAGAGTCAGCACATATTTCGGCCCACCTCAGCCGGGCATCATCCTGACCCGAACGCTCAAATTTTCCTGATTTTGTTCTTTTTTGAACTCCTGAATCTTCTGAACAGCGATATCGGAAATGGTAATCAAACTTTCACCCCCCTGCTTTATTATAACAATCCGTCCAACGATTTTGCCAGCTTCTGGTGAACGACCGGCATCGCAAACTGAGTAAGTTCGCGGGTGGTGACCCATTTAACAGAGTCCGTTTCCGGAATCTTTTCCGCTTCCGCCTCGCAAGTGTATGCCTGCACGTTCCAATGAAGATGGCTGAACGTATGCTGCAAATTGGCAAAATGGGATTTCACCTGTAACCCTACATCCCATTTCCCCTGAAAAAATCGGGTCAATTCTGCCTCATGGCGATTTCCGTCTGATACATCGCAACTCGGAAACTCCCACATACCTGCTAGCAGTCCCTCTGGTGGGCGCCGGGTGATAAGCACCCGATCTCGCTGCCACACAATGGCCGTCGCAATGTCCAAAGGACGGGGAGGCTTTTTTTTCCCTTTGACAGGCAAACGATCCTGCACACCCTCCCGGTACCCACGGCATAGAGATTGTACCGGACAGGTTTCACAACGGGGGTGTTTGGGTATACAGATACGCGCGCCAAATTCCATTAACGCCTGATTAAAATCGCTCGCTTCCCCCGGGGGAATCAGAAATTCGGCAATACCCTCGAATTTTTTGCGGGCAGCCGGTTTTGAAACATCATCCTCAATCAGAAAAATACGCGACAGCACGCGAAACACATTGCCGTCCACAGCCGGTACCGATACATTATAGGCGATCGATAGAACGGCGCCTGATGTATAAGGACCGACCCCCGGCAGGGAACACATATCCGGCAGAGAGTCGGGCACCCGTCCGCCGTATTTTTCGTTCACCTCGCGAACTGCCGCCTGCAGATTGCGTGCCCGTGAATAATAGCCGAGCCCTTCCCACATTTTGAGAACCTCTTCCTCCGGTGCAACAGCCAGTGATTCCACCGTGGGAAACCGTTCCATAAAGCGGTTCCAATAAGGAATAACGCTTTCCACCCGCGTTTGCTGCAGCATCACTTCCGATACCCAAATCTGGTAAGGGTCTTTGGTTCTTCTCCATGGCAAATCTCTTTTATTTTGAACATACCAGGTTAATAGACGTTTTGCGACTTCGTTTGCTTCCAAATGGTTGATTCCGGCCATACAAAAATGCCCCTTTCCCCTCCATTATAAGGGTGGGAAAAGAGCTTGCCTAGACTTTCGGAAATACACCTACCAAAGTCCATATCGCATGCCCGGCAGCGGTACGATGTTGGTCCAGACGGGACGCAGATTCCCCACAAAAGGGAATCCGGCCGCTTGGCTCACACCATGTAAAATGGATCGATTCTGAGTCTGTGTATTTGCCGGCTTGGATACAGATGCTCGCTTACCCTGCCCAAGACCCGTGCCCGATACGGGCGCAGTCATCATGCTCGGAGAAGGCGCAGCCGTCATACCCGGCACAGGCGCAGCCATCATGCCTGGAGAAGGTGCAGCCGTCATACTCGGAATAGGAGCGGTCATCATGCTCGGCGCAGACGCAGTCATCATGCCTGGAGCAGGTGCTTCTATCGCCCCTGTGCCCGGTATAGTCGATGCCTCTGCCCGATAGGGAACTCCAGATTCCATATCACTTCCTGCCAAATTTTTTTCTAGACCTTCCGCAAACCGCTCAGTCTGTTCCAACGGTTCAGCTGATAATGGGAGTTGATACAGAAAAAAATATCTGTCCATTTGGTCCCCTCCTCAGGGGTGCTCACCCTGTTTTTCTTTCACTATATGCAGGACCGGGACATTTGCCCTGGGCATCCGCCCAAATACCAGGAACGAGTTTTTAATAAGCCGCTAAAAACCCCCTAAAATCTGCCGTATCCGTTCTAAAGCCCAATCGAGCTCCTCTTTTTGGATCGTCAACGGAGGCGCGAAACGAATTGTATATTGATGTGTTTCTTTGCACAGCAGCCCTTTCTCCATCAGCCGTTCACAATATGGTCGAGCTGCCTGATCAAGTTCCACACCGATAAAAAGACCTTTGCCCCGCACCTCCTTAATCGCTGGATTTTTGATCAAACGGAGTTGTTCGATAAAATAGTCGCCAAGCGTAAGAGAATTTTCGATCAAAACCTCCTCCAACAAGACCTCGATAGAAGCGTTTGCTACAGCGCAAGCAAGCGGGTTTCCCCCAAATGTAGAGCCGTGTGATCCCGGTTCAAAAACGTCAAGTATCGGTTCATCCGCGCAAACGGCTGAAACCGGAATCACGCCGCCACCGAGCGCTTTCCCTAAAATATAGACATCGGGCTTTACATCTTCCCAATCGCATGCGAACGGTTTGCCGGTACGGCCCAATCCGGTCTGAATTTCATCTGCGACAAACAGTACATTGTGCTGTCGGCAAAGTTCAGAAGCCTGTTTCAGGTACCCGTCAGGCGGTATCCGTATCCCCGCTTCCCCCTTTCTTCTATACCCCACAGCAGATAGCCGAATTATTTCAAATGATTCGGATTCAGTCCTTCCAACTCCGGCAACACGAATAAACCATCCTTGCGAATCAGCTTGTCGTCAAACCAGATTTCTCCCCCGCCGTATTCAGGCCTTTGAATCAGCACCATATCCCAGTGGATGGCCGACTCGTTGCCATTGGGAGCTTCGTCATAACATTGGCCAGGGGTGAAATGGAAGCTGCCTGCGATTTTCTCGTCAAACAGAATATCTTTCATGGGATGCAGGATATAGGGGTTGAATCCGATGGCAAATTCCCCAATATATCGGGCTCCTTCATCCGTATCCAAAATTTTATTTATACGTTCCGTATCATTAGCGGTCGCGTTGACAATCTTGCCGTTCTTAAACTCCAGCCGCACATTTTCGAAAGTGAATCCCTGGTACGGTGTGGGCGTATTGTACGCAATGATCCCGTTTACCGAATCACGAACAGGCGCTGTAAACACTTCCCCGTCCGGAATATTAAATTCGCCGTCACATTTGACGGATCCGATTCCTTTTATCGAAAACGTCAGCTCGGTACCGGGTGCCACAAGTTTTACACGATCTGTGCGGTCCATCAGTTCTTTCAACGGGTCCATCGCTTTCGACATTTTCGCGTAATCGGCCGTACACACATCAAAATAAAAGTTTTCAAACTCTTCCGTACTCATCCCCGCCAATTGAGCCATTGACGGACTGGGGTAGCGAAGCACCACCCACTTTGTCTTTTTGACGCGCAGTTGACTATGCACCGGGTGTTGATAAAGCGATGAGTAAAGGCGCATTTTATCGTCCGGAACGTCGGACATTTCAGATATGTTCTGTCCGCCACGAACTCCAATGTAGGCCTGCATTTTTGACATTTGGTATTTGTCAAAATCAGCCCATGTCTGAATCTGTTCCTCGGATGCTTCCATCAACATTCTGCGGATGACCGCATTATCCCGCAAATTGACAAACGGATGACCGCCTGCTTTATGTATCGCTTTGACAATTTCATTAATGAGCGGCGGTTCGATGCCGAACGCCTCCACCAAAACGTTTTCCCCTTTTTGCACGTGAGTTGAATAGTTTACCAGCACATCAGCCAGTCGAGTCATTCTCGGATCCAGCATAAGCGTCCCCTCCTTGATAGCGTGACCTAGATCACGGACGATCTATCCCGCGTTGTTGACAAGGATGTCAACGTTTTAGCGGGGGGTCCTTAATTTTTGTACCCATGTCTCTTTTATTGTAGTCCAGTCAGTCGGTGTTTACTACTCATTGTCTTGGCAAAGAGGGGAATTTTGTCAACTCGATTTGATGTCAACCGCTTAGTAGGTTCCTTCGTCCGGACCTTCTTCCGGCTGT
This sequence comes from Effusibacillus dendaii, assembly GCF_015097055.1. Lineage (NCBI taxonomy): Bacteria > Bacillati > Bacillota > Bacilli > Caryophanales > Alicyclobacillaceae > Effusibacillus > Effusibacillus dendaii. The sequence goes on from NZ_AP023366.1 coordinate 1,895,666, forward strand.
AGATTGCCATCCATGATCTGATTGACTGTAGCGGCCAGATGGTTGCCGTTTGCTTCCGCCTCTTCCGGCCGCATGCTCTTTGACAGTTGATCCTTGTATTGAAGAAGCTCCTGCCGCTGTTCTTCGAAAATCGATTGACTCGCTTGCTCCCTGTTTTGACCGTTTTGATCGACCATAAGTAAAACCCTCCTTTGATAATGCTTTTACCTAAGTAAATTGTCCCCCTTTTTCCGGATTCAACCCCCTCTAAAAACCAGATGTCAAGACTACCGCTACATCCGTCCAGCGGCTTTTTATTTTTGAGCAAATTCCAAGGTACATTCTGAACTTCTCCTGAATCCCGTGATGCTTCATGAAGCTTTACAATCAACAAAAATTGAGGGCACACAAGTTACGCTCGACGAAGTGTTAGAAGTGGAAGCTCAGACTCGAAAAAATAATAAAGACATTCAGGAAGTGCTTAATTACTATCAAGCATTGCGTGGTGGGATGGATTCTCTAAGAATGTTACCGATCTCCACAAGGCTTTTCAAACTGTTACATGAGACACTCTTGTCAAACTACGTTCGCGGCAGTAACCGTTCCCCCGGCGAATATCGAAAGATACAGAATTTTATCGGACCAGAGGGGTGTACAATAGAAACTGCATCTTTTATACCTCCGGAACCTCAACTGGTTAACAAGTATATGGACAATCTTGAAACACACATTAACGATCCAAAAGATGATCTAGGTGAGTTGACCCGCGTGGCTATTATTCATGCACAGTTCGAGACAATCCATCCTTTTCTCGATGGAAACGGAAGAATCGAATCAGCAGTAATTTCCTGACATGCTGGACACCAAATCGCACACAATAGATTCAGGAGGTGTTGTTTATGTGGGAAACTGTGACCAACATGATTCCGACGGCCAACCGGATGATGTCTGCCCGTGGTCGGGACAGGGACAGAGGCATAAGCATTACGACCGCTATGATAATTGGAGCCGGTGTAGGTATTGCAGCCTGGGAAATGATGCGGCGCAACAATTCGATGGGACAAGCGGCCAAAAACATGACTCAGGGCAACAACGGCAACAACACCGACTTGAGTCAAATGGCAACCGAAGTGATGGACGCCATTCGATAATCAGCACACAAAAGAGGGTGCAGAACCTTCGGCACCCTTCTTTACAAATTCGGATTCACCGTAATCGAACCTGTTTCCGTACGAATTAAAAGTTGGTACGTTCCCCTGCCCAGTTTTTCGCTAACTTTGGATTCGTTCGGCTTATTGGACTGCATCGGTCCCTTAATGGTTCCGCTGCTTGATTCCCCTATAAACTCCACATCTGAATCTTTTGGAATGCGCACCATCACATTTCCGCGCTGCGAGTTCAAAACCCAGGTTCCGCCCACTATACTTTCCAGCGTAATGCCTCCACTGCTGGAGTTTAGTGTGACAGCTTTTTGCAGATTGGCAGCATGAATCGGACCATTTTCAATCTGAGCTTCCACGTTTCCAGCTACCGTATCCAGGTCGATTATGCCATTTCGGCTGGTTATATTAAGATCGCCATCAATCTTTCCCGCCTTGATTTGACCAAATGCGTTGTCCAATTGGACATTCCCCTTAATATCATGAACATCCAGGCTGCCCGCTTTTGTTTTAATTTCCACATCTCCCAAAATGGAAGCCGCTTTAATTTGACCGTTGCCATCATCCACTGTCGCGGTGCCCTTAATATCCTGTAAATCCACCTTGCCGGACTGTGAACTTACCACCACATTGCCGACATGATTCAAAACGGTAACGTTGCCCGTATCGGTCAATAACTGTACGTCAATGTTGTCAGGAACCAACAGCTCCAGATCCACTCCCGTGATCTTGGAAGAAGCGGACCAGGCCGGGTCAATTTCAACCCGCAAAGTTTCCCCCTGCGATATCAGAGGGGTCAGCGATTGCGCCTCTTGATTGGCTTGATCGCTCTGCAGGTTTTGCACCCGCACTTTTGTTTTCAACTGGATCGTCTGCGAATCGGAGGGACGAAGATCAATGGTACCCACCCGGTTGAATATTTCCATCCGTTTGACCGATTTTGCGTCAAATTTCATATCCGGCAGACTGATCCTCTTTTCCGACAAGGCGTCCCGCAAATTGACAATGCTGGATTGCACCAATCCCTGGATGCTTTGCTGCGAATAGACAACCAGCGAAAAAACGCCAACCAGGCACAGCAGTGCAATGCTGCGTGCGTCAACCCGTATTTCTTCATTGATCTTCAGTTTTTTGACCGCATATAAACTCCACAAGAGTTCGGCTCCCAACGCGAACACGATTACCGGCCAATACGAGAGGACTTTAAATATGATCTGCTTGTCCGACAACTGATCAAACAGCAGCAATCCTCCCAGCACCAGTAATGTCAGGGCGCTTGTCAGAGTTCCTACTTTTCGCATTGCCACAACCCCAGTCGTTGCCACAGCGCAATAAAGCTAGCAGCGGCAGTGAAATAACAGGAAGCCGACTGAAGTCGGTCGGCGCCTGCAATTATGCGAATACCGGTTCTTTAAAATCGGACAGCTTCTTCAACGACTCTTGTTCCACATCCGCATGCAGCGAGTTGCCGTGTGAATCCATTGTAACAATCGCGGTAAATCCTTCTACCTGCAAATGCCACATGGCTTCGGGAATTCCAAATTCGTCAAGAAAATCAACACCGTCTACATCTTTTACGCACTGCGCGTAATATTGAGCCGCTCCACCAATCGCATTCAAATACACAGCCCCATGCTCTTTCAACCCGGCCAGCGTTTTGGCTCCCATACCGCCCTTCCCAATCACTGCCCGGATGCCAAATTTTTTGATAATATCCGCTTGATATGGCTCTTCCCGGCTGGATGTTGTAGGACCGGCCGCTTTTACGTGCCACTTGCCTGTTTCGTCTTTCAGCATCACAGGCCCACAGTGATAGAGCACTCCTCCGTTCAGATCAACGGGACAATCGTGATCCATCATGTACTTGTGGAAGGCATCCCGACCCGTATGCATCGCCCCGTTAATCACAACCACATCGCCGACTTTCAGACTGCGAATCTGTTCTTCCGTAATGGGCGCCTGCAAAACGACCTGCCGATTATCGCCAGCAACAGCCGTTTCCTGAACCTGACCGAGGTCCACACTGTCGCCTGTATAAATCCAATCTTCAATTACACCGGTAGCCGGGTTGATTTTCACTCCCTGCCGGCGGTACGCCCAGCAGTTATAAGCGACCGACACATAAAAAGAAGCCGGCAACCTGTTCATTACACCGATTTTACAACCCAAGAGCGATACGTTTCCGCCAAATCCCATGGTTCCGATCGACAGCTTGTTGGCGTTTTCCATGATATATTCTTCCAGTTGCCGAAGTTGTTCGTTCGGGTTTACATCATCGACCCGCCGGAAAAGTTGCTCTTTCGCAAGCGTATATCCGCTGGTACGATCGCCGCCAATTCCAACTCCAATAAACCCGGCGGAACATCCCTGTCCTTGCGCCTGATAAACGGCATGCAGGATGCATTTTCGGATCCCGTCCAGGTCACGGCCCGCTTTGCCCAATCCTTCCAATTCGCACGGCAGCGAATATTGAATGTTCTTGTTTTCGCAGCCGCCTCCTTTCAGAATTAAGCGGACATCAATATAGTCCTTCTCCCATTGTTCAAAATGGATGACAGGCGTGCCCGGCCCCAGGTTATCCCCCGAGTTCTTACCGGTCAGCGAGTCTACTGAATTGGGACGCAGTTTACCCAGTTTGGTAGCTTCCACAATTGCCGCGAGGATCCCTTTCTTCATCTCGATCTGGTTGGCTCCTACCGGACAGTGAATATGAAACGTAGGCATCCCCGTATCCTGACAAATGGGGCCTTCCGATTCTGCCGCCATGATAATGTTTTCAGCTATCGTCCCCAATGCGATGGCCGAACGGGTCCCCATTTCTTCCTTCACCCTTGCGGCTGCTATCTGTTTACGCACATCGGCTGGCAGATTGGTTGATGTCTCAATAATCAATTTCAACATACTGTTTTGAAATTGTTGGCTGTTCATAATGGTTTCCTCTCCCTTTTTTATCGCTATTCCTATTATAAAGAAAAAGGTCCCCGCAGGCACCTTTTTTTCACTAGCTAAAATTTTCACTTTTTAAAAACGCGACTGAAAGCCAGCCTTCCATTCGTCCATCGGAATTTGCTCGATCAGGCTGGGTTTTGAAAAATAATAGCCTTGACCATATTCAATTCCCATTTCCCGCAATTTCTTTAAATCTTCTAACGATTCTATTCCTTCTGCGATGATTTGCAGGTTCAGGGAATCCCCAATTCGTTTGAACTGTTCGATCATAATCGCTTTGACACCGGATTTATGAAGATCGAATACGATTTCCGTGCAAATTTTCACGTAATGCGGCTTTAAGTTAAGCAACTCTACCATGTTGGAATTCCCTTTTCCAAGATCATCCATCGCTAGAGAAATGCCCTGCTCCTCTAAGAACGGCTTCCATAAAAAAACGGATGGCATATGTTCGGTAATCTCAAATACGACGGGGGTCTGTGCCACGCTGTTTAACATTTCAACCGCTCGCCGCATCGTATGACAGTTTACGTCCGCCTCGATATTAAAAAAGAGCCCCTTCTGCACAAACGGTGTCAGCTTATGTATATGTTCGGTCAACTTTTTACAGGACAAAAGTGTAAGATGCTCCAGAACACCGTGTTGGCGAGCCAACCGGAACATCTCGTCAGGCAAGAGAACTCCACCAGGCGAGCGGCTTAAAATTTCAACTGCTTCAACGCGGCCCGTACGTAAATCGACAATCGGTTGCACAGCCAACTCAAGAGTCTCGTGATATAAAATATTAAAAAGTATTACAGGCTTTAAGTCTTTTGGTATTGGTTCCTGTTGCATGTCGCACCTCGTCTGCAGCGGCTTTACAAATAAAAAAGCCAGTTCATTCTCATGAATTGGCCGGTTGCACTACTGGCTCCCGATCCCTCAAGTGCCCAACTACAAGTGACCGTTCATCGCTTCCCCAAAAGACATTCATTTTTGTGTTTTTATTTTATATGATAAAAATTTGATTTTCAATATAAATCAGTTACATTTTGGAAAATGACAAAATGCAACAAGTTTCAACTTTTTTAGCTGACTTTATTTTAATTTGCGTATTTGTAACAATCGAATGTAAAATAAACTAAATAAAATAAGGATGAGAAAGGATTATAGCCATGCATCTGCTAACTGCCGTAATACTTGGATTTATCGAAGGTCTCACCGAATTTCTGCCTGTTTCTTCAACCGGACATTTAATTCTCGCCGGCGACTTGCTGCATTTTCAAGGGGACAAAGCCAGTACGTTTGAAATTTTTATTCAACTGGGCGCCATTCTTGCGGTAGTGGTCATTTATTGGAGACGTTTTTTGAGTTTATTTGAACCCAGAAACCTAAACTTTACCAACACGGAGTCGCTCAATTTGCTGCACATTTTTGTGGCCATGCTGCCAGCCGGAATTTTGGGACTTATTCTTAACAAGTTCATCAAACAGCATCTGTTCTCCCCTTACACCGTACTGATTGGATTGGTGCTTGGCGGCATTTTGATGATTATGGCTGAGAAGTCCAGGAAATCAAAGTTTGCTACTGAACTTGATCAACTCACTTACGGACAAGCGTTCCGCATTGGTCTTTTTCAAGCATTGGCTCTCTGGCCTGGTTTCTCTCGTTCCGGCGCTACCATCGCGGGCGGTCTGCTGGTAGGCACCAACCGGAAAACCGCTTCCGAATTTTCCTTTATTATAGCGGTGCCGATGATGATTGCAGCAAGCGGACTTGACCTTTTAAAAAGTTATAAAACATTGTCCGCCGATGATCTTACGTTCTTTGCCGTTGGTTTTGTCGTCTCTTTTATAGTCGCCTTGCTTGCTGTGTTTTCGTTTTTGAAACTTGTTTCCAAAGTCCGGCTGACCGGTTTCGCCTATTACCGGTTTGTGTTGGCCGCCCTTTTCTGGATTTTCTTTATTTAATGATTCGTCAGGCTTTTCTGCAGGGGAAAGCCCCGCATGCGCCGGGGGGCATTTATGTGGCGCATACGGGGCTTTTTTCATTTTTGCTGCGGCAAAAACGGAGTGGGATCTTGCCACCTTCGCAAATTAATCGGGGGAATTCTTACGAAGGTTTGTTTTTATAATACCATAATATAGTTGTATATGCAATATATTTTTCTTTCACTTCTGGCTCAATCTATTGTCATTCTGTATACTGTAACATAAGGACAAAAATATGGTTCTACATTCGAATGGATATGAAGGAGCCGATTGCGCTTGATCTATACTGTAGCCGAATTGGCTGTCATTTTAGGTATTACGGAAGTGGCGCTGCGCCAAAAAATGCGGACGCAGCAATTCCCGTTCACAAACGATAACGGTCGGATTTTCGTGTTGGCCGAGGATTTTGAAAACTACCTGAAAGAACATCGCTGTTGGGATTTCACCATTCCGGAATGGGAACAATTCTATCAAACGAAACGGGAGATCCGTACTTATTTCACAAAAATTCAAGGTGCTCTGCAAATCCTGAAGAAGTTTGGCATCTCAATTGAACAGCGCACGCTCAAAAGGTGGATTCACAACCAACAGATTAAAGCTTACAATTTAGGCGGCACCTACTATATTCCGCTGGACATACTCGAACAAGATTTGTCTTAGAACTGGGGGATGATCGCGATGACTCCGCTGTACTGTACGATTGAACAGCTTTCCAGATTGTTCAGAATGGATTATTCCGCGCTGCTCGGAATGCTGCACCAGGATGCCCGGCTGCAACCTGCAGTCAAGAAGTTAAACCGTTATGCACTATCGGAAGTCGTTGCCCTGCATCGAACAACCGCCGAGCCTTTTGAAGTGGGTCTCGACACCCCGTTTCTGACGCTCTATGAAACGCAGGATCGGCTGACAAAAGCATTGGGACCGATGGTATATTCGACTGTGCTGCGGAAGGCCGCCAAAGGGGAAATTCCCGCTCTGAAGTTTGGGGATACGTACCGTGTACCAGAGCCATTGTTGACACAGATGATTCAAGAGAAACGGATTTCTTACAGAAGCCGCTCTGTTATAAAGAAAACTTAGCTTTCGCCGAGCCTTTGGCGCAGGCGGAAGCAAAGTTCCACCCACCAAAGTGCAAGCACTTTGGTGGGATCCTCTTGCCCTTATGTCGATAGGGAAAAATTTATAAATTCCTATCGACCAAAATAGCCTGGAGAATCGCTTATTTCACTGTATGCTTGTTTCGACTGTATTTCGGGACATCTCGAAAAAAGTGGTACATGTCTTCAAATCGTTTGGATTCACGAATCCGGCTCGTCGAAAAATGATCCCACAACAGTTCAATCATCCGCGCTTCATCATACAATTGACCATTTTTGATGAATAAAGGACGAGTGTCATCCCCTTCTTTGCGAACCAACAAACCGATCATATCGGACGCCCTGCTTTGCACATTGCACAACCAATCAAGGAAATCGGCCAACATTTCTTCGTCCATCGTGGTTCCGAACACTTGCCCGCTGTAAAAATCAACAAACTTCCGTTTCTTGCGCCCCTTCAAGAGCAACTGGATCTCAGGCGAGGTTCCGAATGTAAGCAGGATTTCTTGCTGGTTTTCCTCCACTTGGCAACCGATTTCCCGATCCCATTCCACAATCAGTTGTCGAAGTTGTGATAACTCAAACCGAAACCAAGTAGTCTTTACTTCAATCTGGTACCCTCCTGCCGTGCTGTTGCTGTTCATCCCCTCAGTCCTTCCATACCACAGTTCAATTCTGTTTAGTGAATTTCATCATACAACAATATTTTCGCATGATTCAAGACCTATTTTTTTAATATTTTTATAATTTTTATGTTTAAAAGCCGAGTCAGCCTACAAGAATAAAAAAACCTTGCCCCGACAGAAAAAACTTGTGCAAGAACAAGCGTTTCTCCGCAAGAGGCAAGGTTTTGATTTCATTGTCAGGTAAAGCTATAACTAACTGAATCGATAAAACCTTCTTTCCTTCGACACAATGTGACAACTGAAGTTCCAGTATCTTACAGCGATTTTCGCATTCTGGACTTACTCGGACGCTGTTTTGATTTGACAGTCGTTTTGAGTTTGCGCGGCGTTCCATCTTTCGTTAAAAATACGCCCATCCAGATGTCATCGTCATATCCCTCATCCAGTTTGATGGCGCGAACTTTTCTGCCTTCCTCCGCAAAACCCATTTTCTGATATAAGGACAACGCAGGAGTATTTGAACCGCGAACGCCCAATTCGACTCTTTCAATTCCCTGCTGAGCCGCCCAAGTGAACGCTTCCCTGATTAAATTTTCGCCAACTCTTTGCCCCCGGTGTTCAGGTGCAATTCCCATCCAGATCGTCGCATTATGTTCCATCCAGGGAACGATCGAACGATCACAACGCAACCAGCCGCAAATTTCGTTGTCTTCTGTAGCGGCAACCAGTGTGAGATGGTTTTTGGGAGCAGCGTGATAGTATTGCATGTAAAGCTGTTCCACCGTAAAAGGCAGCCGGGACCCCAGCATGACTTGCCCTTCCTTGCCCACTTCTTCCATCAATCGATACAGCTTCGGTATATCCTGTTCCTGCCAAGCACGAACAGTGATCGTTTTGCCGCTTTCCAAACTTACAGTCCGCATAATCCATCCCCCTTAAGTTCCTCTCTTGTCATTCTATATGCGGCAACGTAGGCATTTGACACGATCTTTATACCGAAAACCGATCGTTTACCCCTGTAGCACATGCGTGATAAATAGGGTCGTTTCTTTCGCCAAATCCAGTTCCTTAACCTCATGGTCATCCGAATCTTTCGTAAAAACGCGCACAATTGGCCGTGCCGGAAGTCCTGTGTGCTGGCCTACCACCACTCCCACCTGACCGGTGCTTAGTTTGACCGAAGTTCCATTTGGATAGATGGCGATACATCTGAGAAATCCAATGACGGTTTCCAAGTCGAACCGTTTTCCGGCAAACCCCATCAGATATTCAGTCGCCTCGTGCGGCATCATTCGTTTTCCGTCAATCCCCTGACCCGCTACCAAGTTATCAAAAAAATTGGCGACAGCCACGATTTTTCCATAGCGGTGGATATCTTCGCCTGACAGTTGACGGGGATATCCCGTACCGTCAACATGCTCATGATGCTGCAACGCCACATGCGGAATCGTAATGCTGAATTCCTTGATTTTACGGAGACGCTTGTAACCTCGCCAGGTGTGTTGTTTGTCGTCATTCGTGTCGCCTGAGAGCTCCGCATCCTCCTGTTTCTTTTCTTTTTCTGGAACTTCACATTTACCAATATCGTGCAGGAGAGATCCAATCGCAAGTTCCTGCAGCTGCGCGCGTGGCAATCCGAGATTTACGCCGATTACGGTCGACAATGTGCAAACCTGCAAGGCATGCAAAAACTGCTCGTTATCTTTCGTTCGAATATCGTTTAAATTGATCAGCACTTTCTGGTTGCGCATAATTTCATCAATCATGCTGGATGTTGCATCGGTGATTGCCTTGGAAGAAAGCGACTTGCCCGCTTGTACACACTGTACCGCCATCGAAAAAGAGGCCAGTGCTTCACGTCTGGTCTGTTCCGATACCACATCTTCCATTTCCACATCCGCAAATCGTTCATCTTGTATGTACAAATGGGTAACACCCAATCGGCGAAGCGTAGACAGCATTCCGACCGTTAACTGAACTCCCACATTCAAGAGTGCCATTCCGTCACTTGTATAAATACTGCGAGCCAAAATATGTCCCGGCTCTACACTGTCAATTGAAACATAGCGCATGAATCTTCCTGCTCCCCTTCCCATGTTGACGCCTTATCGGTTACATTCGTCAAACCCTGCGGCTTGTCCTTTTTCCGCATAGAGTTTTCCGTTCCGCATCATGGTTTGATATAACCGGTTAACTCCTGCAATGATGCGAGAGCGCTTTCCAGCAAAGGCTGCATGTCCGCCATATTGTCTTCATCAATTTTCCGGTCGAATGTGAGTACGATCATGTAGCGGCTTTGCATCTGATGTTCGGTGTCAACATCCCGGTAGACCGACTGAACCAGGTGCTCCACCGCAATTTCGTCAGTCCACCACTGTCGCAACAGCCCGGCAATGTATTCAGAACGGGAGGCGGCCCCTGTCCAATTTTCAAACTGATAGCGAATCTGCAGCTTGCATCCGGGTGGTGACGGTTCCACTAACCGAAGCCTTGCCAACTCAACCGCAAAATCAGTCAAACTGCTGGACAGTGCCACTGTTGCCTGCGATTCATCATCCTCTGTCAATTGAAACGTGAGTGAAAACGTCCGGCTCATCGTTGCCAAATCAAGCAGATCCTGCCTGCCGACAATCTGCAAGCGGCCCTGACGTTCCAAATCGTACAGACCGCCCTCCATCACCACTTTCAGATTGTCAAAAACGGTCGGATCAAACACCCTGTTTCACTCCCCTTTCATAGCCAACAATACACTGCCTATAATCAGGCTGCTGCCGATAAAAAAAGGAACCGTCAACTGTTCCCCCAACACCAGCCACCCCAATATTGCACCAAAAATCGGCTGCACAAAAAAGAACAATCCAGCTGTGCCCGCATCCATCAGTTCAAATCCTTTGGTCCAAAGAAAAAACGCCAAGGCGGTGGAAACCGCTCCCAGATAGAGGACTCCCCACCATACAAGCGGGTCGTTCGGCATAACAAAACCTTTTACCACTGTTTCCCACCCGGCCAATGGAAGCGTGAACAGAATCCCGAACAAGGAAGACCAGAATGTAACGGCAAGCGCCGGATACTGTTCGGTCAAGAATTTTCCCAATACGGAATAGAGCGCCCAGGAAACGGCCGCCGTCAACAGAAACAGATTGCCGATCAGCGTACTTTCGCCGCCGGATTGGTCGGTGCCCATGATTACCAACACACCGGCTGTAGCAATCAGCAAAGCGACGATTTTGCGAATCGTCAAACGTTCTTTCAGCATCCCAAAAGCAAACAGTGCGATAAATGCCGGAGAAGCAGACGTTATGACCGCCCCTGAATGGGCAGACGAAAGTTGTGTGCCAATAAACTGGGCGCTGATTGAAATGGTGTACCCGACCAGTCCATAAATCGCAACTTTACGCCAATCTTTCCGGGCAATACAACCGCCCCGTACGGCGAGCAGCACCATTCCAAGAACGGCTGCGCCAATAGCAAATCGCATCACGACAAGTGTCAACGGATTTATAAAATGGAGCACGTATTTGCTCACCACATACATTCCGCCCCAAATGGCGGCTGCACCTGTCAGACAGATGCTCCCGATTAGACGATTCATTCCACTCTCCCAGTCTCATACGATAATCTGATCCAACATCAACGGCAACAAAAACGGCAGGATCAGCCAATTGGCGTCCCATTGGGAACCGACTCATCCGGTTTCAACAAAACGACATCTCCTTCTCCCGGAATGCCGCCCAACACCAACACTTCGGAAGAAAAACCGGCTATCTTTCGCGGCGGAAAATTGACAACCGCTGCCACTTGCCTGCCAACCAATGTTTCTGGTCGATACCGTCTGGTAATTTGAGCGCTTGATCGTTTCACACCCAGTTCCCCGAAGTCAATCTGCAGTTTGATGGCTGGCACCCGGGCTTCCGGAAAATGCTCCGCCGCGATGACCGTACCGATTCGAATATCCAATTTTACGAAATCATCAATCGTTGCCATTGCAACCTCCACACCGTTTCCAGGCAGGCTCGCGCACAGATCAGTGAAGATGACCATCGGGAGGAGCGGCCTCCATCGGCACGCCCGCCCCTTTTTCTACCAACTTTACCCGTAATTTCTCCACCATGTACGTCCCAAGCATCTGGAAAATTTCCTCTTGCTCCATGTCCTCAATCAATTTTACCATTTCTTCCCGATTCAGGTCGGACAGGATACCCGATACAATAATCAGCACATCCTCTTCGTCGCCAGTCAGTTGGTTCTTATAGAGCTCATAAAGTTGGTCCACAAATTTCATCAGCGACACCCCGTCCTTCTTATCATAAATTGCAAGCTATCTCTCCACTTCGGTCGGCGGTGTCGCTTCCAAACGGCAAATTGGAACACCCCGCTGCGAAAACTTTTCCTCGTACTCCGTCATCACATTTCCTTCAAAATCGCTGTTACATAAATCATAGGTGACGTTTTTCAGCTGCCATCCCGCTGCCTCCATCATTTCCAATGAGAAATCGAACAAATCTCTGTTGTCCGTTTTAAAATGAATCTCTCCGTCCCGTTTTAAAATCTGACGGTATTTATCAAGAAAGGGCCTTGCAGTCAGCCGTTTGTCAGCTTGTTTTGTCTTTGGCCAAGGGTCGCTAAAATTCAAATAAATCCGGTCGACTTCCTGATCCTCGAACACTTCCAGTATATTCGCTGCGTCCATGCAGATTAACGCTAAATTTGTCACCTGCAGTTGCTGTTTTTTCTGATACACCCGTACAATCACTTCCGGAAACAGTTCGATCCCAATATAGTTGATCTGCGGATGCATCGCCGCCATGGTCGTAATAAAACGCCCGCGTCCGGTTCCCAATTCGATATGCAACGGAGCGTCGTTGCCGAACATTTTCTCTCTCCATTGCCCCCGGTACTCTGCAGGATTTTGCACAAATTCATGCAGTACCTGCTCATACAACGCCCGTTTTTTTTTCTTTACCCCGTATTCTCATCTGTTTCACCAGCCATATGCAAATCTTTCCCAAACAACCCTTATCCTATAAAATAGGAAAACCCTTGCGGAAACGCAAGAGCCAAAATCAATTTATCTTTCAAAGTAAGGAGTGTGTACTTCAAAAACGGCTTCCTGTTTTTCTGATTGAATCTGGAATTCTTTTATCACTTCGATGAAAGGTTCCACCAATTGAGGATCAAATTGAGTTCCTGAACAACGGCGCAACTCTTCAATCGCTTCCGCCATCGTTTTGGTTTTCTGATAGGGCCGATTGGTGGTCATCGCATCAAAACTGTCGACAACAGTCAAAATTCTTGCCCACAGCGGGATATCTGTTCCGGCCAATCCGTCCGGATACCCTTTTCCGTCATACCGTTCATGGTGAGACCGAATCATCGACAGACAAGGAGTCAATTCTTTAATCCCCTCCGGATGCCCGAACATGTCGTTATACATTTTAAAATAGTCAAGATCAAGCAACAGAAGAGAAAGCGTCTTCCCCTTATCCACCAGTTCCTGTAACCGCTCCTGAAAATACCGATGATTATAAAGGCCTGTCAATTCATCTTTGACAGCCAATGACCGGAAGTGGTTGTACATGTCGTAGTACTGGTGGTAGGTGATGCCCATACACCACAGAAGTATCGCAAACAGGATGACACCCGCCAACCCTTCATACTGCAAAACGGTTGACATTAAAAGCCCGAATGTCATCAACGTAAAATAGACAAGCAAATTCTTTCCGTCTGTATAAGAACTAAAATAGCCTTTTAGTTGTTTCCGATCCATCAGAAACACATAGGTTAAACATAAACAGGAATTACACAAAAATATACGATCGCGTACGAGAGATACGCAAATAAACTTTCCAGCTGAAAATCCCCTATAACGCCGCCCGTTACCTGATACGATTGCAACGCAAAATAGGCGCTGATTCCATACTGCACACAATTGAACAATCCTTTATACCATCTGACAGGCCGGTTAATGATTAAGATCAGCGCCAAAAAAGCAAGATAAAAAAGACGGTCAAACTCCCATAGAGCACCCCCGCAGTGAATAAGAGCGAAGATATCAGGGAAAATTGTCCACCCGAAGGCATTTCCAGGAAACGAATTTCAAAAAGGGCGGCAATGCCAACCAACGTGACAATTACCACCCATTCATGCCTGCTTAGCATATGGAAATTCAAATAGAATAAATAGGCAAAAGTAAGAGAGCAAACCAAAACAAATAAATTCGTTAATGGATACTTACGCTGTACCATCCATGACACTCCCTTTAATGGGAGGTCTCCTCTTTACCATCATCTTTTGGATAAAAATAAATCCCCCTACATTTAAGACAATGTCCCCTAAACTTACAAGTGTTTCATGCGGGTATGGGGCATGCAAGTAAAAAATATCCCCCAAAAAGTTAAGATGCGTCTGGGTTGACATTGCAATATGTTTGCCCAATTCAACGTCAACAGGCATTCCCCCCATTCACCGCCATTACGATAAAATTCATGGCAATACCTGCGATGATGAATGGAAATCCGCTGTAAAACCGGTTCAAAAAAGGCAAAGGACATCAATGTTGCATAACTCATTAAAATGCCTAACCAAGCTAACCTATTGTTTACCAACATAATACCATATTGCAGCAAAAATGCCAGTACTATAAGCCATAACGCAGTTGGCCGAATCTGAAAAAACTGTCGAACTCTGTAAGATGCAAAATAATTTTTACACTTTTTGTAGAATCCCGACGAATTCGGAAAGAAACGAAAAGAGCCTCCTTCATAAGGAGACCCTTTTTGCACAAATACTATTCTTTCGATTCATTTCGACACTGAACCGTGCCGTTTTGTCGATTGCACCGACACCTATTTTATCTGATCGGCCAACTGCTCCATCTCATCAATCCGCTGTTTGAACACGTTCAGCGCATCTTCTACCGGCTTTGGCGATGTCATATCCACGCCTGCTTTTTTCAGCAGATTGACCGAATAATCGGAGCTTCCGCTTTTTAAGAAATTGAGATAGCGCTCAACCGCAGGCTGCCCTTCCTGCAAAATCTGCCGGGACAATGCTGTCGCCGCCGAAAAGCCGGTCGCATATTTATACACATAAAACGCCGAATAGAAATGTGGAATGCGCGCCCATTCCAACTCGATATCCCGGTCCACTGTGATATCCGTTCCGTAGTATTTAACGTTCAGGTCATAGTAAATCTGAGACAAAGACTCTGGTGTAAGCGGTTCACCCGCTTCCACCTTTTCATGCGTAATTTTCTCAAACTCAGCGAACATGGTTTGCCGGAAAACAGTGGTCCGGAACGACTCCAAGTCATGGTTGATCAGATACATCCGTTTGCGTGGATCGTCTGTCGTTTTTAACAAATGCTGCAACACTAACGCCTCATTGCAGGTGGAAGCCACTTCCGCCACAAAGATCGTATAATCCGAATAGACGAATGGTTGTGTCCGGTTGGTAAAATAGGAGTGCATCGCATGCCCCATCTCATGCGCAAGCGTAAACATGTTATTCAGGTTATCCTGCCAGTTCAACAGTACAAACGGATGGGTTCCATAGGCTCCCCATGAATACGCGCCGCTTGTTTTCCCTTCATTTTCGTGTACGTCGATCCATCCTGAGTTAAATCCTTCCTGCAGGATTTTGCCGTACTCCTCGCCAAGCGGAGCCAATCCTTCCGCCACTGTCCGTTTCGCTTCCTCATAGGTGATGTTAAATTCCGCATCCTTGACCATCGGCACATACAAATCGTACATATGCAGATCGTCTAAGCCAAGCAGTTTCTTGCGAAGTTGAACATACCGGTACATTTCCGGGAGAAACTTATGTATCGTATCGATCAAATTGTCATATACAGAAACCGGGATGTTGTCCGCATCCATCGCCATTGCGCGGGCGGAAGGGTATTTTCGAACTTTAGCGTAAAAAACGTCTTTTTTAATATTCGCCTGGAGAATGGCTGCCAGCGTATTCTTCTGCTTTCCGTACGTAGCGTACATCGCTTCAAACGCATCTTTCCGGACCCGCCTGTCCTGGCTCTCCAAAAACTGGCTGTACCGGCCTTTCGTCAATTCCACCTCTTGGCCGTTCTCATCTTTGATGACCGGAAACTTGATATCCGCATTGTTTAACATGCTGAAAATAGTCCCTGGTCCCTGCGCCAACTCGCCCACTTCCGCCAAAATCTGCTCTTCCGCCGGACTTAGCACATGCTCTTTCGTTCGCATCACTTCTTCCAATGCAAACCGGTACAATTCCAACCCCGATTCCTGTTTGATAAACGATTCCAGTTTATCGGCCGGAATGTTCAATATCTCCGGGGTGATGAAAGAAGAAGCGCTCGACGCCTGGACGCTAAGTGTGGCAGCCCGATCTGTCAACGCTTGATACTCCGCGTTCCCGTTGTCCTCATCCCGGTGCATGCGGGCATATGCGTATAGACGGCCCATTTTCTCACTGATTGTATCTTCTGTCTTCAGACACTCCAACAGAACACTGGCCGATTCCCCCAATTTTCCGGCGAATGCGGGGAGTTTCTCCACCTTTTTTTTAATTTCTTGAAAATCTTTTTCCCATTCCGCGATAGAAGGATACAAATCTTCCAAATTCCATTTCATTTCATCCGGCAGTTCGCTTCGTTTCGGGAGTTTGTGGGTGGCAGGTGTGTTTGCCATATGTATGATAACCTCCTCTTGGTTTCAATTTTTGAATTATGTCCCAATCGTTCCTCATTATAACATAAAGAAAACTTGGCTTTCGCCAAGCCAATGCGCAGGCGAAGCCTAGTTGTGCCTGACACTTGTTGGCGTTTATTATATGCGGAACAGGAGCCTTTTTAGAACGGTATTGCGATTCTACCGGTTGCATTGCAAATCAGACTGTGTTGAAATTAAGTTATGCATAGTTAATATCAGGAGGATGCCCGTTATGAACCTCGATCCAAACGTCACCCCGTATGAAGAAATCGGCGGTGCAGCAACCATTCGAAAATTGGTCAAAGCGTTTTACGCACGGGTGAGAAAACATCCCGATCTGGCTCCGATTTTTCCCGGTGACTGGGCAGAAACGGAACGCAAACAATACTTGTTTTTGACCCAATTTCTTGGGGGTCCTTCTTTATACAGTCAAGAATTCGGACATCCGATGCTGCGTGCTCGCCACCTGAAGTTTCCCGTTACTCCAAAACGGGCGGAAGCCTGGTTGTCCTGCATGCAAAGCGCAATGGATGATATTCAACTGAAAGGCGATATCCGCGAGTTTATCTGGCAGCGGCTTGTCCAAACGGCACATCATATGGTCAATACAAATAATGATTGACGGGGAATAAGTAAAAAAGGGAATCCGTATACTACCGAAACGTATGCAGACTACAATCGGAGGTCAAAAATGCAATTCAAGCGAACGACATTCCTGACGACCGGATTCCTGTTTCTTTTCACCGCATGTATGCCGTCCGGGGGTTTTTCTTCCCCACTCGATTCGTCCCCGTTTTTTAACAATAAGCAGTTGACGAATCAACCTCTATCGAAACCTGCCATGCAACACCAAACGAAAATGCGGAATCTGCAAAATCAGTTTCCTGGCGTAGTTTTTTACAAAGGCGACTCCTCTTTAAAACGTGTGGCTCTCACATTTGACGACGGACCCGACAATTACTACACTCCGAAGATTTTAGAAATTCTTCACCAAAAACATGTGAAAGCCACTTTTTTCGTTGTGGGCATGACGGCCAAACGCCATCCCTCTGTGTTAAAGCGGATTGTGAAAGAAGGGCATTCCTTGGGGAACCACGGTTGGGGCCATGCAAGAATCCCCAAATTGACCGATGATCGGATTGTGCAGGAACTGACGAAAGCGGAAGACACCATAGAGAGTATTACCGGCCTGCGACCGGATATCTACCGCCCTCCCTATGGAGATTTGACAGCCGCCAATGTCGGCCTGCTTCATCAGCTGGGGTTCCGGGTGGTCGACTGGTCAGTCGATACGGAAGATTGGCGTGGGCTTTCCGATCAACAAATTCTCTCCAATGTCCACAAACAGGTGTCGCCAGGCGCCATCATTCTGCTGCATTCACTGAGCCGCCGAGGTAAACTGGATGGCGCCCTGAAAGCATTACCTCAGATGATCGATCAACTGCAGGCAGAAGGGTATGAATTTGTAACGGTGCAAACACTATTGGAAAAGCAGAGTTTGCCGATACCAACATTGCCTGACATGCCTTAATAAGCGTTTACATACCCGCCATATGTTTCAGGTACCAGCGACGACCATGCCAGCGTTGATACGTCCATGCAAATGCCGGAATAAGTCCTCGCTTATGCAGCCAAAAATGATCGGGTACAGCACGGATTTGCCGGGCGCCTACCGGGGACCACATACGCTACGACGATACCGGTCCCCTCATGACGATTTCGGGAGGCTAATATGCGTCCTTCCGCGTCTACAATCATCGCTCCCGCTTCGTAGTAGCCACGATAGCGTACCGGCAACCAGGGCATGGCGCATTCAATAGACCCACAATGCGAGGCATGGACAACGGGAGCGCCGACTACCAGATCCACCTTCTCACGCAGTCTGCGTGCCGTTTGGGAGCGCATGAATTCCCAGCATAATGCAGAACCCACCGTCATGTCCATGTCAGGTACATCAATTATACCGTCATCATCTCCGCCTACATAAAAACAGTTTTCCCACATGGTTGGTCAATCCTTATTATGCCGCCCCAAGAATCCGTCCGGAGAAGCGAGGAAGAATGCGTTGCGAACATGTTCATCCTTATCGCGACATAGAAAAGACCCTCCAACAATTACGTGATGTCGTTTTGCCAGATTAACCAACAAACTCGTTGCTTCACCATCAGGAGGCAATACCGCATTTACGATTCGTTCGTCGAAGCCCATGCCCGTTGTAAAACTCGGGCAGGATAATCCACTGTGCACCTTTCGCCGCAGCTTCGTCTGCCAGCTTTTCGCAAGGCGACAAATTGGCGCTTACATCCCCTATCACTGGTTGCAACTGTATCGCGGCCACTTTTATTTCGGGAAAACTACTATAAAACATTCGCCATCATCTCCACGAGTTGCATAGTTTTTCAACCGAAGACAATCATCATTCCCAGTGATTCATTCGATCTAAGGTTACAAACACCCTTCAAATTTTCAGAAAGTTAATCGATTTGTGAATGTGACACTTGTAACTTGGCAATTCGATGTTCCGTCTGCCGCAGGGCAGCCATGTCCAACTTCATCGAAAGGGCTGCAAACAGACCGTTTGCATACTCATCTGCCTCGTTTTGGACTGCCTGCTTTAACCTTTCTACCACCTGAACAAACCGTTCTCCGTATGTTTGTTTCAGCAAGTCGGTTGCTGCCGACAAATAGCGATCGACTGGCTCCTGCATTAACTTTTCCAACTCATCCCGCATTTTCACTTTGCTGTTCCGTTCAAAAAAATCCTTCGCGTTCTTATAGAGTGACAATGCACCTGCAAACCGCTCCACAGTTGCGCCTGGCAATTCTTCCTCAAACTCGGGAACTGGCCATGACAGTTTCTCATACGGATTCAACTGACAACCGGGCAGATGGATTCGAACGGCTTCATCCATTTTTTCAAACATTCGCCCGGCGGCGTGATTTACTTGTCTTTCCACCCGCAGCGCGGTGGCGCGCATCTCCTGGCCCGCATTAAACGCGAGGAAACGGATCAGTTCGTCCATGCAGCTAATTAATATTTTTTTTATGTTACCTGCATCGTCCCGCAGTACCGACGAACTGAACGATTCATTAAACGCTTCGGAAAACCGAAGAAACATCCGCTGCTTTACATAGTAAATCAATTCGTCCGTTTCTTTTTCAATCGAACGTTGTTCCGAGTCGCTTTCTACCGCTGCCACAGCCTGTTTGGCCGTTTGCAGAGAACGTTCCAGCAGGGTTCGTTTTTCATTGCGGACCGACTCATCTGCCATAGCGGTTTCAATCAGTTCTTGCAAACTTGACAAGGCGCGGCGAATTTCCGCCTGTGCCGACTGGATGGCGACCTCTGTCAACTCCTCAATTGTAAACGTGATAAAATCACGCTCGAATTGGGCAATGCCGGACAATCCAACCGCATCCGCTGTACTTGGCAGCGGCTCACTTTCCGCCGTCTTCGTTAACTTACGGTACACGCGATCTGCAGTCGACGGCAGTAGCCCTTTTTCCTGCAAACGGGCCAACAGCGCCATCTGGCTCGACACGGAATAGATACGTGGTTGTGAGATGCCGCATGATAACAAATTTTTCCGCACATGCGCGACCACACCGGCCAATTCTTCCTCGTCGTCTGCCAAATCGGCCGCATTGACCAGGAAGAACATTTTGTCCATCTCAAATGTATCCTTGACACGCCCCAACTGGATCAGGAATTCGCGGTCCGCATTGGAGAATGCGTGGTTATAATAGGTTACAAACAGAACGGCATCCGCATTTTTGATCGTATCGAAAGCAACACGGGTATGACGGGCATTGATCGAATCGGCGCCCGGCGTATCGATCAACATAATTCCCTGCCGCGTCAGTTCACAATCAAAATACAACTCGATCCACTCGACAAAACAGGCTTTCTCTTCCTGCGCCACATACTGTTTGAATTCTACCAGATCGACACGCAGTTCCTGCCCCAGACGGTCCTTTACATTCGCAATCCCTTTCGCGAACGCTTTCAGGAACGAAAAATGGGGCTTGGCATTCGGCGGCACCGCTTCCGGATCAAGCTCCGCACTGATTCTTTCCACTTCAACAAAGAATCCGTCCGGTTCTGCCTGGTCTGCCTGCCGGCCAAAGATTTGCAGTGAAGCTTTCAGGTCTGTCACCATATCGGCAACCGATTTCAGTTTGACACGGACATGCCCGTGCGGCCATTCGGCTGTCGGCGGCAGAATTTTATTGATCGTGGCTGTCGTCGGATTGGGAGATACCGGCAGAAGCAGTTCCCCGATCATCGCATTGGCAAACGACGATTTTCCGGCTGAAAAAGCGCCAAACAAAGCGACGGTAAACAGGTTTTGGCGCAGACGGTCCGCCCGTTCTGTCAACTGGCCCGCCATCGTATGAAACCCGGGAATCGGCTGCACCATTTCCACTACCGTCTTGAGCTTGTCCGCCATATGAACCAGCGCCGCTTTGAACGTCTGACGGTTCTGTTCAGATTCCACAATTCCGGGTACCGAAGGATTATCCATCGCTGCATGGCCAGGTCGCAATTCCTGTACCCCGGCAACAGCTGGCGGAACAACTGTTTCACTCGTCCCCGCAGCGGCTGCTTTCTCTTCAACAATTCCTACCGTGACCAGTTCTTCTGCCGCATAAAGCTCTGCCACCTGCTGCCAACCGTCTGTCTGCTCTCCCCCTAACATACCGATCAGTTCGTTCCGATATGCCTGTTCCTGCTGCTGCAGCCGTTCCAATCCTTCTGCCGCCTGCAAATAGCGGTTCACTTCCGCCAATTCGGCTTGCTGCACCTGACCGTCATTCGACGATTCCTGTTCTGCCAAGCTGACCGCCTTCCGAACAAAATCGGCAACCGTTCGCCGATACATGCTTTTCACTTCGGCTGAAATGTCTTTCGCATACTGGTACATATATTCCTGGGATGCAAGAGCACCCTCTTTTACCCATCCGGCCAGCATGTCGGGCGTCAGTTCGATTTTTAGGGCGTAGACGCTGTTTGCGTACGACTCATCACGAATGCCAAACCGCTCGGGCACCTTCACTAACAAATCTTTAAAATGCCAATCCAGATTGGCGTTCACTTTTCCTGTAAAATCATCATACAGTTCCTTAAGCCGCCGTTCCCGCTCCTGTTCCGTTTTGCCGCCTGAAAACAAAAATCCAACCCGAAATCCCGGACGCCTGCTTTCAATGTAACGCCCGCACAACTCTGTCGTTTGAAACGGGATCAGGATGGCGTTTTCAATAAGCGAATACAAATCCCGCTCCATCTCTTCTTTTAACTGTTCGGCTGTGCCTTGCGACTGGCGGATTTCTTCCTGCAAACGGGCTGCCTTCTGCCGCAACGAGACGGTCAGCACTGCAGTATCACCCGGCTGATATTCCTCCATGTTGTCCAAAATCTCGATCAAACGGTTGCGCTCCCCGTTATGGCGAGCCGTATACAGTTCCAAATGCTCATCAATTACATGGATGGCCGACTGCATCACGCTGTATTTCATCAAAATGTCACGGTTGTCCAGTAAATTTCCAATTCCACCTTGCAGCAACGCAAACTGGTTCTGCGGATGATCATTTTCCTTCAGTGAAGTGTAGAAAATCCCATCCGGTTCAATGCCCCACGCGGCAAACGAATCTTTCACACTTTGCTGGTACTCCGCAAACGGCAATTCAAACTCGTTATGTTTGTCGATCTGATTGACCACCAACCAGACCGCTTTGCCCCGGTCTTTCAACGTTTTGGTAAAGCCGAAATTGACTTCGGATTGCACGTGATTGTAATCCATGACATACAGCACGATGTCTGCTAAATGAAGCGCGCTTTCGGTCGCCACTTTATGGGCATCATCTGTTGAATCGATGCCCGGTGTATCCATCACCTGTACCCCTTCCGGCAAAAAATCGGTTGGGTGCTGAATGCGAATCGTTTCAATCGCTTCGCCATCTATCGCGTATTCTTGCAACCGCTCCAGATCGGATACCGGCATTGTAAAAACAGATCCGTCCCGTCCGGTAACATCCACCCGCGACGCCCCATTTTCAATTGTCACCACATTGGCACTGGTCGGGATTGGACTGGACGGCAGCACCTGACTGCCAACCAATCGGTTAATCATACTCGATTTGCCTGCCGAAAAATGACCGCAAAACGCAATCACAAATGTACCGTGTTCCAATTTATCGATCAACTGTCTCAGTTTTCGGGCACTTCGTTCATCGCCCGCCTGTTGAAACGCGTTTTCCAGCTTGCTTAAATCTGTCGTCTGCATCTGTGTGTTTTCTCCCAATCTAGAAATCATTTGTATGATGATAGATTTTATCATAAAAGCGGAACACGGGCACCGCAACTCGCGAACAGGTGCAACGTGAAGCGGGCGATGGCAAAAAACATCTTCTTTCGTTTACGCTGCACGTACGGTCCTGCACGCTGTAAAAGCTAGCGGCGAAGGAGACAGGGTTGCCGTTTAACGGCAACCCTGTCTCCTGGCGCAGTGTTTTTCGGAGGTGATGAGTCGATTACCGTGCTGAAATCACGCAGTTTTTTCCTTTGCTTTTCGCCTCGTATAGAGCGTGATCGGCCATCTCCAACACCTGTTTCGGATCGTTGGAGTTTTCCAAAAAGCTGGCCAATCCGATTGAGACTGTCACATTCGGTTTAATATCCGCCCTTTCGACCGTTTCCCGAATCCGCTCCGCCACCTGCTCCGCCTGTTTTTTCGGTGTCCAGGGTAAAATAATGCAAAACTCTTCTCCCCCATACCGAAATATTTTATCCATTCCACGAATGGCCGTTTGCATGATTTCGGCCACATCCCGCATGACGCGGTCGCCGATCGTATGTCCATAGCGGTCATTGATCTGTTTAAAATTGTCCAGATCGATCATCAAGACAGAAAAAGGCTTTTTCTGGATTCTATGACGATCACTGTATTCTTCAAACGTTTTCTCAAAATATTGACGATTAAACAGTTTCGTGAGTCCATCCAGCTTGGACTCTTTTTCCAGCATCTGAATGTACTGTACATTGCTGACGATCGGCCCCGCATGAGTTCCAATCGTCGACAACGTAATTTGTTCGCCAGTCGACCATTCGTGATCTTCCGAGGCATGCAGGAATAGAATGCCGACCAGATTTTTGCCAGCCATTAAGGGAGAGGCGAGCGACCGTACGGTGCCAAACGTCTTGAAAAATCGGCCGATCTTCGATTCCTCTCTTACCTCCAAAAGGCGGTCCTGCAAAATGGCAGCATTCCCCAGTTCTTCAAGGGAAAAGTCGACCCCTTTTTTGAATAGGAGCATCATCTCATTGCCTTTCGCAAGCGACAGGCGGATGCGATCCTTATTCTCGTTGACCAACCAGACGGACACAGCCACTTTTTCTTCCAACAGATGGTAGGTTTTCGCTACCATATCGTTCAGCACGTCCCGCAACCGGGTGCGGCTCGTCATATCCCGCATCATTTCAATCAGCCTGTCCTGCAAATACTTGCCTTCCAATGTCTCTTTTTTCGTTCTGACAGCGGTTACAACATGACTCAATTGATAGGATAGTTGACGAAAAAATTCGATTTCAATCTGACGGAACGCTTTGGCCTCCGCAAAAGTAACGACCAACAGTCCGATCGGCTGTTCCTGAATGGTTAACGGGAGCAGCAGATACCTTTGAATACCGTTTTTGTGACAGAATTTCTTATTCACCAACGGCAACTGGTCGGCATTCTCAACAAAAGCGGCTTTGCCTTGGCCGATTGCTTCCCAAATAAGATCTTCCTGCATCGTCAATTTGGGCATCGTAATCTTTCGTTTTCGATTCGGTGAATGATATTCGTAGGTGGGCAGCAGCGCTTGCTCCTGCCGGTCGAGCAGCATCACATGACAAAAACCGCCTGTCGCCTGAAACACCTTCTGCATCATGTGACTGACAATCTCTTCTGAATTATAAAATTGCGTCATGATAATCGTTATATCGCGTAAAATCTTGTTATAGACGGCTCGTTCCCGCATCGTCTGCGCAAGCGTGTAATAGTCGCATAAACTTTTCACAATTCTGTCAGCCGACCGGCTGTTTAGATGGCCCTCTTGGCGAATCTCCAGAAAACAGAGCACCGCGTGTACGGTTCCGTCCACATGAAACGGAATCAACAGGTTGCCCTCATGCAGAATCCAGGGTTTGTTCCATGAGTTTACAAGTGACAGCAGTTCTTGTCCGGCAAAAGGAACGATTGTTTGTTTCCGTCTATACGTTAACAAATTAGTCGGCTGCGATGTTTTCGTGTCAAACATAAAGAAACAAGCTCCTTTTGCATCCAACGCAAAGACGCCGAATCTCATGATCTTTTTTATCAGAGATTCCACCTGATCGACTCGTGTACATATGTGAAACAGAAAGTTCGTAATTCGCAATTCCAACTGTTTCAACACTGTGCAGTCCCTTCTGCTGTAAAGTAAACGATTCTGTGGTGCAAAATGTGTGGCGCGACTTTCATTATATCAAATTTTTCCAAAACAATGCATAATTTTTAATTGTCTGTTAAATCGCCAAAAATACAGAAAATCCCTGAACTGAGGTCCAGAGACTCTTGTTTTTACTGCATCGAATCGTAGATGTCTTCATAAAATTGCGCCTCCGAAAGCGCCATCGCCGCACCTGCCTGATACATGACAGCCAAGTCAGCCGGTTCACGATGTTCGATTAACACATCTTTGCACAATTGGTAATGTCTAGGTTCATGCGTATCAGCGTGAAGCGACCAGAATGTTACATTGATTTTGCGGTTTTGGTTGTAATTCGGATGTTGCAGCGCCTCCCCTATGCGCCCCATCACCTGGCCCGCGAACAGTTCCGATCCAAGTCCGATTGCCGCCATAGCCTGTAGCGGTGTGGCATTTCGCAAAAAACCGATAAACGTATCCACCGCTTTTTTCGGTGCAGGATAAACGGGAATTTGCGGTACATGCTCGTCGTTTATCGGAACGTCGGGCGCCACCGATTCAAGAAATGTTCGAAACAGCCGGGAATGGTACGCTTTTGGATTGCCGCGCCCCCCCTCATCCCACAGATTGTCAGCGATTGGTACCCACCATTTATCCAGCGGCTCCATGGCGGCAATGGCCGCCCCCAACACACGCGGGAAATTACGGCTGTAATAGCTGTATTGCAGTGCAAACTGGCGAATTTGCGGCTCAGTCAGTTCTCCCTTTTCCAACGCGATCATCAGACGTCCGTTGAAGATTCGCTCTTGCACCAGCTTCCAAATCGCCTGTTCCACTTCTTCGTATGTAGTAAAACTCTGTTCTTCCATCCTTCTCCTCCCCTGTTGCCCGTCACAAAATTCAAGCCAGCAGTTTCCCCTTAAATTTGGCGACGATCCGCTCCCAGACTTCTTGCGTAATCGGCCCCAGATTGATTTGGTACATCCCCAATGAAATATCACAGCCGTCACGGTCGTTTATATCGCCAAAAGAAGCGGCCACTTCCGCGCCATCGTGCAGCTGATACGTCAAAACATAGTCAGATCCTGTCATATTACTCATCCTTTACCTGCATCAATTCAATATAGTTTCCTTCCGGGTCGCGCAAAAAACAAAAACGGGTGGCCTGCTCCGATGCGGAACGTCCATCTGTCAAAGGCGGAGAAACGAATGAGGCTCCTTGACTCATCAATTCCTGATAAGACTGTTCCAAATTCTGCACCTGAAAGGCCATATGCCGGTAGCCAGCCTGATTCGGGCGGGACGAGCCTATTTTCCCGGCTGTTAAATCGTTGTATTGCACCATTTCCACCCCAAAATCGGACCCAGGCAGCCGCAAACGGGCCATTTTGACAGACGCATCCGGTAAACCGGCTCCCCTGCAATAGGCCTCATTCGCGATTTCCGACTGGACGATCACTTCAAACCCCAGTACATTCCGATAAAAATCAAGCATGACATCGAGGTCGTACGCAACCAGGTTGATATGAAGCGGTTTTACAAGCACACTAAGACCTCCAGTAACAAACTTCCAACCGATTTCCGTCCGGGTCGCGAAAGCCGAAGTAGGTGACCCTTCCGTCGTCCTCCAGCTCTTCTACCTCGACTCCCTTATTTTTCAAAGTTTCATATAACGTTTCCGGATTTTCAGCAAACAGAATCGGATATGTGGTCGAAAACCGTCTGGCTGGCATTACTTCATCCGAGTGCAATTCGTACAAGGTAAGGGGCGTCTCCCCCTCGCCGATTTTGAAAACGGCGATACGGTGGTCGTCCTCCCCGATATAAGCCGCTTCCAATCCTAACACTTCTTGATACCAACGGCACGCTTTTTTTATATTCTTGACACGCAATAAAACGGTATCGATTCGTTTGAAGAAACCGGCCATCCCGCTTCCCCCTGTCAGTTGCTCGTGGTATCCGCTTGGTTACTTTCTGCCCTGTACATATCCGGCATTAAACAGGAAAAGACGCATCAGCAGGTAGAGAGACGGCACCAGCAGACACAATCCTCCGACAAACGCCCATACAAGCGCCTCTGCCATAATCGGATTGTTGACACCTGAATAAATTGTAACATACGGATACAGCAAATAGGGCATATGTCCAATTCCATATCCGAAGAATGCGCTGGCAAACTGCAGCATGACGAATATAAACGCCAGCCCGTACGATTTTTTCCGGATGAGCAGGCTAACGGCACAGAGAAAAAACGCGAACGACAGGATAAACAGCCAACTGACATCCAGCATATTGTTAAAAAACTCCAGATTATGGTTGCGAAGCGAGAGAAACACCAGGAAACTGGCAAAAATCGTCGGGAAGCTCCAGAATACCGCCCATGTCCGCAGCAGCTCTTCCGCCTGTTTGTCCTGCGCCCGGTTCGCATAATAGGTTAAAAAACTGGCACTGATAAACAGAACGCTGACCAACGCCAAAAACACAACCGACCAGGAATAAGGGCTGGCAAACAGTTTGCCCATTAAAAGTACCACATTGTTCCCTTGTTTCTCAACAAACCCGCCGATCGATATGGTCAATACAGTGGCCAGCGACGCGGGTATCAAAAGCCCCGTGAATCCGTAGAGAAACAGAAACACCGTATTGGTCTTGCCGTAATGGTCAAAGGCGTAAAACGAACCGCGAATTGCCAACAGCACCAGCGCAATGCTGGCAGGCACCAGCAATGCGGTTCCGTAGTAGTAAGCCGTATCAGGGAAAAAACCGACAATCCCTACCACGAAAAAGATCAAAAATACGTTCGTCACTTCCCACACCGGCGACAGGTACCGCTGGATCACCTGATTGACAATCTCACCCGTACCGGTCCATTTGCCGTAAAGGGCAAAGAACCCGGCGCCAAAATCGATTGACGCTACGATCACGTAACCAAGCAAAAACAGCCATAGAATTGTAATTCCAAGCAATTCGATTGACATATGCACACCGCCTTTTCTAGAGCGTTATGCCCCGTTTTTGCATTTCCGCTTCGGGTGGATTTTTCTTCGTCATCCGTAACAGGACATAGATGCAAACCACACCTAACACCAGGTAAAGCAACGCAAACAAAATCAGCATGGCGCCCACATCACTGGATGTCGTGACGCCTTGACTCGTACGCATATACCCTCGCAAAATCCAGGGTTGTCGACCGATTTCCGCAAACATCCAGCCAAGCTCAATTCCTATCACGGAAAGCGGTCCTCCCAGTACGATCAAACGCAGCAGCCAGGAATTCCATTCCTGGCTTTTGTTCCAAATTCGGATGACGAGGAACAGCAGACTGATAGCCACCGCATACACCCCTACGCCCACCATCAAATCAAACAGGTAATGGACGAAAAGCGGCGGCCATACGTCTTTCGGAAACTCGTTGAGCCCTGTCACTTTGGCGTTAAAATCGCTGTGCGCCAAGAAACTGAGCATGCCGGGCAGCGGCAGCGCACCTTTCACCTGCTGGTTTTTTTCATCCAACACGCCGCCAACCAGCAGATCGGCATGCTCTTTTGTCTCAAAATGCCATTCTGCAGCCGCCAATTTTTCCGGTTGGTATTCGGCCAGGTATTTACCTGACAGGTCGCCAATCAGAGCGGTCCCCACGCCAAAAACAAATGTCCAGAGGACGGTCAGGCGAAGCGCTTTCTTGTAATACTCGGTGCGGCGTCCCCGCAGAATCAACCAGGCGGTAACAGCCGCCAATATAGCAGCCGACGTCATAAAGGCGGATGACAGCACGTGCGACACTTTTGTCGGCGTTGCCGGGTTAAACATCGCCTTCAGCGGTTCAATATGTGTAATTACGCCGTTTTCCAGCGTAAATCCTTGCGGCGCATTCATAAATGCGTTGACGGTTGTGATGAAAAACGCGGAAGCAGACGACCCAATGACAACAGGTATAATGAACGCCCAATGCAGCCACCGGTTTTTGAACCGGTCCCATGTATACAGGTAAATGCCGAGAAAGATCGCTTCAAAGAAAAAAGCGAACGTTTCCATGAACAAAGGAAGCGCAATCACCTGTCCGGCGATCTGCATAAAACTTGGCCACAAAAGAGACAGCTGCAGCCCGATACAGGTACCGGTCACTACTCCCACCGCGACCGTCACGGTAAACCCTCTCGACCACCGTCTGGCCAACAGCATGTAATGCGGGTCGTTGCGCCGGATACCCAACCATTCGGCGATCATAATCATGACCGGCACACCCACGCCGATCGTCGCAAAGATGATGTGAAACCCCAATGTCAAACTCGTCAATATACGGCTCCACAACAACGTATCTTGCATGATGGCTCACCTTCTTTGTGTGAATGTGTATTTATAATAATACAAAATGACATCGTGCAAGCGCCGTATTTCCCTGTAGTTTTGACGTTTTGTTGGCATCTTTGCGACAAAACTTTGAATCGCCCTGACGATTACAATGTATTCGCCGAGTGAGTGTTTCCTGCCGTCGGCTGTTTCTGGTGTTTCTGGTTTTTCAATACGCCTGCCAGCAGCACTCCGCAAGCTACAGCGACTGCACCCCCCCAATGCAGGAACGGGTTTGCAAAATACGGTTTGACAAAAGACTCTTCCATCATCATTTTGGCGGCTGTCCAAGCAATCGTCCCGGAACCGATATAGACAATCGCGCGGTATCGTTCCACCCATTTGACAATCAGTGTGCTGCCCCAAACCATGATCGGGATGCTGATTAACAGTCCAATCAAAATCAACAGAAACGATCCGTGAGCGGCGCCGGCAACCGCCAATACGTTATCCAGCCCCATCAATGCGTCTGCGATGATGATGGTGCGAATCGCCGACCATAAATTTTGACTGGCTGCCTGTTGATCGTGTCTCTTCTTCTCCACAAGCAGTTTGTAAGCGATCAGCAGCAGCGCGATGCCTCCAATCAGAAGAAGTCCGGGTATTTTCAGCAGCCATACGACTGCCAACGTCGATACCGCGCGGATCACGACCGCCCCGACCGTTCCCCAGAGGATCGCTTTCTTCTGCTGTTCTTTTGCCAAATTGCGGGCGGACAGTCCAATCAAAATCGCATTGTCGCCTGCCAAGACCAAGTCAATCAGCACAATCGACATCAGCGCCACCCAAAATTCAACTGAGAAAAATTCCATTTTGTCTCTCCCCTTCTGCATTTGTTTTCCGTAAAACAAAAAGCGCCCCTCACCACACAGGTAAAGGCCGCCAAAAAACAGGAAAAGACCTTCACCCTAAGGCAAAGGTCTTGCTAACAACGATTCTGGTACGCGGTATGCAGACTACCCGCAAACAGAAACTTTCGTTTCGCTGCCAACAAAGCCGGAGAGGTTAACGGGTACACCCGGATCGCATTCGCATCCGCGCATCCAACCGTCAGCGTCTCGAAATGACGACTTTGTCGTGATTAGCTACTCCCCTTTGGAGGATATGCTTTTGTTGTTTACAGGATACTATCGGACAGGTCGGATTGTCAAGTGCGGAAATCGGAGACTTTCAACTCAGAACTTAACAACAGTACAAGTCCTGCTCCTGTCAACAGTCCCTGCGCCCAATTTCCGCGTTTCGGATTCTCCTGGTTTTCCATCAGCAAGCCTCCCGACTCGCAACTCTATTACTCTTGAACTTCTGTTGCCATGACCTTCTACGGCTTCTGAACTCTATTGGTTTCGCAGTTGAATCAATGTCTGTTCTTTCTCACCCCGATAAAACAGGTTATAGGTATCAAACGGGATGATTCGTCCATCCGGGTGAACAATATGGACGCATGATTTTTTACGGAGCGAACATCCAAATTGTACGCATCAAGAAACTGCATAATCACCACCCAAAACACATTGTCGTAACCGATTGCGTCAGGCACTTGTACCATCGGCAGGCAGCACAGCAGATTTTTCAGGGGAGATGGCGGAGGAATCGGGTGAATGGCTGGTGGAGAACAGATCGAATATTTTTTCCTTAAGCGTCTCATCCTGTTCAAATACGATCGTGTTGCGGCCGCCTTCCAACCGAATCTGCGGATCGATCAGGCCGGTTAACGGGGTGACACGGCCTCCCGTTTTTAACGCATACCCCATCGCCAAACCATCCGGATGACAGGGAACGGGGATGATATCTTCCGCCTGAATCGGTTGAAATGTGACTCCCCTTACGGCGCGCTGTGCAGGGCCGTATTGAATGATCCTCCCCACCTCATGGTCGTTCAGCCCTCTTTTTAACGTGACCACAAGTGTTGTGGAAATGTTGAATTCGTTTAGATGCGGGAAAACTCATTCGCACCCTCCTGTATTTTAAGGTTCGGCAGGCTGCTGACTAATCCCTTTCCGACGTTTCTGTCTTGCCGCCCACAGCAAAAGGACCACTCCCATTGCCATCAACAACAGGCTGACGACCTGCGCGACGCGCAACGGACCCAGCATCAGGCTGTCCGTTCGCAACCCTTCCACAAAGAACCGGCCGATTGAATAAAGAATCAGATACGAAAAAAGGACCTGTCCGTCAAACTTCTTGAACCTCCGCAGCATAACCAGTAAAATCACGAACACCAGCATGTCCCAGATCGATTCATACAGAAATGTGGGCTGGTAGTACACCCCTTCGATCAGCATCTGATCGCGGATAAATGCGGGGAAATGCTGCATAAACGCAGCCGAAACAGGACCTCCATGCGCCTCCTGATTGATAAAATTTCCCCATCGGCCAATCGCTTGGCCCAGGATCACACTTGGAAACAAAATATCTCCCATTAACAGAATCGGCAGCTTCTGTTTTCGCACATAATACAGCCCCCCCAGGAATCCGCCGATTAATCCGCCATGAATGGCCAAACCGCCGTGCCAGACAGCGAATACGTCAAGCAAATTGTTGCGATAATTGTGCCACTCGAAGATCACATAGTACAGCCGGGCAAATACAATCGCCAACGGTATAATATACATGACCATGTTCAAAATATGTTCCGGGTCCAGGCCGATTTTTTTGGCATGATATTGCGCCAGCAAAGTTCCCATCACAAATGCGCTCGTCATCAGAATCCCATACCAATGAACGGGAATGGGGCCGATGTGAAAAGCAACCGGATCAATCACCCTTATCACCTCGCCGCCATTGTACCACATTTTTCTAAAACATCCTCATCGGACACATACTGCCACCCACGCAAAAAGCCTGTGAACATCGGGATATTCACAGGCCTCCATTGTTTTTGCATTACGAACGCGCACCGATTAACCGACCGAACCTTCCATCTGATCCCCGGTTTTCACATTATCATACACATGTGTTACCTTCACGCTAGAGAGCGGGACAGACGGCGCAACCGTTTCAAAAGCTTTTCACCTGCTTCATACTGTCGCTTCCATTCTGCCAAGCCCCAATTGAAGGCAAAGCGAGCCACACCACACGCTTTTGCGAAGTAGGTGGACTGCTTGTTATTCGGTTGAAGCGCAATCTTATGGCTTCTCAGCATCCTCAACCACCCGCTTCATCCCTTCTATGAGCTTCTGGTTCTTGCGTAAACGCGAACCGTAGAGCCGTGCAGAAAACACCGTGATAATCTCCAAAACATCCTTGGCGAGATCTTCTTCAAACGTAGTGTCTTCGCCCTGGTTGAGAATCACCACTTCCACCTCTTTCGCCTCACAAATGGCGAAGACCAGCTCCGCACCAAAACGAAGGAGGCGATCTTTGTGTGTGATGACCAGTCTGCCTACTTCGTCCTGCAAGATGGCGTGTAAGAGGCGTTTCAAACCTTTTTTGTGGTAGTTCATTCCCGATCCAAGGTCAGAAACCACTTCAAACGTCCACCCTTGCGAAGCGCAGTACATTTCAAGGACTTGTTTCTGTCGCTCCAAATCCTCTTTCTGATCGTGGCTTGATACTCTGGCATAGGCCACGGTTGTTCTGTCGCTACGCTGAAGCCGGAACAATTCAGGCCGCAGTTTCACAAGATCGTATCGCCGATGGCCGCCGGGGGTAATTTCATCCGGTTGCAAACGGCCTTCTTTTTCCCATCGCCGGAGTGTTGTAATCGATACTCCCAACACCTTTGAAGCTTCGCCTATCGTTATTAATCTGTCCATATTGATAGTATACAGTCAGTTTTAGGCAGAATCAATGTTTACAGTTCAAACCCTTATTCTTTTTCCAGTATACAGGTCAATTTGCCACGTCCCATTGTATTGCGGGCGATTGTTATTTTCTGTGACTGTAATAACCGAATCCCTAACAGACAATCCAGGCTTTACGGAACCTCTTGTCATTGCTGCCGATAATCCATCTATCAGCTGAAACAGGCGGAACATGGGACTCAGCCGCCAACTAAATGATTCGGTGAGCTCGTTCTCGCTGTGATGATGATAACGAATGATTTCCACTATATCATCGTTTAAACCATAATAGTGTTTGGCTATCTCAGCCCCACGAAAAGCATGCAATTTTCCATCCTCAAAAACCTCTCTTGGATCGACGACATCCCCGATTTTCAAAACAGGTTGTGATTTACCCAAATCATGGAAAATCAGCGCTTGTACCAATAAATCTTTATCGATTCCGATTAGCTTGGTAATCCCTTGCTCATGTAAGCTCGCAAGTATTTTAAGACAGTTTACAACATGACGGTAGCCACCATCGTGAATAATACCTGTAATTGTAATCTTCTTCGTTTGCGGGTCATAAGTATCCTGATATTCCACCGTTGATTTGAGCTTATATTCGACTTTACTATTAGGTAATGTCAAGGCAAATGCCATGTCAAGCTCTTGTTGCATTTCCATGGTTTCTGTAATATCCTGGCCTGTTATGAGTATGTCTGTCAGCTTTCCATTATCAATCAATGGGGTGATATTGAGTAATATTTGCTTCCCATCGGTTATTGTGCGAACTACCCCTATTTGAGCTACTCCTGTAACTAAAACTTCCTGTACCTTGCTGTTCTCTGTAGGGATATCCCAAAGTCTCAGGTCATTAAAAATATGTTTTCCTTTATAGGCGACACCTTGAACATTCAAAATCCGTTCGGCCGCTTCATTCATATATTCGACACATAGATTATAATCGACTAAAATAAGCAATTCTTCCATTGAACTGAGGATATGGCTTAGCAGCTTTTCTTTGTCCACTTTTTTCCTCATAATTACCTCCCC
This sequence comes from Effusibacillus dendaii, assembly GCF_015097055.1. Classification (NCBI taxonomy): domain Bacteria; kingdom Bacillati; phylum Bacillota; class Bacilli; order Caryophanales; family Alicyclobacillaceae; genus Effusibacillus; species Effusibacillus dendaii. The sequence goes on from NZ_AP023366.1 coordinate 1,929,752, forward strand.
TTCGATAGCCCAGCCACTATGGCATAATTCCTTTGAACTGCGGCTTTGCGTAATTGCTTTTCAACAATTTTGCGATTGATCGAGGACTGTAATTTGTTTTCTGGTTTCTTGATAATACCATAATTTCTATGTAAAATGTTTTTTCGACAAATATTTTCTTAGACCACTCTGTTTCATCCAAACGAATTTACACTTTGCTAAATTTGCGATGTATTCTCTCTATTATTAAGAAAGAAGTGGTACTAATGAAAAATAGAAGTCGTTCGTTTGTATTTGTTGTAGCGCTGTCGTTATCAGCTTCTTCCACCACCGGTTGTGAAAATTCTAAATCATCTTCATCGCCATCACCGTTTACAAAAGCTCAACTCCAAAAATGACGTTTTTGTAAGCATCCATGATGAATAAAAGTTTAACCGACCGATCCTTCCATTTCCAGTTCGATTAAAGAACGGTTTCAGCGCATTTCACGGTTAAGTGAAAACCTCGTTATATCAAGGTTTTAACGGCATTCACTTTTCATACTAATTCATACGTAAAACCGGACAAAAAACAGACAAGCTTTGAGGCCCGATTGGGCCTCGCTCACTCTGCTTTTCTTTGATTCACTCCAAGATACTTTTTCAAAGCGTCTTGCAGTACATGTGAGAAATTAACTTTGTGGTCCTGCGCTAGGTCGTCCAGCCATTTGGGTATGGTCAGTGTCTTCTTAACCGCTTTTTCTTCCATCTCATCGCGGAATGGCGGCATCTATACTTCCACTAACACCACGGCCTGATTAGCCTGTGGACGCAGCTTGGAAATGGGAGTTGGTTCCGGTATCTCGTCACCATCCTGCTCCATTCCATAAAGATGTAGCGCCATCGCTTCTTTCGCGTTATGCAATGCCTCCTCATCGTTTTGTGCGCAAGGCAAGCAGCCGGGTAAGTCAGGAAACTCGATAGAGATTCCATCTTCAGCGTAATCAAATATAGCTGGATAGATATAACGGTCCTTCACATTTGTCCCTCCTTTGCGGGAGCTGCCTTATTGGCAGCCCCGCTTGTTTGAATATTCTTGAAGCGGGCGTAAATATAAAATACGTGTCCGAGCGACTTGGACACTCAAGTGTGAAAGTCACTGCAGACACGTATTTGCACGTTACTACAAAGATTGAAAATGATGCTTTAGCGCTTTATGAGCATTTTATCCAAAACGGGCAAAAAACGGGCAAGCCGTAGTTTCATGCCCTGAAAACCTCATGAATTAAAGCTTAACCGACCGATCCTTCCATTTCCAGTTCAATCAGACGGTTTAATTCGACCGCATATTCCATCGGCAGTTCTTTCGAGAACGGTTCGATGAAGCCGGATACGATCAAGCCTGTCGCTTGCTCTTCCGACAACCCGCGGCTCATCAGATAGAACAGCATATCTTCCGACACTTTGGATACGGTCGCTTCATGTTCAATCGCCACATTGTCGTTGTTGATTTCCATGAACGGAATCGTATCGGAAGTGGAACCTTCGTCAAACATCAACGCATCACATTTTACGTTCAGCTTGGAACCGTGTGCGTTTTCAGCCACTTTTACCCAACCGCGGTAAGTCGTTTTGCCCCCCGCTTTGGAAATCGATTTGGAAATAATCGTACTCGACGTATTGGGAGCCAGATGGAACACTTTCGTTCCGGCATCCTGATGCTGATCTTTACCTGCGAATGCAATCGAGGTAATTTCCGCGCGAGCCCCTTCCCCCCGCAGAATAACAGCCGGATATTTCATGGTCAGCTTGGAACCGATGTTGCCGTCCACCCATTCCATAACTGCATTTTTGTGAGCCACTGCCCGCTTGGTCACCAGATTGTACACGTTTGGCGACCAGTTCTGAATCGTCGTATAGCGGACTCGTGAATTATCGAGACAAACAATTTCCACCACTGCGGAATGCAGCGAATCACTCGAATATTTAGGTGCGGAGCAGCCTTCCACATAGTGGACGAACGATCCTTCTTCCCCAATGATCAACGTCCGTTCAAACTGTCCCGCATTTTTCGTGTTGATCCGGAAATAGGCCTGCAGCGGAATTTCGACATGAACTCCTTTCGGCACCCAGATAAACGATCCGCCTGACCAGACAGCCGAGTTCAACGCCGCAAACTTGTTGTCAGAAGGAGGAATCACCGTGCTGAAATACTTTTTCACAATCTCCGGATGCTCTCTGACCGCCGTATCCATATCGGTGAAAATCACGCCAAGATCTTCCAGGTCTTTGCGCATGCTGTGGTATACGACTTCCGATTCGTACTGTGCGGTCACACCGGCCAAAAAGCTGCGTTCCGCTTCCGGAATTCCCAGTTTGTCGAACGTTTGTTTCACGGTATCGGGTACATCATCCCAGCTTTGTACCGCTTTGTCGGTGGGTCGAACGTAATAGTGGATATCATCAAAATCGAGTTCATCCAGATCTTTCGTCCACCACGGCATCGGCATTTTGGCAAAAATGTCATAGCTTTTCAGACGGAAGTCGGTCATCCAACCAGGCTCGTTTTTCATTTCGGAAATCATCTGGACCATTTCACGCGTGAGCCCTTTTCCCGATTTATACACATAGTTTTCCGGGTCTGAGAAGCCATATTTATAATCACTGACAATTTCAGACGCTGCGTTTTTGTTTACGATTTCCTCATTTGCTTTGGCCATTTTCGACACCCTCCTTTTTATCCAAGCCTTGTTCTAACGCTTTCCAAGCGAGCGTCGCACATTTGATCCGCACCGGGTATTTGGAGACACCCTGCAAAGCCTGCAGTTCCCCCAGGCCGCTGTAATCCCCTTCCACGCCTTTCATCATATCGTAAAAGCGGTCGATCAGTTGGCGCGCTTCTGCAATCGTTTTTCCTTTTAGCTTAACGGTCAGCATGGAAGCGCTCGATTGACTGATGGAACAGCCGTGTCCATGAAATTTCGCATCTTCCACCTTGCCTGTTTCGTCAACTTTCAAATGCACCCCGATCACGTCACCGCAAGTCGGATTTGCCAATTCCATGCCAACGTCATAATTTTCAATTTTACCGACGTTTCGGGGACGCTTGTAATGATCGAGGATCACGTCCTGATAGAGACTATCGAGTGACATATCCGAACATCTCCTTTACTTTTTGCAGAGCCGCCACTAAACGATCGATGTCCTGTTCATCGTTATAGATATAAAAACTGGCCCGGTTGGTAGCCGCCGTGTGCAGCCATTTGTGCAGCGGCTGCGCGCAGTGATGCCCCGCTCTGACAGCGACGCCTTCCGCATCCAGTACTGTCGATACATCATGCGGATGCGTGTCGTCAATATTAAAAGCGATCAACCCGGTACGCGGTTGACGCGGACCATAAAGTTCAATTCCTTCCACCTGGCTTAACCGGTCCCATGCATAGGCAAGCAATTGCTGTTCATGCTGATGCACATTTTCCATACCGAGTGCGTTCAGATAATCAATCGCCGCAGCCAGTCCGACTGCACCTACGATGTTTGGCGTTCCCGCTTCAAATTTGGCCGGCACTTCCGCCCAATTTGACTCATAATAATCCACCAGGCCAATCATGCTGCCGCCCATTTGAAAAGGCTCCATGTCGTCCAACAGTTCGCTTTTTCCATACAAAAATCCAATCCCCGTCGGACCGAGCATTTTGTGCCCCGATGCGGCCAGAAAATCGGCGTCCAGATCCTGCACATCGATTGCCATATGCGGAGCGCTTTGCGCCGCATCGACCACCACCACCGCACCTGCCGCATGCGCTTCCTGAACGATCTGTTTCGTAGGCGTGACCGTTCCCAGCACATTGGACGCTTGGGTAACCGCCACAATTTTAATATTCCCCTGTTTCAGAAAAGAACGGTACTGCTCCAGATTGAGATGACCTTCTTCTGTCAGTTCCACCATGTAGAGCTTGGCGCCTTTGATCTTGGCGATCTGCTGCCAAGGCACCAGATTGGAATGGTGTTCCAACAGGGTCACTACAATTCCGTCACCTGCTTGCAGTTTGTGAAGCCCGTACGCGTAAGCAACCAAATTGATTGACTCGGTCGTTCCCCGCGTGAATACGATATTTTCAACCTTCGGCGCATTCAGAAAACGTGCTACTTTTTCCCTTGCGCCTTCGTAAGCGCTGGTTGCCCGTTCTCCCAATGTATGCACGCCGCGATGCACATTGGAATGGCTCGTCGCATAATATTGTGACATCGCTTCCGCAACTTGCTTCGGAATTTGCGAACTGGCTGCCGAATCCAGATAAACTAATGACTTTCCATTGACTTGCTGCTGCAAAGCGGCAAAATCCTTTTTAATTTCCTGTACGTTGAACAAGGTTACCACCCCAACTTTCGATCCACGAGGGACTGTACCTCTTTACGCACCGATTCCACCGGAATGAGTTCAATGACGGAACCGAAGAAACCTTCGACAATCATTTTTTGCGCCTGTTTAAGCGAGATCCCCCGGCTTTGCAGATAAAACAATTGTGTCTCATCGATCCGTCCAACAGTCGCCGCATGGCCGGCGCCCGCTACGTCCGTTTCTTCGATCAGGAGACCGGGAATCGCATCCCCTTTTGCCCCGTCAGACAGAATCAGGCTGTTCTCCCGTTGGAAGGTGGAGGAACCTTTCGCACCCGGTTTGATATAACCAAGCCCGCGCCAGATCGTTTTTCCTTTGTCGCCCATGACGCCTTTGGCAAGAATATCAGAAAAGCTGTTGCGGCCTGTATGAATCATCTGTGCAGAAACGTCCAGCGATTGTTCATCAGAACCGAAGAACACGACAACCGCGTTTGATTGCGCTCCTTCTCCGTCAACGTAGGACGTATTTTCGGAACGGGCAATTTTACCCCCCAATTCGGCGGCCGCCCAGTTCACTTCCGCATCGCGTCCGATTTTGGCGCGGCGCGGATAGAAACTGTATATGCCCTGGTCAAAATTCTGCAATATTACATACGATACTTTTGCTCCATCTGCTGCAAAAATCTCAACAGCCCCGCTATGGATCGCATTCGAACCGCCAAGATCGGAAGCGGAGTACTCCAGAACGGTAAATTGGGAGAACGATTCGGCAACGATCAGCGTATGATTAAAAATCCCGACATTCGGTTGATCCCCATAAGTAAACAGTTGAATCGGCGTCTCAATGACCACGTTTTTAGGCACGTACAGGAACGCCCCGCCTGTTCGCAACGCGTAATGAAGGGCCGCAAATTTACTTTCTTTTGTGTTGTACAGTTGACCAAAATATTTCTCAACTTTATCCGGATGCTTGGCAATGGCCTCCTGCAGGCTGGTGAGAATCACTCCTTTAGATGCCAGATCGGGATTCAGTTTAGTTTCCGTTACATCGCTGTTGTAATGAACCAGCACACCGGCCGCATCAGGACTGATTCGGCTGCGCACGGAATCCGGCGTTTCTTTTTGATCGGCAAGCGGTACCAATGAATCAAGCGGCACTTCTTTCAGGCGAAGATTGCGCCATCCTTCATCTTCTTTCGGAAGATCCATCGATTCGTACGCTGCAAGCGCCTCCGTACGGATCTGTTTTGCCCACTTGGGTTCATTGAAACGATTTTCAAGCGTTGTTACGGCAGGTGAAATGGCAGAACTAATGACTTTCGACATGGTTTATACCTCCCCACCGACAGACACTTCGCTCCTAATCCAATCGTACCCCTTTTCCTCCAGCTCAAGAGCCAGTTCAGGGCCGCCGGAACGGACAATCCGTCCATCCAACATGACATGTACAAAGTCCGGTTTGATGTATTCAAGCAAACGATGGTAGTGGGTGATGACGAGTACACCGAGTTCGGGTCCGCGCAGGCTGTTCACACCGTCTGCAACAATTTTCAAAGCGTCTATGTCGAGGCCGGAGTCCGTTTCGTCCAGAATCGCAATTTTTGGCTCAAGCAGCGCCATCTGAAGAATCTCGTTTCGTTTCTTTTCACCACCGGAGAAACCTTCATTCAGGTTCCGGTTGGCAAATGACATATCCATTTTCATCATTTGCATTTTTTCTTGCATGATGGAATAAAATTCAAACACTTCCATTTCGGTGCCCTTCACTGCGTTATATGATTGACGCAGGAAGTTTTTCAACGGAACGCCGGGAATTTCAGCCGGATATTGGAAAGCAAGGAACAATCCGGCACGCGCCCGTTCGTCCACTCCCAGTTCCAGCAGGTTTTTACCATCGAGGGTCACTTCGCCCTGAGTCACTTCATAACGCGGATGACCGGAAAGCGTCATTGACAAAGTGGTCTTCCCTGTTCCGTTCGGACCCATTATGGCGTGCACTTCATTTCCTTTTATGGTTAAATTAAAACCTTTCAACACTTCTTTGCCTGCTACATTCGCGTGCAGGTCTTTAATGACGAGTTCTGCCATGTTTCAATACCCCCACTTAAACGTAATGTGATTTATTTTGTCTGTTCCAAATTCACTATCAGCTTGTCGCCCCTTTGGGCGATTTCCTGAAGCGTAATATTATCAAGCACGGAAACCATTGTATCCCGTAGTTTTTCCCAAACAAACTTGGTTGAACAGTTGTCAGTTTTGCTGCAACATTCTTCCGCATCCGCTTCCAGACACTCTACGGGAGCAATCGGCCCTTCCAACGCCCTGATAACTTCTCCTGCCGTTATATCAGCAGACGACCGGGATAAGGTGTAACCACCGCGCGGTCCGCGTACGCTGCTGACCAGTCCGGCCTTTCGCATCGAGAACAGAATCTGTTCCAGGAATTGTTCCGGAACCTGCTCGGCAGTCGCAATCGTTTTGATTGGTATCGGCCCCTCATTTTCTCGTTGCGCCAAATAGGCCATGGCGATCAACCCATAATGGCCACGGGCAGATAGTTTCAAATCCTATCCACCTCCTCCAAAATCTTCAGTGAATAAATTCCTGATTGTTTTAGTCAGGAATACTTCTAAGAAAGAAGCCAGGTTTTGCGAATCGCCCTGACTTAGAATGATAATATTCTCAACACATTATATTCCAAATAAAACGGAACCGCAAGATGTTTTACAAAAAAGCAACACAGAAATTATATTGCCCCAAACGGCACCGGCTATAAGTCAGATTGAACACTTCTCCAGAAAACTGCTGAATTCCTTATTGCGCGCCCAGTATGTAACCGAAGTATCAGCCGTCCGACGCCGTGTAACATCAAAGTCCCCATCTCTTGGAACAATCAGAATTTCTTCTTCTGAGTTCAACAAGATCGCAACTCCGTTACGGTTTGTATCGGGATTTTCCTGCATTCTTTTTTGCACAAAAGCGGAAGCGTTAAACCAATTTACAATCTGTCCGATTTCGGTTGGATTCGCATCCCGCCATTCGCCGTTTTCAAACAGCCGGACCGATTTTACATCAGATGCCTGAATCGGCTTATGTGTATCAAATTTGCGTGCCAATCTCATGAGCCAAAACGTAGGCAAACAAAAAAGCAGGGCCCCGATCAACGCCACCATATGCCAGGTCCAGTTAAATATCGTAAAAGACGACATGTGTAGGTCACTCCCAGTAAATGACGTAAGACGTATTCCGTATGTTAGTATAGCAAAAAAAGAGTAATTACGACATCTGCAATTGCCATCGTATTTGAATTTTGTGCGACACCGCATTATGATGATAATTGAAAGGTTTTAATCCAATTCACAAAATAAAAGAGGATCTTATGAGCGGAAAAGACCGGATATCAGAAATTCAGTATCTACGGGGCATCGCTTTTTGTGCGGTCGCTATGCAGCATGTTATCGGTGTCTACAATCAGGTGACGATCAGCCTCGGAGAATCAGTGATCCTCGCTGTTTTTTTGGAGTTGGTAAAATTTGCTGTGCCGACATTCGTGTTTATTACCGGACTTGTTCTTTTTTACAACTACAACGAAGGGGTTCGTTATCCTTCATTCATCTGGAAGCGCATCAAGGAAATCCTGATTCCATATCTGATCTGGTCAGTCCTATACGCGGTTTCGTTTCCGCCCGACAACCCATTTCACGTTTCGCCAATCAGGGAATTCACTCACCAATGGATAACGGGCACTGCATTTTACCATTTGTGGTTTGTCGTTATGATTTTTCAATTCTATTTGTTATATCCTCTGTTTCAGCGGTTGATGTTGTGGTTTCGGACAATCCGCAGGCAAATCTGGCTGTTGCTTGTCAGTGGAATACTGTACCTTGCCGTTCTGTGGGCTTCCCTTTATGCAATTCCGAGAGGCTTGATCCGCTTTGACAACCCGATTTTACACGCACTTTTGGATAAGTACCGGGATCGCAACTTCCTGCTCTGGTTTTTCTACTTCCTGTTAGGGGCGGTCGCCGGATTGTCTGTTTCCCGTTGGCGGGATTGGATCAAACGAATACATTACTGGAATATCCCTATTTTTCTGATTCTGTTTGCCTGGGTGACATCTATGCTGGCAAACAGCATCAACCTGTCAAATAAATTGAAATTGAATGCAAACATCGCCACCTCTCTCCGACCGTCGATGTTTTGGTTCTCCGTCAGCTCGATTGCGCTTGTTTATGTGCTGAGTGTTCAAATGTCGCAGCGGGAAAATTGGCTGAGCCATCTTACCGAGTCAATTGGTAAATATTCTTATGGTGCCTATCTGATACACGCTCTTGTTCTTCAAATGATCGGCGGCTTCATCGTTCGGTTGCCGATTCAGAATCATTTGTTCGGACTGCTACTCACGTTTGTCGGTTGTGTTCTGCTGTCGTGGTTGCTGACTTTCGCGCTTAGCAAACTGCCGTTTGGCCATCTGCTGGTTGGAACGACAAAAAAGAAGAAGCCGGCTTCCCCATTGCCCGCTTCTTCACATACGACAACCGGTTCAGTCTGATCCGCTTACGCAGCGGCCCCCGCAACATTTCGTATTAAGGAACCAGTACCAGTTTGCCGGTTGTTTGGCGACCTTCCATCAGATCCTGCACATTTGCCGCTTCTGCCAGCGGATAGACACCGCCAATTTGCACATTCAATTCGCCGCTTGTGGCCCACTTCAGCAATTCGGCCATACTTGGCTGATAACGGTTCGGGTCTTCCATCAGCTTGCTGAGGAAAAATCCGGTAACCGTTTGGTTTTTGGCCATCAGTTGATTGGGAACCAGCGTCCCCCGCTGCCCGCTCGCTGCTCCAAACACTACCATGCGTCCATAATCAGCCAGGCATTTCAGATTTTGCTGGATCATTTCACCGCCGACCATTTCAAGAATGATATCGACACCTTTACCGTTGGTGACATCCAATACCTGTTGCGGCCAGTCTTCTTTTGTATAATCGATTGTTACTTCGGCACCCGACTGTTTCGCCAGTTCCCGTTTTTCGGCTGTGCTGGCCGTTCCGATCACTTTGGAGGCGCCAAATTTTTTCGCTAACTGAACGGACAGCAACCCTACGCCACCTGCTGCGGCATGCACCAGCACCGTTTCTCCCTGCTTCAGGTGACCGGACGTGGTCAGTACGTGATAAGCAGTCAACCCTTGCAATGGGAGGGCAACCGCTTTGGAAAAATCCAATCCTGCAGGCACCGGAATCAGTCCGTTGGCATCGGCAATCGCGTATTCCGCATAGCCTCCGCCTCCATGCAGCAACGTGGCAACAGGCTGTCCGACCCATTTTTCGTCGACGCTAGGCCCTACCTCTTTTACAATCCCTGCCACTTCAAGACCCGGAGTGAACGGCAACGGAGTGGGCAGCACATACCGTCCGTACCGCCTGGAAATATCTGCATAGTTTACTCCGCACGCCTTCACTTCAATCAAAACTTCTCCCGAATCGGGCGTTGGCCTTTCCACTTCCTCGTACTGCAGCACTTCCGATCCGCCGTTCCGGTGAAACCGCACCGCTTTCATCCTGCTTCCCCCTCCATGATTAATGCTTCCACTCTCGGTCGATCGCAAACATATCTTCATGTGGATGCTGATCATCTTCAAACTGTATCGTAACGTGACCGATCCGGAACTTTTCAAGCACCACTTTCTCCAGTTGGCGAATCATCTGTTGGCTGTTCCGTATAGTCAGCTCTCCGTCTACGACAAGATGTCCGCTCATTGCATTGCGGTTGGATGTCAAACACCATATATGCAGGTCGTGAACCTCTTTGATACCGGGGACAGACTGAATCGTTTCCACCACTTCGTCAAAATCGATTTCGCGTGGAGTCCCCTCCATCAACACGATGTATGTTTCTCTCAAAACACGACATGCGCCAATCGCTACAATCAACGCGATTACGAAACTTAAAATCGGATCGAGGATGTACCAGCCCGTAAAATACATGATAATTCCTGCCACGATCACACCGGCAGAGGCGGCCGCATCCCCCATTACATGCAGCATCGCGCTTCTGATATTGATATTGTCCGATTCATCCCGCAGACCCAGTCCGATGTAAAGATTGACAACCACCCCAATTACAGCCGTCACGAATAATATCGCTCCTTCCACCGGCTGCGGATGCAACAGACGCTGATATCCTTCAAAACCCACATAAAAAACGATCACGATGAGAGTAATCGCGTTAAATAGCGCCGCCAAAATCGTGATTCGATGGCGGCCGTATGTCATGTTTTTGGAAGGGGGCGCCGTTGCCGCACGCATAGCAAAATAGGCCACGATCAAAGACATCACGTCGGTCAGCATGTGTGCCGCATCGGTCAACAGCGCCAGACTGTTTGCCCAAATCCCGCCGATCACTTCTACCGCCAATATGACAAATCCTAGAAAAATCCCTCGCTTCAGCTTATCGTGGGCGACATGCACATGTCCGCCTGCATGGAAATGGTCATGGTCATGTTTGTGGCCATGGCTATGATCATGGCCATGGTCGTGATCATGAAAGCGGCCATGATGGTCGTGGTCATGATGATGTGCGTGTTCATGATGCGGCATCGCCATTCACCCTCAATTTCAAAAATTCCCGATCGAAATCCGTTCAAATCAGCTTACAGAAAGACGGATCCCTTATACTTACGCAGCACGCCGATTGTTTGCAACATGATCTGTTACACATTGCTTGCCGAATATGCGAACCCAATTCCTTCGGTAAAGAAAACTTGGTTCATCAAGCCAAAGGCTTTGGCAAACCTCATTGTCTTGCGCATGGATGCGCTATGCCGACGTTGCGCTTTCGTCGACCGACAAGGACGTCGCGCTTTTAGTCGGCCTTCCTCTCATGTCGATAAGATAAAGCTAAATCCCTGTCCATCAAGAAAGAAGCGCTGCCGCCCGGCCTCGTCTGCGTAGCCACTTGGTAGCAGAGATAGCTCAAACTGGCGAAAAACAAGGAAACAAACGTGTTATGAAGCATTAACGAATCAACGCTCAACTTTGAGAGCACCAGATATCCGCCGCTAAAAATTTGTAAAATAAGAGTAATCACGCACAGAACACTTCCGATTACAAAATCACGGCGCTCCGGGTACCTCCGCTTCGTTACAATCAACAATGTCACAAACAGCAGGAGGCCTACAAGCGCTGCCAATCGATGCGTGAAACTGACTGCTACCTCGCCAACCAGATGATCGGGGATCACCCGTCCGTTGTTCAATGGCCAGGTCTCGATCGCCATCCCTGCATTGACACGCCTTACGTACGCCCCTAAATAGATGAGTCCATACACATAAACAAAAATCCCCCAGATGAAATTCCGGTACCCTTTTGAGATCCTGTAAGACGCCCCGCGTATCGAATGGTTCCCCTCAAATGTAATGACACAAAGCAACAATACGCTGGCAAATGCGATCAACGAGATTCCGAAGTGCAGCGCTAGAACGGCTTCCGACTGTTTCCAGATTACAGCCGCCGCTCCTAACACCGCTTGCACAAAAATAAAAAAGATGCTCAAAAAGCTCAGCCATTTGACATCCCGCCGTTGCCGATACGTCCGCCACATCCAAACGGCCAGAATCCCAACCATAATACCTACAATTCCCGTAATCGCACGATGGCTGTATTCAATCATGGAAGCCAATGTGGCCATCGGTCGAAATTCACCGTGACAGAGCGGCCAGGTATTGCCGCAACCGTCTTGCGATCCCGTATTGGTTACAAGCGTGCCCGCCATTAATACCAAAAACATCCCGATGGTCGTCAAGACAGAAAATATTTTCAGAGCCCTTTTCATGCAATCCCGTACCTCTCCCGTTGTATCTCGAATGTCTAATTTATTATATCAAAATGAAGCGCCCGCTTGTTGATTGTTCATAGACTGTTTTTTATGTGAAATATAACTATGCAAAATCATGCCTGTAATCACAAGAAACATCCCCAACCAGGACAACGCGGACGGAAGTGGACTAGCCAACATGATGACTTCTCCCGCAGCAGCAAACAGCACTTCCAAAGACTGTGTCGCTTCTACGGAAGCCAACTTTTGCATATTGCCCCTGACCATGTCGGTGGCCCGAAAAAAGAGGACCGTCGCAATCACCCCGGAACAAACTGCAACCAACACCGCTTGAATCGTTTGTTCTTTGCTTGGTGCGCCGACAGTAAATAAACCATAGAGGGAAAGCAGAAACCAGAATGGCAGACTCGCCAGCGTCATGCCCAATACACGCTGGTAAGTGTCTAAGCGGCCCTCGCATATGTCCATCATTTTACGGTTGCCGAGCGGATACGCAAATGAAGCGATAATGACAGGTATAACGCCTAACCACAAATTTTTGGAAGAAAAATGGTTTGCCTGTTCCACCTGCATAAGAGCTATGCCAACAAGAATAATGAATGACATGACAAGACCTTTAACCGGCACTTTCCCTCTAATTTTTACAGAACCATCTGGTGTTTTAATCGTCTCTGAAAAAAACGGTACAAGCAGGGAACCGGAAATAATGGTAATCTGCCACGTTCCGGCGATCAGCCAACCTGGTGAAAATTCAGCCGCAAAACATAAGGGCGCATAGAATAAGCCAAATCCAACAAAGCTCCATAAAAGCCATTTTCCTGGCTGATTTCGCATTTCTTGTAAAAGAGGGCGTAAATTATTTCTGCCTATCACAAGGAGCAAGAGCAACGGAACCATAAAAATATACCGAAGCGAAGCGCTCCAAATCCAGCTTCCGCCTGACAACGACATCGCCCGGTTCAGGACAAATGTAAAAGCGAAAAAGAAAGATGCCAAAACACCTAGAAAAATAGGACGCAATGAATCCACCTCAGTTTATCATTATACCTCATGTTCGTTTCCCTGAACTGACTTTCCCAACGTGAGCATCGCGGCTTTCCTCTTGTTCTTTGTTATAGGTGCGACATCTGGCGTTTTAACAGTAATTTACGAAACACGAGACCAATCACAACACCGACGAAAAGGAAAAAGAGGGGAAGCCAGACTGGCCCCCACAGGACACCCAGAATTTTTAAAGTGGGAGCATAAATCACACCTAGTGTACCGATATAGGCGGCCAAGACAAAAGGAAGATAGGAAAAAGGAGAATGGGGAGGACCTGCATCGGAGTACGCATCCCAGATCGCAAACATATATACGCAGGGATAGAACAGCAGCCACTGATAATCTGCAAGCGCAATAGCAGATTCAATCTCACCATGAAAACTTTCGAGAATGATCTGATTCAAGTTGGCTTTCCAATTAATAATAAACTCTAAAATAATAAATACAATTCCTTTCACATACTTGCCATTCCGCAACTGGCCAAATCCTGGCAGAGCGATGCTCCACAGCAAAACGCCGATTTTCCTGTCTGTACTCATCTCATTACGTCACCAAAAACCTGTCTTACATCCGAGCACCCGCTCATCTCGATTCACCTTTCTATGTTTGAGCCAATATTAATACGTAGTATTTCCTGTTTCAGGCCATTCATGTTGGCGTCTATACAGAAAACGGGATTCCTCCAAGTAAGCGGAAGTCCCGTTTGTACACGCTAAAATCTGACCCTTGCGAGGGTTACGCCGACTGCTGCGAATCGCCTGCTTCCGGTCTTCGGCGGAACACTATCTGTTCCAGCACTATACCTGCGATCACTCCTACAATCAGCCCATTGCCCAGAAGATCTGCCAAAACGGGATTGATGCCCTGCAATGCAGTTTTTGGCAAAAACATGACGCCAATTCCAAACATCAGACTCAATCCGATGGTCATTACATTGCGAGGCTCCATTTGCACCGTTTGCAAATCGCGCAGACCGAATCCGACCAACTGGGTAAACGTCACGAACAACACGGCATATCCCACAGGCACCGGGATTGCCGCAAACAGCAGCCCAATAAACGGAAAAAAGCCCAGCGAAATCATCAAAAATGAGGCGATCACAAACGGCAGCCGGGCGGCCATCCCGGTCATTTCAATCACACCTGCCGCAATCGACAAGGGAACAAGACCCACGACCCCTCCCATCCCCGATAAAAAATGGGCCACACCGGTCATTTGCCCACCTCTGTTCAAAGACCGTTTGGTCGGCTCTTCGCCTGCCGCTTTGGCAGTCACCGAAATGCTGGTGATCAAATTGCTAATCAAAATCAAGCCTGTCAAGATGGAGATAAACACAATTCCCCAATCTAAACGCGGGGTTCCCCAAAACAGCAGATGAGGAACGGTAAACCAGCTGTCCGCTTTTTGCACAGGGGCAGCCCAACCTAACAGAATATAAATCAGCCATCCGGTCAAAAGCGCAATCAAAATGGAAAACGTTCGAAACCATTTCCAGCGTGACTGGCTCAGCCAAATCGTCAGCGCCAACACCAGTAACGCGACCAGAGCTGTACCCGCTTGAATTTTGCCCGATTGGCCAACCCCCAGCATCCCCTGAACGAATGTACCGCTCATGGAAAACGGCAGAATCAGCATAAAACAGCCTGAAACAAGCGGGGTAAACAGGTTTCGCAAATAATTCACCAGACCGAACAGCCCTAAAAGGAAAAGAATCATTCCAATACACATTAAACCTGCTTCCAAACTTTGCCCGACCTGAACTGCGCTTAACCCTGAGGCCATTCCAATATTCACGACGATCAGAAAAATGCCCCACCACATGCCGGCCGGCCCCTCCATAATCGGATAGCGGTGCCCAAACCAAACTTGCAAAAGGGAAACGATCCCTACCAGAAAAAAAGTCAGCTGCATAAACTGTGCCGTTTGTGCTTGATCAAGGCCAAACGCTTGGCTGATCACCAATGGTACAACCAGCGAACTGGTCAACGTAATCATAAACCACTGTACGGCACTTACAACCGTCATCCAAAGCGGCGGTTTTTGATCCAACCGATAAAGCAGAGAAGACATCCCATTTTCCCCGTCCTTTCAAAAAATGTCCGACTTCCACTCCCTATTCTACATGTTCCTCTGAGATTCTGCCGGATAGCTGATTCAATTTATCAACGAACCATTTAAATAGCAGAAACATGGCAACATAAATCGGAAAGGAATAAATGTGTTTCCAAACAAATGGATATAAATTCCGAGGGCCACCAGTAGAGGTTCCGCCAGAAAAGCAAACACGGCGCCCATTACCGCACTTACCCAAATGTACGTTTTCCAGCGAGTAACGTATTGGTACACCAACATATAAAAACAGGGAGAATGGCATCCACGCAAAACAGCCGCGACCCCCAGGGCAGGACCATATAGGGAATCCCACAGTCTAAAACGAAAAGACGACATGTGAATCCAATACTCCAATCTCAACATACTGAGTTGTCTTTGCATCCTATCAATATCTTCAAAGGAAGGAGGATGTGTTCTCATAGATAGTGATTCTCCATCGTCTCGAATGAATTGTCTTTGCAGGTGGCCCGCCTCTGTTAGATTGCACTGCGGATTTTGCTGACATTCACAGTCCTTTCTTTATTTTCGTTCATACTTTGCTATCACTTTCCGAAAGCTGGTTCCATTTGTTTCCCAGAGTGGGAGGTCGGTACTGTTTTAATTTCTGGATGAGTGTACCTGCATCAGAAGCCGCAATCAAAAGCTGTTTATGTACGTCTTTGACAAAACCGGCATTTACAGCGTGTTCGATCATCCCGATAAGAGGCGTGTAATAGTCAGCAATATTCAAAACACCGATCGGTTTTTGATGAATCCCAAGCTGGGACCAGCTTGCTGCTTCGAACAGTTCCTCAAAAGTACCGAGTCCTCCAGGCAATGCGATATACGCATCGGCCAGCTTGCCCATAACCGCCTTTCTTTCGTGCATATCTTTCACTTCAATCAGTTCGGACAAATCGGTATGCACCAGTTCCCCACGAAACAACCCGGTGGGCATGACTCCGATCACCCTGCCCCCATGTTCAAGCACCTTGTTTGCTACTTCCCCCATGAGGCCAACTTTTGAACCTCCATAGACCAATTCCAGGCCGTTTTTGACAATCTCCTCCCCTAGTCGGACAGCGCTCTGTCTGTAATCCGGGTGGGTACCCAAGTTCGAACCTGCAAACACACAAATCCGTTTCATTTTCCAGCCCTCCCATTCTGAAGATATAATTCCTAACTTATTTCATACTGCAGCCAATTGGAGCGTTGTCCCCCATCTTCTCATACAACGATTGAGCACCAGGTTATCCTTAGCCGTTTCCCAGGTCATATAAGCAAAATCATGCTTCGTATATAGGACAAACATGTTTGGAAACAGTCTTTCTCCCACTTTTTGCCCTCTCATAACCGGTGCAACAAATAAATCGTTTAAAATAGCAGCTTTTTTTACCTGTAAGGTATTCACATCGCTCATTCATATTCTCTCCTGATCTTATTGGTGAGAAGACGGCACCAAGTTTTATTGTAAACAGATGTTATGTGCATACGTCAACAAACGAAAGAAGCAGGAAGGGTCATTCCCTGCTTCCGAAGACTTCTCCCTGCCCGGGAAAATGCTCCTTGTCCGTATCTCCCATCCTTTTATCCTTCTATACGGATAACGGTTACGAATATGCCGGTTAAAATGCGAAATGTATGTGCTTTTATCACTTGCCTCCACTTCTTCTTGTTTGATGACGGGCCACTTTAACTCGGTTTCCGCAAATTTTCATTGAGCACCATTTACGCCGACCGCTGGCGTCCATAAATAATAAAACACAATCGGGGTTTCCACAGTGGTGAAGGGTCAGTAAATCTCCTGTCGACAGTAAACGCAATGCATCAAACGCTATAAGGGACACTAGTGCATCGGCCGGATGACCGATTGGAATGGGAATCAGTTTTTCCAAGATCATCTTGTACGAAAATGGCGCCTTCGCTATTCGCTGCTCCAAGTGAAATTGCCATTCCTCCGCCACTTGGCCCCCATCGGCGATTCTTTCAAATCCTTTTCTCAAAAAGACGCGTAAATCTCGTACCGAATCTAAAGCCACCGACGACAACCGGTTTACATCACAACCGAACTGCTGGGTGAACAAAGCACCTCTTTCTTGCATTGTTTCAATCCAGTACATGAGATCCGCTTCAGACTCCAGCAAATCATGGCGCACACCCCGTCGTACAATCTCAGTGTTTACCAGATCAACTGAAAGGTATCCGGAAATAAGTGGAAACTCCTCACGATCAGACATTTTGCTTCCTCCTGTATGTTCAAAACATAATTTCGCACAGTAAACTAACTCCATAGTATATGATTGACAGGTTAATTAAAACCGCTTATTATACTAACCATAATAATCAACATTAAGAGGTTAGTTAAGGAGAGATATTATGAACACACCTTTTCTAGGCCCCCGTATTGTTTTTGTAACTTTCCTCACCCTTGTCGGTGCATTCGGGCTAAATTTGTCTGCTGGCCAATTTTTTTCTCCTCTCCATGAGACGTATGACTGGAGTTTGACTACTCTAAGTCTCGCCGTTTCCTTGAATATGCTGACGTGGGGAATTTTTCAGCCCATAATAGGCCGCATGATAGACCGGTTTGGTCCGAAACCGGTCATTGCGGGGAGTGCCGCACTCATGGGTGTTGCATTCTTGCTCTGTTCGACGATCACACAAATCTGGCAGTTTTTTGTGTATTACGGCATTCTTACAGCTGTTGGATTTGCGGGGTGCGGATCGATGGCCAACTCGGTCCTGGTCTCCCGTTGGTATGTGCAAAAGCGTGCCATCATGTTAGCCAGAAGTTCAATGGGCATGAATATTGGACAATTATTGCTCTTGCCCCTGACCGGCATTCTGGTCGCATACAGCAACTTTCGGATTGCATTTGTTGTACTCGGGTTAATCATGTTGCTGATCATTGTTCCGGCGGTCCTCCTGGGAACAAAAAACAGACCGCAATTGATTGGTCAGACACCGGATGGGGACCCCGCCTCAACGGTTACGCCCCTCAGAAGCGCACCGCTGTCAGAGGCCATTCGCAGCCGTGAATTCTGGTTAGCCAGTTTAGCGTTTGTTACTTGTGGATACTCGCTGTATATGGTCACCATCCATCTGCCTAAATTCGCCGCGGATCTGGGGGGTGGGCTTGCACTTGGCGGACGGCTTCTTGGAATTTCTGCTGCCGCCAGCGCAGTATCTATGTGGATCACAGGCCAATTTTCCAAAACTTATGGAAAGAGAACATTGCTAATATGGCTGTACACGATCCGTGCTGCAGCGCTTGCGTGGTTGGCTGTGTCCACGAATATTTGGCAACTCTATGTATTTGCGATTCTCTATGGAATTTCTTCAATGCCTATCATTCCTCTTGTCACTGGAATTATCAGCGATCGATTTGGTGCAAACGCACTGGGGAGTATTCTAGGTTCGACGTGGTTGCTTCATCAGATTTTTGCAGCCGTTGGCGTTTTTCTGGGAGGATATCTCCGGGCAGTTACGGGGAGCTATACTCTGCCCTTTTGGACCGGTGCAATCGTTTTAATCATGGGGACTCTGCTTACTGCAGCGCTTCATGAACCGCCGATACGCGAGCAGACAAAAACACAAGTTGCGCATTAATAGAAGAAGCCAAAGTTACACTTAGAGTATCGCACGCTTCGAAGTCAGAATTTCCGATAATCAAAGCAAAAAGGCCTTGCACCTGGAATGCAAGGCCCTGGTTTATCTTCGCGCCCTCTTATAGCTTGAACTTTGACAATATCATTTGCATATCCTCTGCCAGTCGGGACAAGGATTGCGCCGAAGATGCGACTTCCTCCATCGTGGCCAATTGCTCCTGGCTGGATGCGGACGTCTGTTGACTCGCACTGGCACCGTCTTCTGCAGATTTGGTCACAATCTCGATCACTCTGACAATCTGCTGACTGCCTGCAGCCATCTGGTCAATGGCAGATGACACTCCCTGTACTTTACTGGTTACATCCGACACAGCTCCATTGATCGTGTAAAATGCATCATTCACCTGCTGAGTTTTTGCCAACCCGTCCGTTACTTTTTCAGCCCCTTGTTGCATGGAAACGACTGCATTGTCAGTTTCTTTCTGGATCACTCCGATCAACTCCGCAATCTGCTGCGCCGAATTTCCGGATTGTTCCGCGAGCTTGCGTACCTCGTCTGCAACAACCGCAAATCCTCGTCCCATCTCACCAGCGCGTGCCGCTTCAATCGCTGCATTAAGCGCCAGCAAATTGGTTTGGTTTGCAATATCGGTGATCATCCCCACAATATTGCCAATCTCTTGCGAACGGGCGCCAAGGTTTTTAATAATGGCCGCTGTCTCTTGCACTGATACATTGATTTCATTCATTTGACTGAGCACCGCATTGACTGCTTTTACGCCATCTGCCGAGGAATTCGACGCATTGTCTGCCAGCTTTGAAACTTCTTCACTGTTAGCGGCGATCTGCTGAATACTCGCTGACATTTGGTTTACAGCGGTTGCTGCTTCTGTAACGCTTTGAAGCTGACTTTCCGCACCTGCTGCAAGTTGTTGCGTTGCGGAAGCGATTTGTTCCGTCGCCTGCGTAGTCTGATCGGCACTTGCCGTTAATTCCTCGGAAGCGGCAGCTACCTGTTCGGAACTGGAACGAACCTGCGTGATTAAACTGCGGAGATTTTCCACCATTTGATTGAAGGAATTAGCCAGATCCCCGATCTCATCCCGGTTCTTCACTCTAATTCTGTCCGCGGTCAGGTCTCCGGAAGCGATTCGTTCGGCTGCTTCCGCCATCTTGCTCATCGGTTTGGAGATCATACGGGAAATGACGAATCCGATCGCAATCGCCAGCAGAAATGCAATCACGCTTATAACAAGAACGGTTACAGTTGTAGAATCGACTATCGCCGTGTTGGCTTTACTGCCTTCGTCCATCAATTTCGCTTGCCGATCAGCCATTGCATTTGCTTGAGTTCCCATTTCTCTTCCCAATGGAATTACTTCACTATTGGCTATTCGGATAGCCTCATCCGGATTTGTTTGCATCAATTTTATGATTTGATCCGATTGGTTTTTGAACTGCGAGTTTAATTGACCCAGTTTTTTAAGCAGGTCTTTTTGATCCGAAGTTGTGACCATACTCATTGTTTTATTGATCAAATCATCCAAGGTTGTAGTGGCTGTTTGCAGATTTTTCAAAGTGGTTTGATCTTGTGTCATCAAATAACCACGCAAACTGCTGTTTAGTTGGATCGCATTCACCTGAATGTCTTTTGCATTTACCTGGACGGCTGCCCGCCTGTCAACGAGGTCCGAATAGGAATTGTCAATCTTTTTTATGGAGTAGTAGGATATTCCACTTACAATCCCTAGCAAGAGTGCAACGGCCAAGAATCCGCCAATCAGCTTTTTTCCGATCGTCATCTTCATAACAGGACACCTCATTCGTTATATTTTTTGTATCAAGGAGCAACTCGTTCCAGCATTACATCCAATACAAAATTCAACACGTATCCCAAATGAGACCGTAAGTTATGCTGAGATTCCGCTCGCTACACAAGGTTACTTTCATCTCTGATTCATGCCGATAATCGATTCACAGCTTCCAGTAAGGAATTTTCATCTTTAATGCTTACAAAAAGGTTTGTACAATGAGTCGTACAAGACGAGTTGTTGTTCGACGTTTTTTTTACTAAATTCGACAAGCCTAACAATTCACATTATAATTCCAAAGGAAAAACTTTACAATTGACTTTACGAAATTATTGCAATTCATTTGTTAAAATATATCTTTAAGATAATCTTCCACAAAATCGGGAGCCGATTTTTTCATTTGTTCCACCGTATGTAAATACCGTTGGGTAGTAGTGATTTGAGAATGTCCAAGAGTTTCCTGAACCTGCTGCAATGAAGCCCCACGAAGTAAAGCTAGTGTAGCGTTGGTATGCCGCAGCCAGTGCGGAGTCACTTTTTTGCCCAACTTGCCTTGTTCACGGGCTCTTTGAATAATCCGCTCCACTTGTCTGATTGTTAAAGGAAACAACAGTTGATTTGCATCTCGATCTTTTTCTTGTTGCTGCGAATAAAAAGGAAGTTGGCGAAACAGATTCCATAGTGTTCGCGGCACTTTGACTTCACGCTGCTTCCCGCCCTTCCCCTCCACTACCGTTAACCAAACCGTAGTTTCCGAAGGATCGGTATGAAAATGCCCCCACCGAATAGAAACCAATTCTGAGACCCTTAGGCCTAATAAAACAAGAGTCAAACCTATCAGATAATCACGGTATCCCTGTTTTTTCAGTTGGTTGATAAGATGGGCAACCTCCCGCTTGGTCAGATAGTGGCTCTTGCTGGTTACCGGTACTTTAGGTGTGTGTACGGATGTTGTAGGATTATGGGGGAAAACTCCAATATTTGGGTCGCTCCCCCATTTGTATAAGGAGCGAAGCGGGTCGATCATACTGGCAACTGTAGCAGGTGCCAGAGGTCTATATTTCTTATTGCAAAATCCTTGCTCCAAGGAGATCTTAAACATTTCAATTTCTTTCCAAGTGACTTCACGTAATGGTTTGAAAGCGATAAATTGACGAAATTGAACGATGGCACGCATATAGTTGCGAAGGGTATATTTAGATCGCTGCCGTGTGGCCAAAAACATACCGATAATTTGTTCATCCGAATACTCTTTGGTGTACTCCATTTGATTGGAGGACTCAATTGATAGGATCCCCTGCTGTATCATTACTTTTCCTCCTCCTGACTTGTTTGTCGAACAACAACTCGTCTTGTACGACTCAGGTTCTTGCGGAAGCGCTACAAGATCCATATAGCATATTAAAGTTGGTATCAGCCCCAAAGACGTCATAAAGATAAAAGCTGTCCATCACAATTCGCTTAACAAGCAGTCTTCCAGCAGTTCACCCATTCCGACCGCTCCTTAGGGATTGGAACGGTTTTCGATTGGGAATCGTACAGTCAGTTTCGTCCCGATTCCCTCTTTACTGGAAATTTTTCGATTGATCCTGCGTGTAACTCGACGATTTTTTGGCTATCGCCAACCCTAGGCCAACGCCGCCCGTTTTCCGATTTCTCGCTTGATCCACGCGATAGAAACGTTCAAACACATGAGGAATTTCTTCTTCAATGCCGATTCCCTGGTCGATAATATGGATCGTTACCACTTGCTGCTCCGCTTCGATACTCAGCCAAATCTCCTTGTCACTGTATTTAATCGCATTGTCCAAAAGGATGATCAGCAATTGTTTGATTTTCTCCGGGGTAGACAACACTTAAACAACGTCCAGTTTGCGAAAGGTACCTTTTATTTGTATGTCTCTCATTGTACCTGCCAGATGATGAATCGGCCGCAAGAGGATTTTGTATAAAAAAAACTCCAAATCACTGATAAGGCAATAATTCCCGCAGAAGTGCACAGTTAAACAGGGAGCAGCATACCGAAGTAACTATCGAGGGATTCCAGTATTTTCCGGCTTCCAGCACACCTACTTGCTGGTTATTTTGAATGATTGGAACTTGCATATATCCTACTATTTCCCGATCTATCTTTACAATTTCCGAGTGGGCAGTCGTTTGATAGACGAACAGTTTTTTCAATAAAGCCTGGTCAGAATAAATTTCTCTGACGAGACTTGAATCTTTCCCGATAATGCGTGTCATTTCGTCGGACCCGAGGTACCGTTCCAACAAGTTGGAGTCTTGCCAATGTTCCGGATGGCGGATCTCATCCTTCTGTAAAAGTGTATCGGTTAACTCAAATTAAACAGGACAAGAATTAGGAACAGCCAAGTCGTGGTCAACAGGATCGATCTCGTTTTTAAGCTCATGTTCTTGGCTCTCCAATAAAATATCCAATTCCCCGACTTGTCTGTCCCAGGATTCCGAAAGAGCGAGATCCAACCCTTTCCGTCCGTCTTCCGCAAGACGAACCTTGTATCCTTCATGCAGAAGTTCTAACTGCAGAACCCGAGCCATTTTGGCTTCATCCTCAATAAGCTAGATTTCGCCTTGCATGGCTCCCATCTCCTGTTCGAATCGCTTTACCCATGTGTTTATTTATTTTATGAAAAACGAACTGTAACCGTACATACTATAATAAACCTGCCTCCCGCAATAAATTGCGTACAATATCCATTTGGTATCTGATTCGAACTGAAAGAGGCAAATTTATCGATGTTTCGACGGTGATTGCCCGGCAACCTAATAACTGCCCGACAGCCGTACGAAAGGAGCCCCGCAAAATGCCTTGACGAACCGTAAAACGTCTCGCAGAACGGACAATCGACCGGTTGATACGTTGAGTTACCCGTGTTGCAAGGTTCACTGACCCAGGATAGCAGATCAACGACTGCCCCAGTTTTTTATTATCCAATCGGGAAAATCCGTTTGCCTCATGGAGATCTATGCAAAATTCCGGTCGGAAACGCATCGTTAATTGAAATAAATTCGCCGCCAGCGGATGACTTGACTTGCGAACGTCCTTGTAAGGAAATGTGCGATTCAAATCGGGACATCCTGCATAGCCTCGGGTACGTCGTCTATAAGCCAGTACGTTGACCATTGGCACGAGAATCAATACTCCCTTTTTAACGGGAATCGTTTGTAGTTTTTGAGCAGCCAGCACTCCGGCGATTTCAGTGCCATGAATGCCTGCCGTTATCATACAAACCGGTCCTTTCATACTTCCGCGTAGAACATAATAATCCGTTTCAAACGGAGTACCTATAGCTAACCGGTGTTTCATTATGCGCACGAAATCACACCCTTCCATCTGATCGCTGATTTCTTTTTTGAATCTTCTACTAATAAATGTTAGAGGATTCGTAATGGGAAGGGACAAATGGGATAATTTCTACCAAGACATTTCTCATCATTTTTTTCATTTTTAAATCACAAAAAAGACCCGCCTGTAACCAGCGAGTCTTTCTAACATTGCTTCAACCCGTTCTTTTGGTCAAACTCCATCGGTGGATCGTTGCTTACAGTAATTGCCGACTGAAAGCCCACGGTTTTAATCGCGGGATGAAAGACAGCTTTTCTTTTTGTTTGTTTGTTGCAGTTTATTATTAAACTGATACCATGGTTGTATGGGACAAGAGTATCGACGTACAGCTACCACCGTATCTCTCATTCACTCCCATTTCGTTTTCTGCCCTCGTTATCGAAGAAAAGTATTAGTCGAACAGGTGGAAACTCGATTCAAGGAACTGTGGGCTGAATATGCCAAAAGAATGACTGGTTTATTCCTACTGATTCTCCATCAGACGTAATGGCAAAAGTGAACGGAGTGACCTCTCGAATAGTAAGGCAAGAGTTTAAGCATCTTGCTCATTTGCCCAGTCTGTGGACACGCTTTTTTTTCGTAAGTACAGCAGGAAACGTATCAAACGAAACAGTAAAGCGTTATGTGGAAGAACAAAAGAAAAGGGGGTGAACACATGCAACCCTTAACCGTTAAGATTCGCATCTTTCCTGAACAACCAGACGTGCTTCATCAACCGGGAAAAGAGTATATTCGGGTAGTCAAACAGCTAACCGAGCAGGGTGATCAACTTGGTGCATTTCCGCAGGTGACTACAAAAGATGTAGAAACAATACTTCCAGCTGCCGTTTGTAATCAAGCCATTCGTGATGCCAAAAGCGTTTTTCGTAAAATCAAGAAACCGGGTGTTCGACCGATTCTAAAAAAGCCCGTATACTTCGTAAACAACCAAAACTACTCTATATCCGAAAATACAATTGCTTTTCCTATCGTTGTAGATGGAAAGACAAAGGAAACGGCGTTTCGGGCTACAACGACTCGTCGGGACAGGGAGTTGTTAGAAAATGCCAAGTTTGGATTGATGCGAGTGGTTGAAAAGTCGGGCAAATGGTACGCTCAATTTCGTTAGAAGTACCAACAAGCAAATCAAACAGTGAAAATATCATGGGCATTGATCTTGGATTGAAAGTTCCTGCTGTTGCTGCAACTTCGACAGGAAAAACTCGCTTCTTCGGGAACGGCAAACAGAACAAGTACATACGAAGAAAGCACCAACAACGTAGACGTAAATTAGGGAAACTCAAAAAGTTGTCAGCCATCCGAAAGTTAGGAAACAAGGAACAACGCTCGATGAAAGATCAGAACCACAAGATGAGTCGTCAAATTGTCAACATGGCGATTCAAGAAGGTGTATCCATGATAAAGCTTGAGCGACTGGAGAATATTCGCAAAACGGCAAGAACAAGCCGTAAAAACGCAAGAATCTGTATAGTTGGGCTTTCTATCAACTTCAGCAGTTCATCTCCTACAAGGCAAACCTTGTCGGTATTCGTGTAGAGGGAGTAAATCCAACGTACACATCCCAAACATGCCCGGTATGTGGGAAGAAGAAGAAAGCAAAAGACCGAAGGTACAGATGTTCATGCGGATTCAATACTCATCGTGATCGGGTTGGTGCAATCAATATCTTGAACCAACCTGTGGCAGATGATAACAGTCTGCCAGCCTAGCGATCTATACGATCTGCGCCAGGACGGACTGATGAGACAGCCCTGAACTTTTGGGAACTACGGATAGCAGAAATGCACTTCCGTCTACCACCCAAGAATCCCACTGATACCGAAGGTGGCAGCTTGCCCCTTTAGGGGTGGGAGTCTCAATGCTCATTAGATCTTGCTTTGAGTCCCCGCATATATTCTTCCATGTTGTGATGAAGATGCTCCTTCATCAATTTCTCCGCAGCATCTGCATCACCGGAAGAAATCGCCTCACAAATTTTGTCATGCTCGTCATGCAAGCATGGGTGGCTTTTTACGATTTGGTGACGACATAGGAGGATCAGTGATCTCATCTTTTCAAGCACATCGATCATCCGTTTATTCCCGCTTGCCTTAACAATAAGATCATGAAAAACGGTGTTCGCTTTTAATGCCTCTTCAAACGAACCCTCTTTCGCTTGCTGCACTGTTTTTTGGAGTTCCTTTTTCTCCGCTTCCGTAAAAGAAACTGCTGCACAGCGCGCGGAATACCCCTCCAGCAACATTCGAATCTCATAGCTATCCCGCAAATCATCTTCGGAAGGCTCGATCACCATATTTTCCTGGACAAGACCATCTTGCTCCAAACGCTTAATCGACTCACGAATCGGGGTTCTGCTGACTCCCATTTGGGCAGCCAGTTTCTCCTCAACAAGTTTCGTCCCTGGCGTAAGTATACCTTCTATAATCATATTGCGGAGAATTTCGTAGGCTTGCTGATGCATTGGTTCATACTTTCGAATTTGCATTTTCATAGCGATCTCCGAGCCTCCAAAATACAGATAAACCTATTCACATTATACTTTTTTTCCGACAGAAAAAACACTATGTACTTTGTATACAGAATACGATATTCTTATGTTAGTACCCAATTAGAAAGGTGGTCAATTCGATGTCTAAACATTACCGTATTGGTCTAATTGTTCCGAGTTCAAATACTACCATGGAAACAGAAATTCCGATGATGCTGCAATGGCGCATGAAGCAGATTCAGGAGGAAACTTTCACTTTCCACTCGAGCCGGATGCGCATGATGCACGTTAATCCTGAAGAGTTGAAAGCCATGGACGTTGAGAGCGATCGTTGCGCAGTTGAACTGTCCGATGCACGCTGTGATGTTCTTGCGTATGCATGTTTGGTCGCGATCATGTGTCAAGGACCTGGCTATCACAAAACTTCTGAAGAACGTCTATCGAAACGAACGGTTGAAAACGGCGGAGCCGCTCCTGTAATCAGCAGTGCAGGCGCTCTTGTCGACGGCATCCATACGATCGGCGCAAAGAAGATCGCTTTAATTGCACCCTATATGAAGCCGCTGACAAACACAGTCATTGAGTACATTACCTCCAGCGATATCGAGGTCACGGACTCGATCAGCCTTGAAATTCCGGATAACCTGGAAGTTGGCCGTCAAGATCCGATGAATCTGCTTGAAATCGTAAAAAGACTGGATCACAGTCAAGCAGATGCGGTCGTGTTGTCCGCCTGTGTCCAGATGCCTTCTTTGGCCGCTATCCAAAAAGTAGAGGATCAAATCGGCAAGCCTGTCTTGTCCGCTGCTACTTCTACCGTCTATAAAATCCTCAAAACGCTTAATCTGAAGGCTGTTGTGCCGAATGCTGGACATTTGCTCTCCGGAAAATACTAAGAACCATATACCAACAAGGACCGTTTCGATAGCTGAAGCGGTCCTCTTTTTTGCGAAACTGCCTTTTACAATAGGAGAGTCCCGAGTAAACCCAGCCCGTACGATACAACCCCGACGATAATACCGGCGGCAGTCATCTCTAATCCACTCGCCCACCAACTTCTTACCGTGATAAGACTTTTCGCAGCCCCTACTGCAAAATGGGCCAATATGCTTACTACGGCTGCCGTCACCATAGCAGGTAACCCCGATAAGAAGAAGAACGGGATCAGCGGAATAATTCCTCCTATGAAAGTGGAAATGCAACCGTAAAGAGCAGAAGTCCATGGGTTAGCAGCAGTCGATTCATGAATTCCCAATTCCTCTTGTGCCATGGCCTTAACGAATTGTTCAGGGTCGCTGGCAATCCGGTTTGCGATCTGTTTCGATTCTTCTTGTGAAAACCCCTTTAATTCATATAACAGGGCCAGCTCTTCCTTTTCGTGTTCCGGATCTTCTTGTACCTCACGTCGTTCGTGTATAAGTTCACTCTCCATAAGCTCGTTTTCCGATTTTGTTGCAAGCCATGCTCCCGCGCCCATCGATAACGTACTGGCAAGAGCGCCGAAAAATCCGGATACGAGTATAGTATGGCTATCGTTCGTATAACCCGCGACCCCTGCGATAATGCCAAAAATAGCCCCGAGTCCATCATTTACACCATAGATGGCATCTCCCACCCAATCTCCCGTTTTCTGTTTATGCCAACGTTCTTTCCTCCAAATGTTGTTTAACACGTTCGAAATACTTGGAGTGGATCGAGTTAACGAATTTACTGTAGTTTCATGTTCCGCTTCATCTTCTTCAATTTTATCTAGAATTTGCAGTAAGTTTTCATCAGCCAACAGGTTTCTTTGCGATTGGTACCACGTTGCATTACTCTGTTCAATATCGAACAATTTTTTCATCAAATTGGTTGTCTTTAGATCATTAGGCACTTTGATAACAGGCAGTTGAGACAAATCGTATCCGAGTTCGGTTAATTGCTTTTCCCATAATATCGCATGTTCCTTCTCAATTTCCGCAAGACGAAGCAAAATATTATGTTTTTTCGGGTTTGGCTCTTGCCTCGCTGCCAGTTCATACAGTTGTACAGCTTCCATTTCGCGCCGCCAGTTTTCAATCAAAAGTTTCTTTTTGAGATCAAGATTTGAATCCATGAAAACAATCACCTCCTGTAACGGTAGAAAAAAGGTAAGCCTACATATTATACGTTACCTAATATGTGCTTACCTTTTATTTTTGGATTTTTTTTTGTAAGGCCTTGATACTTTGATCTATCGTGAGTTAATTCCCGCTTGTAAGTTCAGTTCCCTTCGTTTCGCGAATCGTAAAGACCATAAAACCTGCAATAAAGTAAGCAATGGCTGCAATTGAAATTGCTACCGAGAACGGAAGCGAAAAGGTTGTCAGCAAGATCGGAACGAGTTTAATGCCCGCAATCGATCCAACACGTCCAAAGTTAAAGCAGAAGCCGGCGGCCGTTGAACGAATGCTGGTTGGAAACAACTCGGAATACCAAGCTCCAAATCCGCTGAAGTAGCCCGTGAAAAATCCGAGCAATGCAGAGATAATGCCCAAGTATATGACATTGCCTCCCGTGAGTATCAATTTCCCGTTAGTCAATGGCATGTGGCTCGCGGTGTAGGTAAAGACGGGAACCATTATCGTCATGCCAAAAAAGAAAAACGCAAAAGCTTTCACTCGGCCCCATGATTCTGCCATATACCCATATACAATGTATCCAATAATACCGCCAATTCCTGTCCAAACAAGGAACACTGGCGCCTGGTCAATACGGATGCCAAGCACATTTTGCAAGAAGGACGGAGCAAACGTCATAACGATCCAATAACCAAGCATCGCTAAGATGGAAATCAGCAGAGCCAATATCGTAACTTTTAAATGTTCCGGTTTAAAGATTTCAAACAGCCCTGCGTTTTTGGTCTGCTTTACGTATCCACGATTGGCAAGCCAAACAGGCGATTCCTTCACAAAGAATAAGATAAATAACAAAGTTGCAAACGCTGGGATACTCGCGTATATAAACAACGTTCTCCACGACTCGGGATCACTCGGGTTCAAAATGGTCCAGGCAAAAATCGCAGCCAAGAGATTGCCGCCCGACCATCCGGTTTGCATGAACGCCAGTGCTTTAGCTCTCCCTTCGGGGCGCCATATTTCTGAAATCAATGCGGCACCAGCTGACCAAAGCCCACCGACAGCGATCCCCACAATAAAGCGGTAGATGTTTAATTCCGTCACACTATGTGCATATCCACACGCCAAAGTACCTAATCCGTAACCCAATACAGATAAGAGAAGCGTTTTTTTTGCGACCAATGCGGTCTGAAATATTCCCTAGCAAGTAACCACCTATGCCCGTTGCTAACAAAAACCAGGCAACTGTGGAAACGACATCGTTCAAACCTACTTTGAAAGTTTTGGCAATTGCCATGATGACGAAACTGAAAATCCCCGCGTCCAGCGCATCAAACAACCATCCTGCCCATGTACCAATCAAGGTCAGATAGGCGTTTCCTTTTTTTGTTACGGGTGTATTCACAACTGCGTTTGTTTCCATAAGTGATCCTCCTGTTCTCTCTCGTCAACACTTGTCCCATTCAAGTGCATAACACACCCCACGAGTTGTTAACGCTTTCATTTACAACTATCTGATTTTTTATAAAATAAGAATACCGTATTCTGTATACAAATGTACAGACTTGAATTTTCATGTTTTTTCGTATATAATTTGCTAAAAAAATGGCCGTAGAAGTGTTTCTACCGGTCATTTTTATTTGTCGGTCTGAACTGATAATCCTCCGTTTCGATTCCAATATCTGAATAAAACACAATTATTCGGTAAACATACTCCTGTAAAAACACCATTCAGGAGGTACTTTTATATGCCATTAATTCCTTATGAACCCTTCCACCATCTTGAAAACATGAGACGTGAGTTGGACCGTTTCTTCACAACAGATTTTCCTACAGTAAGAACTGGTTTTGGTCAAACTTTCGGCACACCCAGTATTGATATTCATGAAACGGAACATGAAGTAGTGGCCACATGTGATATTCCGGGGTTGGAGAAGAAGGAAGATGTGAATATTGACATTGACAATAACATACTTACTGTTAGTGGTACTATTAACAGGATGAGCGAAGTAAAGGAAGAACATATGCATAGGCAAGAACGTTTTGTTGGCCGTTTTCAACGCTCTGTTACCTTGCCATCTCGTGTTGCTTCGGAAGGTGTTAAAGCAACCTACAAAAATGGAGTTCTGGAAATTCATATGCCTAAGTTGCAAGCTGATACCAAGAATAGAATTGATGTGGAGTTCCATTAAATGCATCGTTTTTACAGATACGACCAATCCGTTGTGGATTGGTCTTTTTCATGGATTCCGAGACGCCGATTGCAAAAGTGCCAACCTAACTTCATTTCCACTTCCGTCCCTTACTACGAACGTTTAGACCGTCAAATGCAGCGTTTTGGTTTTTTTTGCATAAGCGATAGCTCTTTGATTCTGGTTACCTGACAGCTCATATTTGTAAAGTACTGTTTCCTTTGGACCTTCCTTGGTTCCTTCAAAATAAATATAGCGGGATGCGATTGTATAGGTTTCTGAAACACTTTCAAATGTTGCGACTCAGTACCAAGATTTTTGGCACCCCCGTCTTCCACCCCGAAAGTAATATTCCCTCAAATCATCCCCCGCAGCATTTTTTGAACTTTTTGCCGCTGCCGCAAGGGCAAGGGTCGTTTCGCCCGACCTTTTTTCTTGTTACAAAATTAACGACCTCCGCCTTGACAGCAAACGGTGAATCACCCGTCCTACTTTTTGCCGGAGATAGCTCATTTGGAGCATAGCCCTTGATAAACCATTGTCTGGTGTTATTATTAAGCATCATGATATGATCTATAAAACCTTTCATCAATTCCAATTCGTCGATCTCCAGTTGAGACTGCAGAAACTCAAGCAGATTACTCGGCGCTTCACCGATCCGAATGGCATAAACACACTCTTCGACGAGACTGTCTGCCTCGTCCTGAGAAATAGTGTAGTTCCTCCTGATAAAGTCGACAAAAGCTTCATAACTCGGATTCCGATCCACGAAGCCCGGTTCGCCTGCACGCAACAGTTGAGCCTTGGTGAACGGATAGAACGACAGGTCAGGTCTGGATTGATGTTCTTTTTTCACTCTTTCAGCGTCCCAAACCCTGTAGTTTGAGAATCCATTGGTATCGAATCGGATTTCCCGATAGAAAAATCCGGCTTCTTCCAAGACAGGCAGATAATCCACCAACCGCAGATTTGTTGCAGAATAATGCTTAAAAAGGTCTTCCAATGCGTTTAGATCCAAGGTACCATAGTAATAAAGCATGCCTTGCGTAAGCTTAATCCACTCCGTGTTTCTTCGAATCGTTTCCTGATAGGACGTACTGTCCATTTTTTTGAAACCTTCTAAAACTTCTTGTGGCATTGCCAAGGTCTTTTTACCTTTGTACGTCCCAGTGAAGATCAGTCCCCTATTCTTAAAATAATCAAGTTGATGGGATTCCAACGACAAAAAGGCGTCACCGCCACGACCGGCAATTTGCTTAATAATTCTATATCGGGTTTCGTCTAATTTATTCAGAAGTTTAGGAAGCGCAGCGGGAATTCGCTGCTCTAATATGTCGGTTAACTCTTGTTTTTTTAGTGCACTTGCCCCTTTGATATGCAAATTTAATCGGATTGCCGACAATTCATTTTTCGTCAGCCTGGCAAGACTACCGGCGAGGGTAAGAGGCAGTTCAAACTCAGACCAACGCTTCTCCTCCTCTTTCGCCTCCATTTTCCGTCTCATCTCTTTTGCATATTCCAAGGCATTCAACAGCATTTTCTGCTCTTTTTTGCTGAGGCGCTTGTCCATTTTCTCACCCTTTCCAAACAGACAAATTATCTTCGTCTACACATTGAATGTACAGCATAACAAAATCCGGTTTAGAGAACCAAGTCGCATCATGCTTCATTAGCCCCTATTTTATTGAGGTCGACGGGCTTTTTATTCTATTACAGTTCCTTGTCTACCGTCCGCAAGTCGAACCACAGTAAAAAGATTAATGTCCATACTGATCTCCCCGTTTCTCTTGTTTATTATATCAAAATACAGAGAAATCATCTTTGTGCAGATTCTGTTATAAATCCGTAAACAGTTACTTTTAGCCTCATTTTTCTAAGGCAGTGAACTCGTCACACGGTGTCGGCAGCTTAGCATAAGTAATCAATAATTCCTGAAATAGTACTCCTTACCCCCAGTCCAAGGAAAGGAGTTGATTCCTCCCAACGACCCCCACCAATTCAGTGCTTGCAGCGAAAATAACCCGCTGCCTGATATAGTTCATAAAATTTATTTCAGTACTTTTTCTTGATCGCCCACACTTTTTGTTGAAATCGAACAAATGTTCTGGATTTAAAAGGACGAGTCCCAAATCATACTTCCCCTTTCGGTCACAATGGCCGCAAATTGAGATAATGTTTATTCAGCTTGTACAAGAGGGTGGATTTTGCTTTTCTTGCCTGCTGCCTTTCTGGCATATTCACCAGGCAATATGGTTAAGATCGGCTTTTCCATGACATTTTACGGATCCTGACCTGTAATGATGCTGATCAACTTAGGATTGAGGCTGAAGTCTGCCAGCATATTGCTACAGCGTTCCGATCTTCCCCGATCCAGCTCTCTCAGCAAATCATCGAAAATAAGTTCGTTGCGCGATTCATCGGCGATCAATTTCTCGTAAATGTCGTGAATCGGAACATTCGGTCCCGATTCCGGCACTTTGAAATCCGTATACCTTGGAATAACGATATGTTGAAACGGCCTTGCTTTAGCCTGAGTTCTTGCATCCACCATCTTCCCGGCTTTTAAAGTAGCCGCGAAACAATGCGATTTTTTCTTCAATGGGAGATTGTTTTGTTACCCTACTCGAAGTGGCCGGATTTTCTGAATACTGTAATTCCCCGTTTATAAACTCTAGTGAAGTCTTATTCTCAGAACAACGCTCCAAATGCGTTTCAGAATGGATTAATTGTTTCAAACATTAAATTTCATGAAATAACTGAATACTCCGACCCTTAAACCGATTGTTTTCTGCCCGCAGACGTTCCATCTCATTAGGGTCATACATGTCCGGTTTCAATTGAACCGATTCATCAGTTTATTATGGTTGGCAAGGGTTTATTATTTATCTACAATTTCAACGTATGGTGATCGCTTTACTTGCTTGCTCTTTGGTATTTCAATCCACGCATCCGCGAGGGATGCGACGAAAATATCAACTGTATGTGATCCATCGAGCGTATTTCAATCCACGCATCCGCGAGGGATGCGACTTACACTGGTTGTTCAGGAATTGTTCGACCAAGCGGTATTTCAATCCACGCATCCGCGAGGGATGCGACTCTCGTTCTAGGATGGCTTTACGGACTTTGGGAGAATTTCAATCCACGCATCCGCGAGGGATGCGACGTTTTGCAAACGACGGTCAGACCATGCTGCATGTATTTCAATCCACGCATCCGCGAGGGATGCGACTCGCTTGGCATCTTTTCCCCTGACTCCACCTTAATTTCAATCCACGCATCCGCGAGGGATGCGACCAGCCACGTGTCCGGCTTGTGACGCTTCCAATCCATTTCAATCCACGCATCCGCGAGGGATGCGACGTCGGAGCAATACCTACTCGGCTGCCTTCTGCTAATTTCAATCCACGCATCCGCGAGGGATGCGACAACTCGGCCACAAAGATACGATCCGGGAACATCCATTTCAATCCACGCATCCGCGAGGGATGCGACTTTTTCTGAGTACTCCAAGTGATTGGCGGCAAATATTTCAATCCACGCATCCGCGAGGGATGCGACGAACAACGGGTATTGTGTCTCTAAAAAATAATAATTTCAATCCACGCATCCGCGAGGGATGCGACTCTACATTTTCCTAATAGTTCCCCCGTTTTCTTTATTTCAATCCACGCATCCGCGAGGGATGCGACACTTTTTGAAGGACATCCGCGCGAGTGTCAAGGAATTTCAATCCACGCATCCGCGAGGGATGCGACGTGATTACTGTCATGGATAACGGTAGCCAATTTGATTTCAATCCACGCATCCGCGAGGGATGCGACTGCCGAATGGTTAATACCAAACCACTCGTACAGCCAAATTTCAATCCACGCATCCGCG
Source organism: Effusibacillus dendaii (assembly GCF_015097055.1). Lineage (NCBI taxonomy): Bacteria > Bacillati > Bacillota > Bacilli > Caryophanales > Alicyclobacillaceae > Effusibacillus > Effusibacillus dendaii. Next base: position 1,964,472 of record NZ_AP023366.1, read on the forward strand.
AGGGATGCGACTCGTGTGAAATCGGTGCAAGTAACACTCGATAAAATTTCAATCCACGCATCCGCGAGGGATGCGACGTTGTTGTAGGTGGATTTGTTTGGTGGTTTGGACATTTCAATCCACGCATCCGCGAGGGATGCGACTGGCAAGTTTTGCTCTTGAGGATGGTGTCAAACCATTTCAATCCACGCATCCGCGAGGGATGCGACTCCCAAAACCGGTCATTTCGGCCAACCGCCGGACGATTTCAATCCACGCATCCGCGAGGGATGCAACGATCAACGTAAAGAAAAACTAACACAACGTTACATTTCAATCCACGCATCCGCGAGGGATGCGACTCGTCGTCAGATAGACCGATCAATTCTTCGTCTGATTTCAATCCACGCATCCGCGAGGGATGCGACAGTCACGACGACCCAATACCAGAGCGGTATCTTCGAATTTCAATCCACGCATCCGCGAGGGATGCGACCCGGTGGCCAGTTGGACAGCAGAAGAGATGTCGGTATTTCAATCCACGCATCCGCGAGGGATGCGACCCCATATACTGAGTCTCCTTTCTTGCAGTAGGTATTTCAATCCACGCATCCGCGAGGGATGCGACTACAACACGATTGTCGGCCGAATCAAGATTTTGGAATTTCAATCCACGCATCCGCGAGGGATGCGACACTTCTCGTACTACTGGATTGCAGACCGACAAGATTTCAATCCACGCATCCGCGAGGGATGCGACAACAAAAGAACGTTTATAACGAGAATCCCGACAAATTTCAATCCACGCATCCGCGAGGGATGCGACGTTGTACTGCGTACTCTTGATATTTGTGTGGGATATTTCAATCCACGCATCCGCGAGGGATGCGACAGGATTTCGGCTGCTCACTCAGCCACTGTTCCAATTTCAATCCACGCATCCGCGAGGGATGCGACGGTTAGACTTCTGACAGCCGGTGACAGGCTAAAGCTATTTCAATCCACGCATCCGCGAGGGATGCGACTGCGTATTTCTCTCTCCATTCTCGTTCCACGAAAATTTCAATCCACGCATCCGCGAGGGATGCGACCTCGATTCGCCTAGGATAGTGCTTCCAGAATTCCTCATTTCAATCCACGCATCCGCGAGGGATGCGACATCGGAGGCGACCAATATGGAACTCAACAAATATTGATTTCAATCCACGCATCCGCGAGGGATGCGACTCCCGCCTTTTTGAGTTTTTCAATATAACCGGATTTATTTCAATCCACGCATCCGCGAGGGATGCGACGTTTGATGAGCGGCGGTTTGAAAAATCGTTTAATATTTCAATCCACGCATCCGCGAGGGATGCGACTCCCGCCTTTTTGAGTTTTTCAATATAACCGGATTTATTTCAATCCACGCATCCGCGAGGGATGCGACTACAGCAGGCTCAGCAAACACAGCGGGCAGTTGCTATTTCAATCCACGCATCCGCGAGGGATGCGACGGTGCGATTCTAGCGGGAATAAAAATATTTCCGGTATTTCAATCCACGCATCCGCGAGGGATGCGACAGCGATTTTTGATTCAAATATACCTGAAATCCCATATTTGTTATCAAAAATACGCGTAAATCAATAAAATACCTAAATAATGTGGAAAAAAATGTATTTGAATTGGTTGGTACTACCATTTTCTCGGTGCGAATGTCCCAGAAAAACCATGTGCACTACGTATTCGCACCACTTGTACTACAATATCAAAGGGCCTTCTATATCAATTGACTCTTTCACACCAAAATGTTCTACCTTATTCTTGTAATTATTCCCCAATTGATAGAACCTAAGGCTGTCCTGCTCTTGATCTATAAGATCAAGGAGCTTTAACTTCAAAACAGTAAATTGAGTGGCGTCTACAACGCATTCAAACACTGAGTTTTGGACACGCTGGCCATAATTCTGGCATGCTTTAGAAACCAGACGCAGTCTCTTTTGACCTTCACTACTAACTGTGCTTACATCATACGTAATCAATACCAGCAGCTTTTTCACCTACTTCCACAAAAAAGGTGGATACTCATCTAAATCATTACGCAAATAACGGGCTAATAGTAGGGCTTGTGCATGTGGGACTAACCCCCAGGAAATCTTCTCGCCAAGATAGGGATGCGTGATTTTCTCTTGCTTCTTATTTTGCCATGCGGATAGAAACTTCTTTCTCGCCTCATCCCTCAAAATAACTGCACCGTTCTCTTTTTTTAAAAAATCTTCTTTGCTGACAATCTTCTTATTAATTAATGACAACACAAACTTATCTGCATAAACACCTCGCAGTTCCTCCATCATATCCAGCGCCAAAGAAACGCGTCCCGGCCGGTCGCGATGCAAAAATCCAACATAGGCATCCAGTCCGACGCCTTCCAGCGCGGATGCCACATCATTCGCTAACAGCGAATAAGCGAACGAAAGCATCGCATTCACGTTATCCAGCGGCGGCCTACGGGAACGCGAGTGAAAGTAAAAATCCTCTTTTTGCTGCAGGATCATAGTGTCGAATAGTTTGTTGTAGCTAATAGCCGCTTGTCCTTCCAGTCCTCTTAATCTTTCTAGATCTTCACAAGCTCTTACGTCTAAAATGATAGCGGATAGCTGCTGCGAAACAGCTTTGAAGCGGGCAACATCAATACGTAAAGGATAATCTCTGGTCATTCTCTCGATGATCCATTTGTGATTGTAGATCTTACCAATTATAAAATTACGCGCAATCTTCGCCGACAGGACCTCATCTTCCGATATATGATATTGTCTCTTCCTCAGGACAACATTACCCTTGCTTTCTCCAATGACTCGGGCCAGAAATCTGCCGTTCATGGTAAAAAAGACTAACGAGATATTGCGCTCTGCACAATATCCCATTAATGCCGGACTTGCACCGGTGTAACCAAATGCGATAATCGATTCCAGGTTGTGCAGAGGCAACCTGCCCAGCTTCTCCTGTTCCTTAAGCAGAACAATATTATCGCCGTCCAGCGACAAATAAACATCGGGCTGTGTAATAAACAGAGTATTTAGCAGCTTTTTCATTCCTTGATTTTCCCTTCAACGTAACTTCTAACGGTCCGTTTATTCATTAGCTCCGGCAAGCAAATATTTTGAAGGGAACAGCTTCGGCAGAAAGGCCCGGTTTTCACTTTAGGCGTATGCCTGCGCTTATAATAGTCTTGCATTTCAGCAACAATCAACTTTACCTTGTTTTTAATATCTGCAGTTAGCGAAACCTCAACTCTATGTTTGATCTCGTTATAAAACATATAGCCTGTACCTATGTCGCACAGCAGCATTTCCTCCAGACAGATGGCTTGTGCAGCTAGTTGTAAAATATCCTCATCGTTCAATTTCGGCTTTCCGCGTTTATATTCAACCGGATATGCGATGTATTTCCCTTCGGATCCACTAATTTCAACACCGCTGTCGTTTCTTATAAACTCCACCACATCGCATATACCTGATATTTTAAGGTTCTCTGACCTCACAGGCATTGCGCGAACGATAAGCTTATCACCCCGTTTCTCTCTTGTGAACGGCTGATCGGCATTTCGATGAAGGTACTTTCCCACGATGGTTCTGACGTTTTCTTCCCATTGCTGTTCAATATGGATTAATGCCCACTGCCGTTTACAAAATTGAAAATGTTGTATACCGGACAACATTAAATAATCATCGTCTTCCTTATTGTCCATCTATGATCTCTACCTTCAAACCTTCCAAAGGCTGAACAGCAAACTTGTAATCTTTGAAGGACTTTGGTTCCTCTACGAGTCTTTCAACCGTTAAAGACCGATGTACTTTGGCCGAAGAATACTGCCCGAGCTTGGAATTGTGTTCCCACCAATACACGGTGTGGACTTCCATGCTTCCTTCCGGTCTGGCTGACGACGCGTCGTTTTCGAATAAGGAAACTAGCGCATTCTTAAATTTCTCAGCATCTTCATTCGTAAATCCGGTTTTCTCAGCCAGCTGTGGATTTATACTGCCATAAAAGACGTAGACACCCGAATCTACACGATGCTTCATACCCATCGTATCCGAACCTTTTGCCGCACCCGGCTCGGAATTGACGCTTTTCGTAATTTGCAGGCTGGTAATGTCAATCGGATCGATACTGGTTGCAGTATGAATGGAAACCGGACCCCGTATTCCAACAGAGACACCTGATCCCTTATCAGCTTTGAACGCAAATACCTGGCCAAAGCATCGGACATCTAACCATGTCCGGCAAGCGATGTTGGCAAACTCATCGCCAGAACCTGTTTTAGACTTCAAAATTTTCTCCAGTTCGGGATTCGCCTCTGCACGCTCTCTTAAACTATTGTATGAATCGGACTTGCGATCGTTGGATTGGACAAAGATAGCTTCGCCCATATCCTGCAGACGGTTTCTAATTTTCCGTTTCAGCGCAACATCGGATATCTCACCATAGCCATCGTAGTTTTGCCGCGGCCGATTGCCATTCAATGGATCACCATTCGGATTAGCCTTGGTTACGGATAACACAACTGCAAAATCAATTTTACGATCTAAAGTCGCCATATCGATCTCTCCTTTTTTAATTCGATGCTTCCACTACATCATGATTTTCTTTCTTCTGATAAAGTTCGTGCCGCTGACTATAAAATCCAAGCAAGTACAAACCCGATAATGGCTTATTATTAAACTGATCTACCGGAATTCGTGAAGCTACTTCATCAATAATTTTAGAGTAATAGGTTCCCTTCTTTCCAAGTCGGGCTTGGTAAGGCTGCAAGCAGTCCTGGATGGTTTTCCAGGTTCTTGCCGGGCGATTGGAAAAAGCGTTCATATAACGAATAGCATTGGTGGATCGGTTCTCATCGACGCTGTCTAACACACGTCTTTCCAAAACATCGGCGACAGCCAATAAACGGCCGAATAAGTAGTCACGGTTATTATTGTCCGTATCTAATGCCACATTGAATCCCTCCTGTCTGTTGATTAACGCGCATGTAATGCTGAGCGTCTTCTCCCATTCCCATTTCTCCATCGATACGGGGTTGGACGCACGGTGATAAGCACTGGTTACAATGTCTAACGGAATCTTCCGATCATCGATAATACATGGCAGTATTCGCTCCATTAGTCCTTTGACAGTTTTGTCGCTTGCTCTTGGCCCGTAAGCAGCAAAAGCGATATCCTTCGTAGCCGGCGCCCCGAAAAATTGCACAAATTCACCATTGTCATTCTTACGATACCGATGTAACCACGCACAGGTTGAATGCCATTTGGCAAGCCGGTCGAGGTAGAGCTCCTTGTCCATATTCCGATAGTACAGCACCGCCATACGCCCTGTTGTAGCCGAATCCAGTACCAAAATGTTCACATTCGCCTTTGACGACAACCGATTTCTATATCCGTCTAACGCTTTTGCCACTTCATCGGCGAACTCTTGATTGGTAAACGATATTCTCTCCTTGGTTGTAACAGGTGTTGGGTCTATGGAAAAATAATCCTCGGTAAGTCCCGGAACCTCAAGTTCATCATTGGCCCATACTAGAAACACACGCTGATCAATAATTTTCCCCTGGCGATTAATGAGCCATTTCAAGGCATTATGGGCTTTTTGTGAAACTTCATAACTGATGCTTGCCGCTTCATGGCTAAGATTAAACCTCCCTCGAAAGGTAAAGCCGCTTTTGTCATTCGCCGAGATTAATTTGGCTTTATCTGCCGCATTTCTAATTTTATTCGCATGCTTGTCCGTACTTGGTAGCAATCTTCCCGTGACATAACAGAGATCCTCAACGCCTAACCGACTGCTGTAAAATCGGATGAAAGAATCGCATATCTCCTGATCCTTCCATACCTTTGTCAATATCTTTGTAGGAGAATAGACGTTAAAACGAACGAACGCACTGGTTTGCTCTCCACTAATAACAGAGAATATAGGCGGTTTCGCACCATACATAGCCTCGGCATTTTTGTCCCACTTGTCGATGAGTCGACCCGCGGCGTCCAAATATAAAATCTTGTGTTCAACTAAGTCCCGAATGAGCTGTCCTTTGCTCAAATAGTGATAAATGCTCTTTACCTTGGCGACAGCATATGGAGAATTCGCCCAATCTTCCAGCTGTTTGATGTAATATGTATAGGGCTCTTCTTTTTTAATTTCCCCGCCGTATGCCGCATAATCTCCCGCTACATAACTTAATTTATCATGCAGAGGATAGGGCGCAATGACGGCACCTGCGCGGCTTGCAGATTCTTCAGTACACGGAATCAAAGTGCTCGCATCACTCTTGTCAATCACACTCGCTGAATGAAATTCGCCATCTTCTGTTATCTCTACTTCGATGTGCGCATTTTGCGTTGTGTGGGAAACAGGAAGCAGCGTGTATTCTTGATCGTTATGTTTTTTTTCAATCTTGCCAACAAGGTCCAAATTCGATTCAAATGTTTCATACAAATTTAATAGCCAACTCATGGATTCCTCCCCTCCTCCAATTGTGTGAGCAGCTCATCCGCCGATACAACATTTGTTTCATCGAAATGCTTCGGCTCCATATCCTTAATCATGCGAACCTGCGTGCACTGTTCGGGTCTAATAAATTGGATCACTCCATCCTTCATGACCGGATTCCATAGACGCACTTCCAAATGGTTCCTGCCTGTTTCATCCGGATAATTCAAGCCATGAACCATGCTCCCCAGATGAAGCTCGCCATAGCCGTCATAAAACCCTTTCCCTTCTCCAAATACGCAAGGTTCAACATAAGCCTGACATTCCCTGGCTCCAAGAAAAATGTCTCTGCGACCACCAGCCTGGAGCGAACGTTTCAGGATATTGTGGTGCTTATGTTCGTTGCGGTCGTAGGCCATTTCCGGACGATTCATGTTGAACTCAAAATGGGCACGTACCTGGTAGCGAACATCTCTCAAATACGTATAGTTGGCAAGCGTATTTCCTCCACCGTACTCAATTGGACGAATACCCTTGGATTCCATACGGATCGGGTTCATGATACGGACTTCATCGACGACCATGATCAATGTCGGCTTCCAATATATGGACTCTAGTATTCCCTTAAGCGCTTGATAAGTAGGCACTTGGTAGGAAAGCTTTTCCCCGCCAAGCTTAGTCAACGGGTCGGTAAATAACGCATACTCTCCATAAACAACAAATTCTATCGAATTCCTCATCATCTCACCTCCTTCCCATCCAACTTTTCTGACAATTCCATATTACGCCAATTCCAATTCACAGTCAAATGCTTTACACATTATATGAATTTACCTTTGAATAGTGTGCATGATATAATGAATCGTCGCTATGTGCATAGCGTGGATTGAAAAATATAGTGTGTGAAGCAGAAACCTATCCTTAGATAAAGATAGGTTTCTCGTCATCCTCAAAACATGCTCAAATCAAACCCGCTGTTATTTTCGAGATCAAGGCCGTACTCCCCACTATAAGCACTTTCCTTCAGCGCTAATATTTTCCCATCAAGCAGACTTACCAACCCATTATTCTTCTCCAGTTGCTCCCGTTCCCAGGTAAACAGATTGATAGAATATTGTTGGGCCTTGCGCAGCAAGCGTGATAGATCCTCAATCGTTTCATTGCCGTTCAGCTGCGCAATAATGTCTTTGCCTTCATCGCCATAAGGGACAATAACAGATGTCGTATGGTCATCAATAACATGAAAGTTTTCTGCTGCGGTTCGATAACTATTCACGATAAATAATGGCAGGCTTTCCTTCTTATCCTGTGAATAGGCTATATTATACGAGTTGTGTTTCCTATCAGACGCCAATAACTCTATCATTTCCTTCTTTAATTTCCGTATATAATAATTCAAACTCGAACTGAACTCTGTATAAAACTCCTTAAAATACCTTTCCATTGCCTGAGCAGATAAAATATTGCCGCCATGATGGTTCTGATCGCGCTTGAGATCGACGAGAATCCGCTTGGACAGTTTTTTCCCAACTTTTATTTCCTGCAAATGATCCAGATTCTCCTCTACATGATCAATAACATAAACCTCCTGAATCTCCTGCTCCCCATGACGGTTGCATCTGCCGGCAGCTTGGGCAATGGAATCCAGTCCCGCCAAAGAGCGAATCACACAATCAAAGCTTACATCTACTCCGGCTTCGATCAATTGGGTGCTGATGCATATGACTTTTTCATTATTCACAAGATGTTCTCTCACTTGTCCCAAAATGTGATTCCGATGCGCGGCGCACATCGATGTGCTTAAGTGATAAACGGGCACATCACTCCCTTCCATTTGACGGTATAACCTCTTCACAACCGTTTTCGTATTCAAAATAACAAGCACACTCTGAACCTCGCCTATTTTCTCCACTATAAAATCGGCAAGCTTGTCATTGTTAAACGTCTCTTCCGTTGCTTTATCGACTATTTCCACCCGTTTAAATGCTTCAATTACGCGATCAAGGTTCTGAATGATTTCAGCGTCCGCGTTTATTTCCAGCTTATGCTCGACAAAATCCAGAGCGGGCTGAGTTGCGGTGCAAAGAATGAGGCTGGAATGGCCATAAGTTTTCAAAAAATTCAGCGTCTGATTAAATAGCGATATGCATTTGGTTGGAACCTTCTGCACCTCGTCAAAAATAATGACCGACTCGCTTAAATTATGAAGCCTCCGTATATTCCTGCTGCCTTTGGCATAGAACACGTTCAAAAACTGCACCATCGTCGTAAAAATAATCGGTGAATCCCAGTTATCCTTGGCCAACTTTAACTTTTGTTGCGTATTGATTATGCCATCTTCGTTCTCGTCGTCATCATCCAAATCATCGATGACGTTTGAATGGTGCTCGAGAATATGTCCGTCATCCATTAAAATTTTGCGTACTTCTTCTGCGTTTTGTTCTATTATCGTTGTGTACGGGACTACATACACGATGTGCTTTTTGTTATACAGGCCGGCATGCTTAAGCGCATATCTTAAACTTGCTAATGTCTTACCGCCGCCAGTTGGAATCGATAACGTATAGATCCCCGATGGCTTCTCCGCAAACCGGCCGCACTGATCCGACATTTCTCTCCTAAGCGCATTTATTTGTGTTTTTGCAGCGTCTTGAACTTGGTAGGAGTCAATCTTTTCCATCAGTTTTTCATAATATGCATCAAACAGCTCCTTGCGGCTCGGTTCCGGTTCCACGGTCTTATTTTCTTCAAATAATCTGGTGTTCGTTCGATCGGCATCTATCAAAGCGCTAAAAATAAATTTGGTTAAGAACATCAGCTTACTTTCACTATTCCCCGAATAGGGTTTCATCAGATAAGCTTCCAATTCATCTACTGCTTTAGAAACATATTGCTGAAATTCCGCCTCACTCATCACATGGTCAAAAAAGCACTGCTTCGACCTGTCAAACTCTTTTAATTCGAATTCGTTTTTTTGAACGCGTCTCAAGTAGGGTGACTCCAGATCCGGATTTAAAAAATCGTGAAGATAGGAATGGTGCGATATAATAGCGTTTCCAACGACTTCGGCCAGAATCCAATTAAGTCTGGAAGGAGCCCCTGTATGAAACAGTTGATATAATAACTTCCCCCCCGCCGTTGAATGGTCAACACTTCCTCTCTTCGGCGGAGAATCCGGATTTTTTACAGCTTCTATGATGTATTCTCTAAATTCATGGGTGTACTTACCCATATCATGAAGCATCCCTGCAAGACCTGCTATATGCCTGACTCCAACCTTCTCCCCGAATGATTCCGCCAAATCCTTTACTCCAAGCAAATGCTCCTCGACGCTCTGAATCTGTTTGTCACTTTCACGGATATGGGCGATGTACTTCATTATATCCCTCCTGATTCTTTAACTTTTTCTTAGCTGCATCAATTGAAGGCTAATTCATCCGCATCTGCGATTTTCTTCTCCGGCTTGCGGTCTCTAGCCTCGATAGCGACGGCAGCATCAATGAACCCTTCTTGAAAAGCTTTGCGGGTTAGTTTATCCTGCGTTTCTTGAAAGACTGCCGAATTCTGCAGTTTCTGGACCAACCGACTGTAGAAGGCTTCACTCGGAATTCAATCAGACCCCGTGAAACCACAGTCTATGCTGAATTCGACGCTCTGTTTCACTCGTTTTCGCCAGTCCTTAATAGTCGGAATTCGTTCCACCCGGAACGAACAGGGAAATAAGCATTGTGGCATATAGTTTAACTGAGTCGGTGGCGCCGTATATAGTCTTTTTGGATACCACCCTTAAGAACGGGATAATATCTAACGTTTCGAACAGAAGAGAATACGTCTCCTTGGGGGACATTTCCAACAATTCTTCCAAGGAAAACAAACTGTCTTGGCGAATCCTATACATCGGGAGTTCATCCTTTCATCTCGTGTGTATGGTAGCGGTACTAAACACTTCGAGATTTGGGGAGGCACTCCTTTTTCGATGCTCGGGAAATTCAGTTACAGCAAGGCTTCGAAAGTTATGAAATTGATTCAGCTATACTAAATATACACCATCCTACGGACAACAAGCTGTCAGGGAACGTTTGTTCCGAAAGCCAATCGGCCCCTGAAGACTGCTTCATCTACCACGTATGTTCACTAATTGAACCCAGAAAACTCAACGACTATCAGCTTGGCTTGCCCATTTTTCAAGGTTCGGATTCTTATCTTCAAATCGCACTTCAATACGATTTTGATTTGGGTAATCAGCCTAGCGGTAAAATCTGGTATTCCGTAAAAATAAACCCTTGCTAAAACACCCCCCCGCGAACCCGCATTCTTCCGTCCCCGCTTTTCCCCAATTAAAATAAAGTCTTGCACAACTCCCGCATTTTCTCGATTTTTGATTCCACTTGTTCTATCAGAACTTTATTCTTGTAAAAATAAAGTCGTGATAAAAAAACGGGCTTAAGGCTTGATCGGATGGGGTTTCCCCTTTTTCCTCTCTCCTTATTCCCGCTCTTTATCAAAATTTATTTTGATTTTGGCAACAGTTTATTATGGTTGGCAAGGGTTTATTATTTATCTACAATTTCAACGACATCGATACCACACACTCCACATGAAACGTATGCGGAAACATATCGACCGGTTGCACCTGCTGCGTCTGATACCCCCGATCCTCCAAATACCGAAGATCCCGCGCCAACGTACTCGGATTGCAGCTTACGTAGACGACTCGTTTCGGCTGCATATCGACAATCGTCTGCAGCAGCGCCTCGTCACACCCTTTGCGCGGCGGGTCCACGACAACCACATCTGCCCGCAGTCCCCGCTTCGCGTAAAGCTCCGGGATCACCTTTTCCGCCTGCCCTACCAGAAACTCCACATTCTCGATGCCATTCAAAGCCGCATTTTTCTTCGCGTCTTCAATTGCATCGGCCACCACTTCCACGCCCACGACCCGCTTCGCCTTCTGTGCCAGGAACAACGAGATCGTACCAATCCCGCAGTATGCGTCGATCACTGTTTCATCACCCGTCAACCCCGCATACTCCAGCGCCTTCTGGTACAGGACTCCAGTCTGGATCGGATTCACCTGAAAAAACGACCGGGCCGAAATCGAAAATCGGATATCCCCAATCCGGTCCTCAATCGTGTCTTTTCCCCACAAAGTGATCGTATCGGGCCCAAAAATCACATTGGTAACCGCCGCGTTTACATTCTGAATGATCGACACCAGGTGGGGAATCTCATCTCGTAACCGCGAAACCAACTCATCGATATGCGGGATTTTTCGTCCGTTTGTCACCAGCACGACCATCGTCTCATCCGTGTGGAAACCGACGCGCGCCACAATATGACGCACCAGTCCTTTTCGCGTTGCCTCATCATACGGTGAAATCCTCAAGTCGCCCAGAATCCGTTTCACCCGACTGACAATCTCATCACTGTACGGGTGCTGGATCGGGCAGCCTTCCATATCGATAATCTCATGCGTCCGCGGCGCATAGAATCCGGCCACAATCCTGCCGTCCACCCATCCAACCGGGACTTGCGATTTGTTGCGATATCTCCAAGGATCCTGCATGCCAAGCGTAGGGTAAACGGGAATCGCATCCCCTTCTTCCCCACCCGGCGCCGATTCCAGCCTTACCGCAAACTTCCCTATCCGCTGCAGGGCATCGGCCACCATCTGCTGTTTGTGCTCTAACTGCCCTTCATAAGACATATGCTGCAGATGGCAGCCGCCACAGCGGTGATACACAGGACAAAGCGGTTCCGTCCGGTGGTGGGACGCTTCCAGAACTTCAAGCAGTCTCCCATAAGCAAAGCTTTTCTGTACTTTGACAATCTTTGCTTTTACCCGTTCCCCTCGTATCGCACCGGGAACAAAGACGGCAAATCCTTCATATCGCCCGATGCCTTCCCCTTCGTGCCCTTGGCCGGTAATGTCGAGCTCGATATATTGATTTTTCTCTACCGGAACATTCGTCGTCGCTTTCGCCATTTATCTTTCCCTTACCTTATGTAAAATTCGGTCGGCTGCCGCATGCGCCCGATCACGCCACTCCTCAATCCTTCTCATTAAAACGGCATCCCGATTGCCTGACCTAACAAGATCCGACCGTTCCAATTCCAAAATCCCATCCGCAGCCCCCCGCGCCAGATGCGCAATAACCCGGACATCCGGCAAGACGGAAGGATGAAACCGATCTGCTCTTTCTTCTACGAGCGTAAGCAGTTTAACCAATCCGGACGCCACCTTGGCAAGCGGTGCAATCTGTTTCCGTATGCAGATATCCTGACTGCCGCTATACAGGTGAGCTACCATCTGTACATCCTCGTCTGCGAACCGCAACATATTTTCAGAGAGGGATACCGCTTCGCGGACCACCATTGACCAGTCGGCATCGGCTAGCCCTGTCACTTCGCAACCCCCGGCTCCCCCTCCTCCTTCACAAGCCCCATCCGTTCCCTCTCCACAAGCCTCGTCTGCTCCCTCTTCCCAAGCCTCGGCGGCTCTATCTCCGCTAGTCCCGCCAACTCGCTCACCGCAGACAGCCACCCCATCTCTGCTTCTCGAGTGACGTTCCGATACGCGCGCCGCCAGTTCTGCTAGACTGGACAGCATCGCGCCAATCACCGCGATAACTGCGCCACCGCATGGACTGGGCAGATCCGGTTTGCCGACCTCTCTGCAGAAATCGGTCAGTGGTTCATTCGCATACGCCAAAGGTGTAAGTCCCCTTTCTTTTCTTTTCCTTTCCATCCTATCCTCACTTCACTATACACCAATCCCTGTCTGTCTGCTTGGCGGCTGTTTTTGTCAGTCTTTCCAAAATTCCATTTTTCGCAATCGGAGGAAAAGAAATGAGAAAAAGTCGGCCTCTGCGCTCTTATCTTTTGCAATCGCAGCCGGATCAACCGGTTATTTTGCAAATACGGCGCAAACGGCGGAAGACATTTCAATCATAGTTGAAGACAAACCGGTCTCACCTGATACACAACCTTTTATCTTAAATGACCGGGTGATGGTCCCACTCCGGGCATTGGCCGAATCAATGGGTGCCAATGTTTCCTATGACGTGGTGACAAGTACCGCAACTGTCTATAAAAACAATACAACCTTACAAATCAACTTTCAAACTGGATCGGTCACAAAAAACGACCATGCAATGACCATCAGCCCCGCCCCGCAATCGCCAACAGCCGCTCGATGGTGCCGCTTCGTTTCATTGCGGAGGGATTTGGCAACAAATTGGAATAGACTTCGTAAATCTGCCTAACATCGGCCCCGTCGAATATACGGTAAATGGAACGATGGCAGACAGGGAGAGTGCCGCTCCCAGCCAAATTCCGCAGGATGTACTGGATACAGCGGTCGACGCGACGCCACAGTAACCTGTTCGCCTGGAAATAAATAAAAAGGGATGGGGCTCTTCCCCATCCCTGCTCATTTCTGATACCGTTACATCCGATTTACATAAGCGGAAAATCCATTATTTTCTTCAAACAGCAATTCCACCGTTAATTTCTGCGGATCGAACTGGTGGTATTCGGACAGATACACAGCCACCGAATCGATCAGATCCTGTTCTGTCAAATCGTATCGGTACAACCCGTTTTGCGCTGTCACCAAAGCCGAGAAGCCCTTTTGTTCTTCATAGAACAGCTCAGCTTGCAGGCTTTCCACAGGCCGGTTATGACGCATCGCGGTCAATACGCAGACCGAATCGATCAAGTCTTGCTCGTCGAACAAAATCTTCATAGTTTCCTTCTCCCCATAAAGTAACGGATCAGCCTATACACCAGATAAATGACCAGCAAATCCACCAGAATTCCGATTATCGAAAATCCGCCAAATCCATATCCGCCAAACGGGTGGAACATTCCGGAAAACAGATGTCCCATCAGAGCGCCTGTTGCCATACCGCCCAGGAACGAACCCATCCCTCCGAAGAAAGAAGTTCTTGGTTGTGAAGCCTGATTTACAGGCGGCGTGTTTGTCTGCGGTTTAGTCGCGTTCACAGACGGGCTTTTTACACCGGAACTGTATGACTTGGTTCCCGTTGAACCCGAAACCGGATTGCTTACCCCCGCATGTATATTCGAACCTCCACTGTAGGATCCTCTCACACTGCCAGCTTTCGTGGCAGCATCTGCCACTCCGCTACCCATTACCCCTGCGGCAAACAACAGGGTAAAAATTGCAGTCAACCATTTTTTCATGGTTGATTCCTCCTTTCATGCTTACATATTAGATAATATACAGAAAAAAGAAAAATCGAAGCCTGTCGGGCCCCGATCAAATTTTAATCAAATTATTATTACCGATCAAAACATATCACTGTCTCTTAGCTTTGCTCGTTCGCGCTTTGATTTGCTTGCACAAGCCGCCAAGCAGTTTTATCGATCATCTGATCGCCCAGGTAAGAATCGGCCGACATCATCATACGTGTGGCTCCTTGCAGAACTGATTTGGGCAGAACCACCCAGAACCCGTCAGACCCTTTTTGCAATCGGGCACCGGCAGGCAGATCCATACTGTTCTTCGCCAACTTCTCTGCGGACAAGCGTGAATCCTGAACCGTCAGGTCGAGACGATTCACACCTTCCGGCCGGAAAAATCGAATCCGAACATGATAGGTAATTCGACCCTCGCTGCCGGATCTCGACTTGACCCCCACCCAGAATGCATCATCCGATGCGATGCCGCTCACCGCGGTCAGGTCGGCAGTCGGCAAAAATTCTCTGCTTAGGGTGTCGTCCACCGCATCCGGAAACAAGGGGTTTGACTTTTCCACCGACTCCTGCACATTGCCTGTTCCCTGTACCTTCCCCAGAACAGGCGGCTGGTAGGTCGCAAGCAGGTCATTTTTGCGGATGAAAGCAAGCAGGAAAGGTTCCATTACTTTCATTTGAGTGGCATACCGATTGACGGCGTCATGTTTGGTTGTTTCCTCCTGTTGGTTCATCGGAAGAGTATGCCAACTCGTATCCAAATGTTGAAACGCATAGGGAGGATCTAGCGTTCGGTTCGGTTCATACAGCCAAGGCGCCGGGAAACCGCCATGATGCACCAGATAAAACCATTCGTTTATCGGTTCTTTCCTTTGCGCCAACGTGTAGCTTACGAACGCTTGTGTCGCCCAATGGTCGTGGTGCTGGTCGTGCGGATCCGGATATACAATATCGGTCGGGTGAAACTGGTCAATAATGGAGGACAGATTTTTAACCACATTTTCCCCTGCGTACGGCGCCCCTTTTTCATAACTGAAATCGTAGGGAGACCGATCGCTGCCATTTCGCCCCCGATGGAGATGATCGCGGTCCCAATTCTCTTCCCATAGCCCATTCGTTCCACCGTCCGGATAACCCAAAAACAGAATATCTGATTGCTTGACCCCCAATCGGTTTAAAGCCGCAATCGACTCCGCTCGCCGCGCTTTCCCTAATCGTTGATAGTCAGCAGGTTTGGGTGATACGACCCCAAAATTTTCGATGACCGCTCGTTCATATCCGTCGCCGCATGTCATAATCACGACTTTGACCTGTTTCTTTTGGGCCAATGCTTTTTGAATCAGTGCTGCGCCGCCCAGTGTCTCATCATCGGGGTGCGGGGCCACAAACAGAATGCGATTTCCAAATTGCACCAACTGATTGTTCATTGCCCGGTTCGCAACCAAAAAATCAGCTAGGAAAGGCCGGTATAAAACCAGACCCAGAATCAGTACGACTGCCAACAGGGCAACCCAAACCGTTTTTTTGCGGATCTGGAACAAAGGAAATCCCCCCGCGTAGAAGAATATCAGTCTTTGCCCTAGGTTGCGCCATTGAAGATAAATTATGCCAGTACTGGCCCTTTCTCAACCGGCAGACGGATAAAAAATTGCGTTCCCTTTCCCTTCTTGCTAACCACCTTGATCTTGCCATGAAAAGATTCGATAATTCGGTAGGAAACCATCAACCCCAAACCGGTTCCGCTTCGTTTCATCGAATAACACGGAGTTCCCAAACGTTCAATCTCCTGTGGCGTCATGCCAATTCCCTGGTCTTTGATCTCAACGGTTGCAATTTCCTCCACCTGCTGCGTGAAGTCCACTTCCTCGACATGTTCTGCCTGCGGTTTCGCAAACGATAAATAGCCGCTAATAATCGATTGCGCACGGTCCAGTTCGAGGATCTTGTCTTTCTGAATACGGGCGCAAGTAAAATCGCACCGAGAGCTACTAGCGAGGTTACAATAAGCGCTGTCGGAATCCCGATTCCGCCCAAATACCAGCGGAAGCCAATTAATTTGGCAAATACGGCCAGCCTTTCCTTCCATCCGCAATATAAGAAAACGATAATTAAGCAGACGGTCCGCAAATCAAAATTAAAACCATTATCCAATTTTAACGGGAAAACCATGCACAAAACGATAGAAACTCCAAACAGAAGAACGGTCAGATAAGGGAGCGCTTTTTTCTGTTCTTCCGTTTCCTTATGTCCCAAAAAGAAATACATCTTTCCAATCGTCCATGCTTTTCCCGCGGCTTGCTGCAGTTCCTACACCACAACCTGTAAATGGTGCTTCAAAACGCGAAATTCCTTTGGAAGCGTTCCTCCGTATTCACCATCCAAATTGAGTTCCACCTTTTCCTTTGACGTTACTTTCAACCATTCGGTTTGAAAATAAAGAACTCTCTCGTTATGAACATGTTCTCCCCGGAGAGCTTGTGTAGCCAACCGGATCATATCAGGAATCGAAGCCTGCTTGACTACCATCACATCGAACAATCCGTCCGCCAAATTGGCGTCGGGAGCGATATTTTCAAATCCGCCAACCCGGTTTGAATTGCATATCAGACACAACATCGCTTTTCCGGAAAATCCGAAACTGGCCGCTTCAATCTCCAGATGAATGGCTCCCAATTGAGGGATTTTCTCCAATCCCTTCATGTAATAAGCCAACTGTCCGAGAGCCGTCTTCATCCGACTGGGAACCTCGTAGGTAATTTCCGTTATTCGGCCACATCCGGCAATATTAATGAAAAATCGGTCATTTACCTGCCCAACATCTAACGGTTTGTATTGCAAATCCGTAATTCGCCTGGCAGCTTCCTTCAGATCGCGAGGCAGCCCTAGTGCTCTGGACAGATCGTTGCTGGTGCCTGCAGGAAGAATCCCAAGTAAAGGCCGGACCTCAAACGGGGACAGTCCATTCACTACTTCGTTTACCGTTCCATCTCCCCCGGCAGCTATCACAAGATCATACGCTTCCTCTGCCGCCCTTTTGGCCGCCTCTACTGTATCATCCGAATTTTTTGTCATATGGCAGGTTGTCTCCAATCCTGCCGAATCGAAAATATCGAGAATTTCAGGCAATTGCTGCCGCATCATTTCTTTGCCGGACGATGGATTGTAGATCAGTCTGGCCCTTTGTTTGACCATGAGTACGCCCCTTCTTTATTCCGTTAGTAAAACTTGTCCTTCGCCATAAAATGTGGAATACCCCAAGCGAACTTGGGGTAAATCACTGCCGCAGAAGCATTGTTTTTATGACTGAATACGTTCCAGAATCAGCTTGTTCAGCAGTTGCGGATTTCCTTTCCCTTTCGTTGCTTTCATCGCCTGTCCGACGAGAGCTCCTAACGCTTTTTCTTTCCCCGCTTTGTAATCCGCAACCGATTGCGGATTGTTGGCAATAATTTCTTCCACAATCTTGACAAGTTCGCCTTCGTCGGAAATTTGCACCAGACCTTTGTCCTGGATGATCGTTTCCGGGTCGCCGCCTGTCGCAAACATCTCCTCGAAGACCGTTTTGGCGATCTTGCTGGAAATCGTTCCTTTGTCGATCAGGCTGATTAATTTGCCAAGACCGGCAGGAGTCACTTTCGTTTCGCCAATTTCCAACCCGGCTTCATTCAGATGCCCCATCAGTTCACCCATGATCCAGTTGGAAGCCGCTTTTGCGTTGTCCGTATGCTGCAGCGTCTGTTCAAAGAAATCGGATACAGCTTTTGATGATGTCAACACTTCCGCATCATAGGACGGCAATCCCAACTTTTCCATGTACCGGGTTTTTCGCTGATCGGGCAGCTCCGGAATGGCAGCTTTGATTTCACTGACCCATTCCTGACTAATGACCATTTTTACCAAATCGGGTTCCGGAAAATATCGATAGTCATGCGCCTCTTCCTTCGAGCGCATGACGATCGTTTCATTTCTCGCATCATCCCATCGCAAGGTCTGCTGCACAATCGTACCGCCCGAGCGGAGCACATCCGCCTGTCGTCCCTGTTCGTATTCAAGCGCCCGCTGAACATTGCGGAACGAGTTCATATTTTTCAATTCCGTTTTGGTTCCAAACTGTTTCTGACCAACCGGCCGCAATGAAATGTTCGCGTCACAGCGGAGCGATCCTTCTTCCATTTTGACGTCGGACACTTCACAATACTGCATGATCGCTTTCAGCTTCTCCAGATAGGCGCGCGCCTCTTCAGGCGTCCGGATATCCGGCTCGGAAACGATTTCGATCAACGGTACGCCCACCCGGTTATAGTCAACAAGTGAGTAACCGCCAGACGAATGAGTCAATTTTCCGGCATCCTCTTCCAGATGAACGCGCGTGATCCCAATCCGTTTCGTTTCCCCGTTTACCTCAATCTCAATCCAGCCATGTTCGCCAACCGGCTTGTCATACTGGGAAACCTGATAGGCTTTTGGCAGATCAGGGTAAAAATAGTTTTTGCGGTCAAACTTGCTTTCCTCCGCTATCTTACAGTTCAACGCAGCCGATGCCTTGATGGCAAATTCCAGGGCCTGCCGGTTCAATACAGGCAAAACGCCGGGATGTCCCAGACAGATCGGACACACATTTGTATTCGGCGGCGCACCGAAATGAGTCGGGCAGCCGCAAAAAATTTTGGATTGCGTTTTTAACTCTACATGCACTTCCAGTCCAATGACCGTTTCAAATTGTGTGGCCACCGCTTCTGTCATGCCTGTACACCCCCTGCAACAGACGGACGCAAATTCAGATTGGCCGTTTGTTCATACGCATGAGCGGTTTGCAGAATGGTGCTTTCTGCAAACGCTTTGCCGATAATTTGAAGTCCAACCGGCATTCCGTCCGCCAACCCGCATGGCACGGAAATACCCGGCAGGCCTGCCAGATTAACCGGTATGGTGTATATATCGTTTAGGTACATCGTCATCGGATCCTCCGTCTGCTCCCCAGCCTTAAACGCAACGGTGGGAGCGGTTGGGGATACGATTACATCGAATTTTTCAAATACCCGGTCAAAATCCTGTTTGATCAGCGTTCTTACTTTTTGTGCCCGCAAGTAGTACGCGTCATAATAGCCGGAAGAAAGCGCGTAGGTTCCCAACATAATACGGCGTTTGACTTCCGCGCCGAAACCTTTCGCCCGTGTCTGCTTGTACATATCGATCAAATCGTCTGCTTCGACGCGGACTCCATAACGAACTCCGTCATAGCGGGCCAAATTGGAAGATGCTTCGGCCGGCGCAAGCAGATAATAACAGGCCACCGCATATTTTGTATGCGGCAGGGTGACTTCTTCAACAACCGCTCCCTGCGATTCAAGCAGCCGAATCGCATCCAGCACCCGGTCCCGGACAGCCGGGTCCAACCCTTCCGCAAAATACTCTTTCGGCATGGCAATCCGCAGTCCCTTAATATCCCTGTTCAATGCAGCCGAATAATCGGGAATTTCCAGATTGGCGGATGTCGAATCCAACTCGTCATAACCGGCAATCGCCTGCAGAACGGCTGCCGTGTCTTCCACATTTCGCGCAAAAGGTCCAATCTGATCGAGCGAGGAAGCATACGCAACCAGACCGAAACGGGATACAAGACCGTACGTCGGCTTTAGACCGACCACACCGCAATAAGACGCCGGCTGCCGAATCGAACCTCCGGTATCAGAGCCAAGCGAGAACGGAACTTGACCAGCCGCTACAGCAGCAGCCGAGCCTCCCGACGAACCGCCTGGCACACGCTCCAGATTCCAAGGGTTGCGTGTGGGATAAAAAGCCGAATTTTCGTTGGAAGAGCCCATGGCAAACTCGTCCATATTCGTTTTCCCGACCATCACAAAATTCTGCTCCTGCAGTTTTGTTACTGCTGTTGCGGAATAAGGCGGTATATAATTGGCCAGAATCTGACTCGCACAGGTTGTTTTGATTCCTTCGGTACACATGTTGTCTTTAATGGCACCCGGAATTCCGTATAGTAGCGGAAGATTTCCGTCTGGCAAACGGTCCAATTTTTGCGCCTGATCAATTGCCTGTTCCGCTGTAACCGTCAGAAATGACTTGACTTGGCTGTCCGTCTGTTCAATTTTCTGCAGAGCTGCTTGCGTAAGTTCAGATGGCCGAATTTCTTTGCTTTTGATTTTTTTATGTAAACTTTGGATCGATTCATCCAAGATGCTCATCTTATCCCTCCATTACGGCAGGTACCCGGAACTGTCCTTCGTCCTCGTCGGGTGCATTCGATAGTGCCTGTTCGTTTGTCAACCATTGGCGGGTCCGGTCATCCCGCATTACGTTCTGTATCGGCAGCACGTGGCTGGTCGGTTCCACATTTTCGAGATCGAGCTTTTGCAATTCTTCCGCATGCTGCAGAATTTTGTTCAACTGTTCCGTGTATTGCTCCATCTCTTGATCGGTCAGCTTCAACCGCGCCAGATTGGCCACATGAGCGACATCTTTACTCGTTATAGACACGTATTCCACCTCCGCAATCACGTCCGAAATCATTTCCTGATTATAGCACAACCGATAAATGCTTACCAGTTGCGAAACTCGCGGCCAAAAATGGCCGAATTTGACCAATCAGCGCTCGCTGTGCTTCGAATCCGTTTAAATCTATATTTCATGCTAATGAATAGCGAGGGAAGGGGAATTTGGATGATTGAACATAAAGGGGAAGAAAATGATGATGGAATATCACATTTTTATACTTTCTAAGCTGTTGGAATAGCCCTCGCAGCAACTGTAGAGCTACGAGGGCTTTATGTTCATCGATTTGCCTTAATTGCTACTTCCGTTTTCATAAGGTTTGATTAATCCATACAACGTCTTGATTGTAGGAATTTCAATCCCGGCCTGCTTCGCAAGTCGGACCGCTGCTCCCTGCAGACTTTCCACTTCCAACGGGAGTCCTTTCCGAAAATCTTGATGCATCGAGGAAGTAGATCCTTCCGGCAGTTTAGAACACTGGTCCACACTTATATCAATAAATGACTCTGCAAGATTGACACCTTTGTGCCTCGCCAATTGCCACATCTCAACTAACGATTGACGGAACACCTCTTTCGTCGGTTCGCATTTCAACACCTTATCAATCGACAGACGGCTGGCGGTTGTGACACCTGAATAAGCGGTAATATAGCCATACTTGTTCCAAATGTCCGCTTGAATGTCTTCGCTTAGCACCAGCTTCATGTTGGCACCCTTCGCAGCGACCGTCAATTCTTCGCAGAAAGCCTGTTGCTCGGGCACCAGAGGACCAAACCGAACTTCATGTGCCAGATTTGTATGTAAAATACGCCCCTCCGCATCTAACGTCGATATAATATAGCAGAGTCCGCCAAGAATCTTACCTTTGCCGAATTCCTTTTCCAAAAGATCATAGTGTTCTACGCCGTTTAACAACGGCAACACATAAGCTCCCTTTTCCACCAAGGGACGCATTTGATCAATGGAACCGGGAATGTGATAATTCTTGACCCCGAGAATAATCAAATCACAACCTTCAATCTGATCTGTACGGGTTGCGATCTTCGGTACAAGCTGATCGTCTCCTCGCGGGCTTTGAATTACGAGTCCTGTTTGCTTCAATTGTTCCGCTCTTTTTTCCCTGACCAGATACGTAACATCTGCTCCTGCCTGCTGCAACCGGCCGCCGAAATACCCGCCAACCGCTCCTGCTCCGACTACTGTGATTTTCATTGGTAGTCACCTTCCTGTCTAATTTAGAGTAATTTTTTTAATTATCCCGAAATCCGGCGAAAAAGAAAAGAATTTTCAAAACATGACATTTCCCGGGAATTATCGACAAGGGGAAAGCGCCAAAAGCTCATAATATGCCTAAACCTTATCAGAAAGGCATCTGTTGTCAGAGAATGCAATAGTATACCGAATTATGCAAGCACTTCCGGGTACCAACCCGGCCGGTCTGTCATATGATGAATCAGCCTATTTTGCTTAAGAGGAAAGGGCGGATCAAATGAGCTCCGAAAGTGAATATTATCCGAAACGAGTACCGCCACAACAGCAACACAGACAACCTGGCATCGAATCCATCATGGTGCCAAGGCCGATTTTTGACGACCCAGGTTATCAGCCGAGTGGCAAATTACACAACAAGGTGGCACTTATCACAGGCGGCGACAGCGGCATTGGCCGGGCAGTGGCAGTCGCATTTGCAAAAGAGGGTGCCCATATTGCCATTTCGTACCTGGATGAACACACAGACGCACAGGAAACCTGGCATTACATCGAACGGTTGGGACGAAAATGTATTCTTTTGCCCGGGGATGTCGGTTATGAGAACGTATGTCAGCATGTTGTCAAAACCACAGTGGAGCAGTTCGGCAGAATCGACGTACTTGTCAACAATGCCGGCGAGCAACACGTGCGGGAAAGTATTTTGGAGCTTCCATCTGAACAGTGGGAGCGCACATTTCGAACCAACATTTTCTCCATGTTTTACTTAACCAAAGCGGCCGTCCCTTATATGAAAAAGGGCAGTTCCATCATTAACACTGCCTCGATTGTCGCCTACCAGGGATTCAAAACGATGATTGATTATTCGGCAACAAAGGGAGCTGTTGTGAGCTTTACACGCTCCTTGTCTCTTAATCTGATCGAACAGGGAATTCGGGTCAACGGTGTTGCGCCAGGCCCGATTTGGACCCCATTGATTCCTGCTTCCTTTACCTTGCAGCAAGTTGCGGAATTTGGCAGTGATACGCCGATGGACAGACCCGGTCAGCCAGTTGAATTGGCTCCCGCCTATGTGTATCTCGCTTCTGATGATTCTTCCTATATGTCTGGACAGATTTTGCACGTTAACGGCGGACAAATTGTAAACGGTTAAATCTAATCATATAGGAAAAAAGGCGGGTGCATGCTCACATGCATCCGTCTTTCTTTGATTTCTTTAATCAGTAGTGACTTCACCCGTCCAGGCCAGCATGCCGCCTTGTAAGTTATACAGCTTTTCAAAACCATGCTGTTTTAAAAGATTATAAGCCATTATACTGCGCCTGCCACTTCGACAAATTAACAAATATTCGTGATCCGGATTCAATTCGCCGATCCGCGACTCCAATTCGCCAAGCGGAATCAGCTTCGCTCCCGAAATATGCCCGCCCGCATATTCTTCCGGCTGACGAACGTCAATCAATTCCAGCTGCTTGTTTTTTTTTCAACAAGTTCAGTTCTTCTGGTCCATTTACATGTTTGTACACGGTTAAATCCTCCATTGAAACCCCTCCATAGCGCGATCCGGCAGTTTACTGCCGTGACGCGACTTGTGCCCTTTGGGTGCATAGCGAGACCTGGTGTGTCTATGCTTTTTTCATCATAACGATCCTGCCGATTTCTTGCAAATTCTGAAGGACAGTTACAGATGATTTACCCCAATTCGTTCGATATATGGCATAATAAGGTCAATCATATCTATTAAAATCCAATCAAAATAAGGAGTTTGCAAATGAGAAAAATTCTCTTGGTTACATTCTTATCCTTGCTGGCCGCCGGATGCTCAACCGCTTCCGAACCGGCCCATCAACATACAACTTCATCGGACGCTCTGCAAAACTCAAACATGGATGAAAGCAAAGGAGACATCTTTCAGAAAACTTCATCCGCCGATCATCTGCCATCTTTCGTCACGAACAAACCGCAAGCGATCCAGGACGCTTATAAGACGGCAGGCAAAAACATCAGCCTGCTGCAAAAAATGCCCTGCTATTGCGGATGCGGGGAAATTGGCCACAAAAGCAACGCAGATTGTTTCGTGCAGCAAACCACTTCTGACGGTATCGTCTGGAATTCACATGCCACAACCTGCAACACCTGCATGAACATTGCCCTGGACGCCGCCAAAATGCAATCGGAAGGAAAGTCCGAAATAGAAATCCGGGCTTACATTGATTCCACCTACAGTAAAACAGGCCAAAAACCGACACCCACACCGATGATTAACTAATTCACAAATTCTATCAAATAAGAGAAACGCCTGCTTGCCATAACGGGTTCACTTTTAAGGGTGCAATAGTATCGTTAAATTTCTTTGAAATGACAATATTATTTTTGCATCTCAAAAGTGAACCCGTAATGCCTGCCAGACGCTTCTTTCAATGGTTAACCGCTATTTATTTACCAATACAACGATGATCGATACGAGAGAGAAACAGATGCCTAACAAGTAAAGGAATGCGACCGTTTGAATCTGGGTCAATCCCGACTGCATCAACTGATGGAATGTATGCCCTTTGTCCGCCTTGTAAATCGGGCGATTTTCCTTCAGCCGCCGAATCGTAACATAAAAGAAATCGAAAATCGGAACGCCCAGAGCCAACACAGGTACCACCAAAGATACAAGCGTGGCCGCCTTAAACGCCCCTTCCACTGCAATGGCCGACAAGGTAAAACCGAGAAATGTCGCCCCCGAATCCCCCATAAAAATTTTCGCCGGATGGAAATTGTGACGCAGAAACGCAAGCGAAATGGCGATCAGCGTTACGGCGTACATGGCACTGGTTGGCTGCCCTTTCAACAGAGAAATGAACAGGAGTGTGGTCGCCGAAATGGCAGCGATTCCGCCAGCCAAACCGTCCACCCCGTCAAGAAAATTAAACATGTTCGTAATACCGACCACCCACAACACAGTAGCCAATACAGATACCCAATAAGTAAACTGATAATAGCCCAACCCACCGAATGGAATCGTAATTCCTTCAATGCGCACATCAAAGTATATCAAAATGGAGGCGGCTGCAATTTGTGCGATAAATTTTGGAAGAGCAGGAAAATCCTTGCCCCTCGTCTTCATGTAATCATCGATCAAACCGACCAGAAAAATAACCAGGGCCCCCAACATAAGCCCCACATATTCCGATGATCGTTCGCCCATAATCAGCGTGGTAACGAAGAAACCGACGAACATGGCGGCTCCGCCTAACAACGGAATCGGATCGGTGTGGATTTTCCGCTGGTTCGGAATGTCTACAAAACCGGTTTTTAACGCAATCTTCCTCATGACGGGAACTAAAGCGTAGACAACCAAAAAGGCAAGAGTAAATGTAAATAACTGTTGCATCGTAAGAAAAGCCTCCCACCTGCGAGTCTTACCTATTAGGATGTTCCGTTTGCGTGATTTCTTCCATGGGAAAATCTTTATCCGCAAGTCCCCCTCATTATATCAGACAACGGTAAACGAAAGGAATACATATTTAACAGTTCAAAATCATACGTTCTAATGACGGATGTTTTGTTTGATTCAGGAGGTGAGATTTTTGAGTCTGAACGCTATTCTTGCCGTGATTGCCTTACCCGTCGTATTCGTGCTGGGCAGATATTCTTCCCGTTACCGGTTTGTGCGGGTGCGTCCCCGTTATCGACAAAACGTCAAAGAATTTATCAGAGGCAAATAACCCTCATGCAGAAATAGTCGCACCGCAAGGTACGACTTTTTTTGTCAAACTCCCTACAAATAGGCCTCCAGTTTTTGCCGTTTCAATTCCTGGATGAGTTCCTTAATGTGCTGCGAACGATATTTCGAACAGACCAGCGTAATATCTTCCGTATCCACCACAATGATATCCTGGATGCCCAGCGTTGCAATCAGCTTGTCTCCCGCATTGTGAATAATGCAGTCATGCGTGTCCAGGTTGATGACATTGCCCTGAATCACATTATCAAACGGGTCCCGTTCCGAAATTTTGTCAAGCGCTCCCCAACTGCCCACATCGTTCCAGCCGAAATCGCAGGGAACCATGTAGATGTTGTCCGCTTTTTCCATCACTCCATAATCGATCGAAATGGCTGGCAAACGAGGATATACCTGTTCCAGCACCGCCTGCTCCATGCTGCTGTCCAGCACCGGTCGAATGATTTCCAGACCGTGATGAAGATCCGGGAGATACTGCTCAATCATTCTCCGGATAGTATTGGTATGCCATAGGAACATACCTGTATTCCAATACAAATTGGGCTTCGTAATAAACGTTTCGGCTGTCTCCCGGTTTGGTTTCTCATGAAACCGTTCCACCTTATACCCGTGCAAAATCCGGTCATACTCTGCCTCGGACACCTGCATATATCCATAACCGGTTTCCGGATAGCTGGGTTTGATGCCAAGCGTTACCACACCGCGAGATCGCTTCAGTACTTGACGGCCTTTCTGGATGCTCTCAATAAAAATTTCTTCGTCTTCCACATAATGATCGGCCGGTACCACCAGTAATTCACTATTCGGTTGCCGGTTTGAAATTTTAGCGGCTGCCAGCCCGATACAAGCGGATGTATCTCTTCCGACCGGCTCCAATATCAGATTTCCCACCGGCAATTCGGGCAATTGAAGCCGAACAATATCCCGGTAATTTACATGGCTCACAATATGAATATGGGAGAGCGGGACAAATTTACGCAACCGGTCCACCGTCATTTGCAGCATCGAGCGATTCCCCGCAATGGTCAAAAACTGTTTTGGCCACTGCATCCGGCTTAACGGCCAAAAACGTTCTCCTTTGCCCCCCGCCATTACAATTACGTTGAGTTGATTCATGCTTACGGCCCCCCGTAGTCGTTCATTGAATGAGCCGCTACCCCCGCCCGCTGTTTCCAGGTCCACAAGCTGTTAATCGCAAAATTCCAGCCGGTCATAAGCACGATTCCAATTGCGTTGGCTAACAGGGCGGGCAGGAGGAAACGGTCATGAAGCACATACAGTACGGTCAAATTGATGGCAATCCCAAACACCGATACGATCAGATATTTCAAGTAGCGAACCAACAAGAGATCCTGCTTGTCCCCCGGCCAGGTAAACGTATCGTTGAGAATAAAATTGGATGTCATCGCCACAAGAGCGGAAAAGAAACCGGACCAAACGACAGACCACCGCAACAGTTCGTAAAACACCGTAAAGGCTCCCATATTTACCGCGACCCCGGACAGTCCGACAAGCAGAAACAAAAGAAGCCTTCTGTCTTCCGGACTGGCGGCCACCAACCTTCCCACATGACGAATGTAATTCAATTGTTCCCGAAGACTCATTTTGGATTCATCCCGATGCCGCTCCTGGAATGCATATGGGATTTCCAACGCATTCTTATAATTCCCTTTCACCAGAATTTCAAGCAGGATTTTCCAGCCAATCGGATTCCATTTGATGCCTTCAATAACCTGTTTCCTCAGCATAAAAAAACCACTCATCGGATCGGTCACTTTCCGGACCCGGCGCAAAGCGGCCTGTCCAATGAGGCGGGCGCTTTTCGAAATGATTTTGCGGTGTAGGGCCAGTCCCCGGTCTTCTCCCCCCTGTAAAAATCGACTGGGAAGCACCAGATCGACTCCCTGCTGAATTTTCACCAACATTTCGGCCAGCAGTTCCGGCGGATGCTGCAAATCCGCATCCATAACCGCCAGCACGTCCCCTTTGGCCGCTTCAAATCCCCGTATAACGGCAGTCGCCAATCCCCGTTCAGACGCCCGATGAATATAGCGGAATTGCGGGTAACGGTTCGCCACCTCCTGCAAGATATCCGGTGTATCATCTGTACTGTCGTCAACAAAAATAACTTCATACTCTTCGCCGTGCAAAGCCCCCCGAATCCGGTCCGCCAGCAGCGGGATGTTCCCTTTTTCGTTGTACGTAGGTATGATGACGCTGATCATAGATGCCTCCTTCTCAACCACCGCGATGTGCAGTTTTTGACAGGAATTTCCGTATCGTTTAGTATGTTGACTGAAAAACGAGGTGAACACATGAGCCGCCGGGATGCTTGGATCTATTCGTTTATCCTGTTTCTTGTACATAAAGTCTCCGTGTTTGGAGCCAGTCTTTTCTTTGTCAGTCGATCGATGCCCTTTCATTCGATAAAGGAGTACTTGCAGTATGCCCTAATTCAAAATTTTGTACGATGGGATTCACTCTGGTATCTCCGGATTGCAACAGATGGATACGCCGAATTAAAACGGGCCGCATTTTTTCCGCTGTATCCCTATCTGATTCGCGGACTGCACTTTGCATTCGATATGCCGTACCGCATTGGCGGTCTTTTGATCGCAAACGTGACGCTTTTGTTGGCCCTCTATCTGCTGCTGCGTCTGCTTGCAAGGGATTTCAGCCGTTCGCATGCCGTTTACACAGGTCTGCTGCTTGTAGTGTTTCCCACATCGTTTTATTTTTCTGCGCTGTACACAGAATCTTTGTTCCTGTTCCTGACAGTCGGCTGCCTGCTTTCGATCCGCCAAGAAAAATGGCTGCTCGCAGGCATATTCGGATTTTTTGCGGCGCTTACCCGAAACACAGGATTTCTGCTTGTCTTTCCATTTTTGTATGCCTACCTGTCAGCGCGCAACTTTCAGTGGCGGCAGATACGTCCGGATATTGTGGCGATAGCCTTGATTCCGACCGGATTGATTGTCTACATGACACTTTTATTTTTCAAAATCGGGGACCCGCTCGGTTTCGTCCGCGCCCAGAAATTTTGGAACCGTACTTCTTTATGGCCATGGGCCACTTTGTGGTACGGAACTTGGGACATTCTGACAAAACCGCGCCGGGGCTGGCCGCTGTGGGATCATGCGTATGAAGCAATCGCCGCCTATTTGGAGCTTCTGCTGATCGGTTTATCCCTCTGGAAACAGAAGTGGCGGCTGCCAAACGAGTACCTGTTGTATTTGGTCCCGGCCGTTATCGTTCCCCTCTGCTCACCCAGTATTGGCAACTCGTATTTTTACAGCATTCCACGCTTTATTATAGTACTGTTCCCCTTGTTTGCCATCTGGGCCCTGATTTTTAAAAACAAAAGATCGATCGGAATCGCGGCTCTTCTCAGCGTGGCAGGTCAATGGTACCTAATGGACAAATTCACCCGCGACTTTTTTGTATTTTAAAGAAAAGAAAACCAAACAGAACCAAACAGAACCAAACTAAAACAAATTAAACCAAATTGATGAATTGACGAAACTCTTGAAATCAAATACACTGGTTTTGATTTCACCGGACAAAGAGGTGCGGCGGGGATGAGTAGCAATCCGTTTTTGACGGCAGAGGAAGCTGCCGATCTGCTCAAAATTTCGAAATATACGCTGTATGAATTGGTAAAACGGGCGGAACTCCCTGCCCAACGGGTAGGCCGCCAACTGCGGTTCCACCGGGACGAGCTGAACCAGATCTTACGCGGTTCGGTTGTGGCAACAGGAACAGCCGATTCACAACAGGAAAGCTCAGAAATCAACCTGCTGCCAGATGATAGGAACACGTCTATTCGCCAATACGCGGCAGATTTGAGATTTGTCGGCAGCCATGATCCTGTAGTGGAGATGTTGGCGGAATTTTTAAAATACGCCTCTCCTTCGGTTGTACTGGACTGTGCCTTTACCGGCAGCATGGAAGGTCTGCACTCCCTGTATCAAGGTGAGGCAGAATTGACAGGTATTCATCTGTGGGATGAAAAAACGGGTGAATACAATCTTTCCTTCATCGAGTATCTGCTTCCCGGCGAATCTGTAACGGTCGTCAATCTGGCTCAGCGTGTGCAGGGGTGGATTGTTCCGCCCGGCAACCCGCTGCAGATGAGGACGATGCAGGATATCGCCAAACCGGGCGTGCGCTTTATCAACCGGCAAAAAGGTTCCGGCACTCGATTGCGAATCGATTCGTTCCTGCGAAAATCGGGCATTCCGTCTGCTTCCATCACCGGCTATGAATTCGAGGAGACGACCCATTTTGGCGTCGCCTACCGGATCGCAAACGGAGAAGCAAATGCAGGAATTGGCGTACAAACCTCCGCCAGTCGGCTCGGACTTGATTTTGTTCCACTGTACCATGAGCGTTATGACCTGGTTTGTTTGGAGAAAACCGTCCAAACGACGCACTGGAAGCAGCTTCTGGCCGTTCTCCGCTCACCCGCTTTTCAAAATGCGATTCGCAGCCAGGCAGGTTATGACCCCACTTTAACCGGTACGTACATACAGAGAGGAGAAAAAGTATGAAACAATCATTGAAACGTTTTCGTTCCCTATTGGTTACGACGGCCACCATGTTTGCTCTGGTCGGCTGCGGTAATTCAGCGGCTCCTGCTCCCCAGCAGTCCACTCCCGCCGCGCAACCTCCGACACCATCGAATCCGAACATTATTCTTGCGACAACCACCAGCACGCAGGACAGCGGTTTGCTTGATGTTCTGATTCCCGAATTTGAGAAGAAAACCGGTTATCACGTTAAAACAGTTGCCGTGGGAACCGGCCAAGCATTGGCGATGGGAGAGAAAGGCGAAGCGGATGTTCTTTTGACACACGCCCCCTCCTCCGAAAAAAAATTGGTCGACAATCAAACGGTCATCAACTATCAATTGGTTGCCCATAACGATTTTATCCTTGTCGGACCACCATCCGATCCTGCCAAAATCAAAGGGATGAAAACGGCAGTAGAAGCGTTTAAGGCGATAGCAAACAGCAAGTCGACATTTATATCCAGAGGTGACAATTCCGGTACCGACAAAATGGAAAAATCCTTGTGGAAAACGGCCAACATCCAGCCAAAAGGTGCCTCCTGGTACCAGGAAAGTGGGCAAGGAATGGGCCAAACGCTCAACGTTACCTCCGATAAAGGCGGCTATACGTTAACAGACCGTGCCACCTATCTGGCGCAAAAGAAAAACCTGAATCTGGACATTCTGGTAGAAGGCGAAAAATCCTTGCTGAATATCTATCACGTCATGCAGGTAAATCCGGATAAATTCCCGAAAGTCAATAAAGAGGGGGCCAAAGCGTTCGACGACTTTATGGTCGCTCCAGATACACAGAAAATGATCGGAGATTTCGGTAAAGATAAATTCGGTCAGGCCTTGTTTTTTCCGGATGCCGGCAAGAAAATGGAGGACCTTGGAAAGTAAAGACAAGGAAGTGGAAAAATGGATTTAATCTGGCAAGGGTTGCTGAAAGCCTTTCATATACTGGTCACCGGTGATCCGGAAGTTATGCAGATCACGCTATTAACGTTAAAAATATCAGGTATCGTCACCTTGCTCAGTATTCTAATCGGGGTTCCTTTAGGAACTTTTTTGGCATTATTTCAGTTTCCCGGACGCCGCTTTCTGTTTAGCGTCATTAATACCAGTATGGGACTGCCGCCCGTTGTGGCAGGCGTATGGATTACCATTTTTCTTTGGCGCTCGGGTCCATTGGGCTATTTGGGTCTGCTATATACGCCAACAGCTATCATTATCGCACAATTTGTAATCGCTACGCCTATCATTATCGGATTGACGTCTGCAGCCATTCAACAGACAGACCCCAAAATGCATTTGCAGATTCGGGCGCTTGGTGCCACCCGTTTCCAGTATCTATGGTTTCTTTTAAAAGAGACCCGCTATTCCCTGCTGGGGGCTGTGATCGCCGGGTTTGGCCGGGTCGTGGCAGAAGTCGGGGCTTCCATGATGGTGGGCGGAAACATTAAAGGGGACACCCGCGTGTTAACCACCGCCACCATGTTGGAAGTATCGAAAGGAAATTTTGACGTGGCCATCGCATTAAGCATCATTCTTGCGATCCTGTCCTATATTGTGACACTCTGGTTCACCTTTGTGCAGCAACGGAATCGGGGAGGGGGATCTTATGATTACGGCACAAAATATTAACTGGCGGGTACGCAAGAAAATCATCTTGCAGAACATCGACTTTTCCCTGCAAAAAGGCGAATTGGCCGGTTTAGTCGGACCGAATGGTTCCGGCAAAAGCAGTCTGTTAAAAATCCTTTCGTTTCTGCAGCGCCCCACCTCAGGAACGATCCAGTTTCAGGGAATGCCGGTTGGAAATCGGGTTTCGATTGACATCCGCAGAAAAATTGCAGTCGTTTTTCAAGAACCGCTATTGTTTAACACCACTGTTTTTGAAAATGTCGCATCCGGTTTAAAAATGCGCCGGACACCGAAAGATGAAATACGATTGCTTTGTGAAACCTGGCTGAACCGATTTGGCGTCGGGCATGTAATCGAGCAGCATGCCCGTTCCCTGTCGGGCGGTGAAGCGCAGCGGGTGAGTCTCGCCCGGGCGTTTGTTCTGGATCCTGATGTGCTGTTTCTTGATGAACCGTTTTCCGCATTGGATGCCCCGGCCAAAGAATCGCTCGTGACCGACCTCCAATCCATTTTGCAAACGACCGGTACGACAACTGTCTTGGTCAGTCATGATTATCGCGATATTCTGAGATTGGCGAACCGGGCGCTCGTAATGCAGAACGGCCGTCTGATTGCAGATGGCGCACCACTTGCTTTGCTGAACCATCCGCCAAACGAGCAGGTTGCAGATTTCCTGCGCCATTGGCGAAATTTTCCAGAGACCGTTGACAATCCGTTTGTATATTTGCAACCGTAGAGGAGCGTTTTTTGATGACAAACCATGATGAGAATGTAACGTCTCAAATTAGCCGCTCATTTCTTAACTTTGTGCTTTATCCAGACCAAGAGCGCCAGCAATCTTTGTATTCCTTGCTGCAATCAATTATCGAACATGTCCAATTTGACCGTATGTGTTTTGAACTCCTCTATCTTCGTACATTCATGGTTGATTACACGACAACACTTCTATTCGGAGAAAGCCAACTCCGCAATAACATACTGGATTCATTTTACGAACAACTGAAATCGGCCGCAAATGACAGCCCGGTACATACTGTGCTGCTGGAAGGAGTCAAAAGCCGGCTGGCCCTTTATGCAGAAGCGGTTAACGAACCTCTTCACAACGAGTTGGGGTGGAATGTCGGAACAGTGTTTGCGGGGATGCTTGAACAAGAACAAAATTCATTCGTGGTGATGGTCGGCGATAACCTTTACAAGCAATATTATCAACAGATCTCTCAGCTTGTCCTGCAGCATCACGCACCTAACAGCGAATATCATTAGAATGAAGGTTCACATTCTTTCAGCATCTGCGGAACCAACTGAAAAACTCCTCCCTTTATGGAAGGAGTTTTGGCATTTCGATTATTCCAGATTCATCCAGACAGCTTTCACCTGCGTATACAGTTCCAGTGCATAACCGCCCATTTCTCGTCCGAAACCGGATTGTTTGTAACCGCCAAACGGAACGGATGCGTCAAACGCGTTGTAGCAATTGACCCATACGGTCCCCGCTTGCAGCGCATGCGCCACCCGGTGCGCTTTTCTTACATCAGTCGTCCAGACACCAGCCGCCAAGCCGTACTCGCTGTCGTTCGCACGGCCAATCACATCCAAAATTTGCTCTTCATCATCAAATGGCAATGCGGCTACCACCGGTCCAAAAATCTCTTCTTTGGCAATCGTCATTTCATCATTTACATCCGCAAAGATGGTTGGCGGCACAAAGTAGCCGGGACCTTCCAACGGTTTGCCTCCGATCACCGGAGTGGCGCCTTCCTGACGGCCCAACTCAAGATAATTGGATACGCGGGCAAACTGTTCATCCGATACGAGAGGTCCAATTTGGGTGTTTTCGTCCAAACCAGGGCCCTGTTGAATTTTGGATGCGTAACTGGACATTTCCGACAACACATTGTCATATGCCTTTTTGTGTACAAACAACCGGGAACCGGCACAGCAAACCTGCCCCTGATTGAAGAAAATTCCTAACAGTGCACCGGGAATCGCTTTCGAGAAATCAGCATCCGGGAAGATAATATTCGGCGATTTCCCACCAAGTTCAAGCGAAACGCGTTTTAAATTTCCGGAGGCCTGCTGCATGATCAGTTTACCTACTTCTGTTGAACCGGTAAAAGCCACCTTCCGGACATGCGGATGCTGGGCAATTGCAGCACCGGCGGTTGAACCAAAACCGGATAAAATATTTACTGCGCCGTCCGGAAAACCGACCTCTTGAATCAATGCGGCTAAGTAAAGTGCAGTGAGCGGAGTTTGTTCGGCTGATTTTAAGACAACCGCGTTGCCTGTTGCCAATGCGGCCCCCAGCTTCCATACAGCCATCAGCAGCGGGAAATTCCACGGGATAATCTGACCCACTACACCTACAGGTTCGCGTCTGGTATAGGTCAACATATTGGGACTAACCGAATTGTCAATGACCTCCCCGTGGATTTTGGTTGCCCATCCGGCATAATAACGAAAATGGTCAATGGCCAGGGGAATGTCAGCATGCCGGGTTTCCCGTATCGGTTTACCGTTATCCAGCGTTTCCAGCTGTGCGAGAGCTTCTGCGTGCTGTTCCATCAAATCGGCAAGTTTCCAGATCAGACGGCCGCGTTCACTTGGAGACATTCTTGACCAAGGGCCTTCCAACGCCCGTTCTGCGGCTTCTACGGCCCGATCGACATCTGCTTTGTCTGCTTCATACACCTGTGTAATCACTTCGCCCGTAGCCGGGTTGACAGTGGAAAACGTTTTACCGGATTGAGATTCAACAAACTTGCCGTTGATGAATAACTTTTTCGGCCCTTCACTTAAAAAACTTTCGACTCGCGGATCCAGTTTGACTGTCGCAGATCTGGTTGACACGATTGACTCCTCCTTGGTTTACGAATATGGTGATTCACGCCGTTTTTTAATTGCAAACTTTGTGCCAACCGATCTGTAACGGATATGCGGCAGATTTGTTCAGTTGCCGCAAAACATCATGTTCCAATTTGGCGCAACTTTGTGTCGTTCTATGACACTGTGCGAATTTTTATTTGGGGGGAGTGCTGCAAAATGCCTGATTTGGCTCTTTTTCAGTCGCGTCAGCGGAGTATCCAGTTTGGTGTTGATTCCCATCGTGCAAGTTTGGCAATTTTGGAAGCGTCTGAATTCAAACGGCAACTGGAATGCAACAAACCGGTTCTGCAGGAGATCTATCCCGTTTTTGAACGGCTTGCCAGGTGGATTCGCTGCTCCCGGTCGATCGTGATCGCGGCGGACAGGACCGGTCATATTTTAGACAGCCAAGGTGATCCCGGTTTCCTGAAAGATGCAGAAAAAATTCATTTGAAAAAAGCAGCTTGTTGGAGTGAGGAGGTACGGGGCACCAATGCAATCGGTACGGCCATCGCAGAATTAAAAGCCGTTTCCGTGATCGGGGATGAACATTATTTATCGGACAATCATGTGCTGTGGTGTGCCGCATCCCCGATTTTTGACCCGCAGGGAAGATTGCTTGCCGTTCTTGATATAAGCGGTCACCGGGATGAATATCAGCCATTCTCATTGATGATGGTTGATACCTTGACCCGTCAAATTGAGGATCGCCTTTTATTGCAAAACTCTGATCACCAGCTGATTGTCTCCCTGGTCAATCAACATGGACAAACGAACTGCCCGCTGGTTGCAATGAATGAAGACGGATGCATTACAGGTTTGAATCGGGAAGCACGCTTTCTGTTCCGTATCGAACAATTGCCGAAAGACCCACCTCACATCTCCAAGTATTTATCTGACTACCAATCGCTTCTGATGAATTTAAAACAAAATCGGAAGCATCCGGTCCGTCTGACTGACACACGTGACCGTTTGACTGCTGCTGTTTTGGTCGACAGTCGAACAAACAAATGGTCCTTTAACCATCCTGTCCATTCCCAAACCAAACGTGTCCGTTCTGACTTATCGGCCCATTCTACCGTTTACTCATTCTCCGACATTTTTTGTGAGGATGTCTCGTTCAGTCGTATGCTGGAACTTGCAAAGCGTGCGGCACTTACCGATTATACGATCCTAATTCATGGGGAAAGTGGAACGGGCAAGGAAATGATCAGCCAAGCCATTCACAATGTCAGCCCTCGTTCCGACAAACCGTTTGTCGCGATTAATTGCGGTGCAGTACCAAAGCATCTGTTAGAAAGCGAACTTTTCGGGTATGAATCCGGAGCTTTTACTGGCGCAAAACAATCGGGCCAGATCGGAAAATTCGAATTGGCGGAGGGCGGTACTCTGTTTTTGGATGAAGTAGCTGAAATGCCGCTTGAAATGCAGGTCGTTCTGCTGCGGGTACTGCAGGAACGGACAGTCATGCGAATCGGCGGTACCCGTTTGATACCGATCGATGTTCGAATCATCGCGGCCACTCACAAAAACTTGTGGAACGAGGTACAGGAAGGCCGTTTTCGTGCCGATCTGTTTTACCGTTTACAAGGGATTCATCTTGAGATACCCCCGTTGCGTGAAAGAACGGATCGGCTGCCGTTTGCACTTTATTTGCTCAAACAAATCGAGTGCGAATTGTACAGCTCTCCCTTGTTATTGCATCCCGAGTCGCAAAAAATTATTACACAATACACATGGCCCGGAAATACACGGGAATTGGCGGCGGCTCTTCGACATGCCAGTTTTCTCGCTGCAGGGGAAACCATTTTACCCGAACATTTCCCTGCCTACATTCAATCTGACAAGCCAACTGTTCCCTCCTCTTTCTCTATGGGTGATGATACACTATCGTTAGATAAGATCGAGTACAGCGCAATCGTTAATGCGTTGGAAAAAACAAACGGAAATATTTCTCAGGCGGCAAAATTGTTAGGGATCGGACGCAATACTCTTTACCGTCGGCTCCGTTCCAAACAACCGAAGGAGTGAAATAAGCTGGATACCATGCACAGATTGTTTTTATGGGACATAGACGGCACGATTCTGCTTGCAAAGGGCAGCGGCAAACGGGCCATGAATCGTTCTTTTTGGGAGTTGTTTCATATACCCGACGCATTTGACAACATCCAGATGACGGGCGGTTTGGATATGAATTTTGTCCAGGCGGCTTTTGCCAACCATCAGATTCCGCTCGACCAGATAGCCCCTTTTTTCGAAGCGTATTATGGAAATTTGCAGCAGGAGTTAAACAACATGACGGTTACGCTGATGCCGGGCGTAATCGAACTGTTGGATAAAATTGAACAAACTGATTTTTGCTTTAATTCGATTGCGACCGGAAATATGGAGAGGTCCGCACGTATGAAATTAGAAGTATTCAATCTGAATCGGTATTTCCCTGTCGGCGGTTTTTGCCGATCCGCAGGAGAACGCTATGAAGTGCTGCTGGATGGGATTCGAAACGCAGAAAACTATTATCAAACGAATTTCACGACTGGCCAAGTAACCGTAATCGGCGACACGGTGGAAGACATTCGCGCAGCACGAAAAATCAACGCATCGGTAATTGCAGTTGCAACCGGGCCCACTTCTTATGAACAGTTGGCCTCTGAAAAACCGGATCTTTTATTGTTGAATTTACAGGACTACAACCATATTAAAATGAACTGATAGAGAAGCTCTTGCGCGTACTCCAGATCACCCAAATCAATCGTTTCTACAGGCGAATGTGTGTATCGACAGGGGACGGAAACCACTCCAGTGCGGATTCCCCGTTTCGTTCTTTGAATGGCTGCGGCATCGGTTCGTCCCGCTCGAGTAACGCCCACCTGAAAAGGGATTCTCCGGTTTTGGGCCACTTCCATCATGGTTGTACGAATCATGGAGTCTGACAGTATCCCGGCATCCATAATCTGGATCACCGGTCCAGCCCCAAGCCGGATTCTGTTGTCCATCATGTCTTCTGGAGTATCCGTAGCAACAGTAGTGTCAATCGACACGGCGACTGCGTCGGGCGGAAGATCATACGCTGCTACAGTGGCCCCCCGCAAACCAACCTCCTCCTGTACCGTGAACGCGATATACAGATCTCCATGTAAAGATACACCTTGCAGCCGCTCAAGAAGAGCCAGCAAAACCGCGCATCCCATGCGGTTATCCAGGCTTTTTCCCACGACGCGCCGGAATCCCATCGAATGTAATTCGCCCAGAAACACGCCGTGACTTCCTATGTCGATCCCCAAATTCCTGACTTCCTCTGCGGAACTTGCTCCCACATCGATATACAGATCCGCACAATCGATTGAGGGACGTTTTTTCAACAGCCTAACCAAATGGACGGGTACAGTACCGATGACCCCAAACTGGAATCCTCTCTCGGCAGTAATTCGAATCAGTCGGGCAGGTAAAATTTCGTCGTCTATTCCTCCCAATTTCTCAAATCGCAGGAACCCGTTAGCCTCAATTTTTTGCACGATAAAACCTATTTCATCCAGGTGCGCATTGAGCAACAACGAGCGTTTCGAAAGCTTTCCTCGTTTTACAGCTATCAAATTGCCTAACGAATCCCGTTTGACTTCATCAACAAGAGGTTTGATTTTTCGACTTACAAACTCCGCAATTGTATTTTCAAATCCAGATGGTCCCGACAAGTTAACAAGATCCCGAAGCAAATCCTCCACGGGCGGCCTCCCAATCAGTGAATTCATTTTTACTGTATTCGTATGAAAGGAAGTTAAAAAACGCATCACTTGTAATACGAATCTGAATGAATAGAGCTCTCCAATTCGGATACTTTAAACGTGTCCGATCAAAAAGAAAGGGTGAGACCAAATCTCAAATGGAATTATCCCCCCGCACCTATCGCTTGTTTGTCCGACCAAAATTATTCACAAGAATCTATATTCATAACATAGTCCAGCCTCACCTTAATTTTGGCAACAAAACGGTATTAGATTTTGGTTCCGGAATCGGCTCAAACTGTTCTATGTTCACGCCACACCACACGGACAAAACGACAATCAGCGCCAAACAGGCGCCTTTTTACATATCTACAATGTTGCAAAATATAGTTACTTAAAAAGTGATGCAATACTTTTTTTATCAAATTTGATTAAATTAATTCCAAAAAAAGGTGATCACCTTCCAACCGACGAATATTCGTGGTAGGAGGTGTTGCCTGCATGGCAATTGCAAAAAAATCAACCGCCAAAAAAGCCGTTACTGCCAAGAAAAATACATCAACGACGACAGTCGTGAAATTAAAACCGGCAACGAGCAAGAAGACGGCGGCCAAGAAAACGACAGCGACGAAAACTGCAGCAAAGAAAACAACTGCCGTAAAATCTACCACAGCGAAAAAAACAACAACAGCCAAGAAAGCAACTACAGTCAAAACCGCAGCCAAGAAAACTGCAACCGCAAAATCTACAGCAGTAAAGAAAGCAGCTCCCGCTAAGAAATCCACCACTACATCCACTACCGCAAAGAAAACTGCACCCGCCAAGAAAACAACCACTGCTAAAAAAACCAGCACCGCCAAGAAAACAACTGCGATTAAACCGGCCAGCAAACCAGCAGCCAAAAAATCAACTGCTGGAAAAACAGCCGCAAAAAAGACAACCGCCAAGAAAGCAGTCGCCGCAAAGAAAAAATAAATCTGGATTTTCGCCACCATCTGAACTGCCACCTTACCTCAGTTCAAATCGGGTGGTTTTTTCTTTTTGTTACCCGTTATACCCCGATTCTCGCAGCCATCCTAACAGCGTTTGCTCATCAGCAATCTGAACCCCCAACTCGCGGGCTTTATCCAACTTGGAACCGGCCTTTTCACCAGCGACCACAAAATCCGTATTTTTGGAAACGGAGCCGGTCACCTTGCCGCCAAACTGTTCGATCAAACGGCCCGCTTCTTTCCGGTCCATCGCCTCCAGCGTTCCGGTTAATACAAACGTCTTCCCGGCAAACGGCGAATTATCGGAAGCGGTTATGACAGGTCTGTGGTAGTTAAAATTGACCCCTGCACGACGCAACTTTTCAATCACTTCGAGGGTATCCTCCTGATTGAAAAACTGTTTGATCGAGTCCGCCATCTTTATTCCAATTTCGGGAACGGTCACCAGTTCCTCAATATCCGCCTGCATCAGACGATCTAGCGTACCAAAATGGCCCGCCAGCAGCTTGGCCGCTTTTTCTCCGACAAACCGAATACCCAAACCAAAGATCAGCCGTTCCACCGAATTTTCTTTCGAACGTGCAATGGACGCCAGAAGATTTTCGGCTGATTTTTGACCCATCCGTTCCAAGGGTAGCAGTTGATCCATCGTCAAATAATAAAGGTCGGACGGATCCTGCACCAATCCCTGTTCAAACAGTTGCGTCACAATCTGTTCACCCAAGCCGTCAATATTCATCGCATCGCGCGAAACAAAATGAATGATGCTTTCCCGGTTATGCGCCGGACACTGTGGGTTGATACAGCGCAGCGCCACTTCCCCTTGCAGACGAACCAGTTCGGCATCGCACTCCGGACAGTGAGTCGGCATTTGAAAAGGCCGTTCGGAACCATCCCGTTTTTCTGTCACCACACGGACAATTTCGGGGATGATGTCACCCGCTTTTTGCACGACGACCGTATCTCCAATTTGCACATCCAGTTCGCGAATTCGATCTTCATTATGCAAGGTGGCGCGGGATACCGTAGTGCCCGCCAGTCGTACCGGATCGAGAATCGCTGTTGGCGTAACCGCTCCGGTGCGTCCCACGCTGACAATAATATCACGCAATGTAGTCTCTGCCTGTTCAGCCGCAAATTTGTAGGCAATTGCCCAACGGGGGCTCTTTGCCGTCGTTCCCAGGCGCGGGTACAGATTGGATTGGTTGACTTTGATCACAATCCCGTCGATTTCATAAGGAAGGGCCGCACGTCTTTCACCCGTCCAGGAGTTCACAAATTCAATGACCGATTCGATATCGGGCAGAACCCGCGTTTCGTTGTTAACTTTAAAACCGAATTCAGACAGCAGCTCCAGTCCGGCCGCATGTGTAGGTATGTCAACACCTTCCACCCAGCCGATCGCATATGTGAAAATGGACAGGTTGCGCCTCGCCACAATTTTCGGATCCAGCTGCCGCAGCGAGCCGGCTGCCGCGTTTCTCGGATTGGCAAACAACGGTTCCGCTGCCGCCTCCCGCTCCCGATTAATTCGCTCAAACTCTTTTTTCGGAAGATAGGCTTCGCCCCGTACTTCGATGGAAATCGGCTGCGGCAATGTAAGCGGCAACGATTTTATAGTTTTCAGGTTGCTTGTGATATCTTCTCCGATTTCGCCGTCGCCTCGCGTGGCCCCGCGAACAAAGACGCCGTTTTCGTAAACCAGCGAGACCGCCAATCCGTCTATTTTCAACTCCGCCACATAATCGACCGACTCGTTCGGTACAATCGATTTTATCCGCCGGTCAAAATCCCTTAGGTCTTCCGCCTGAAACGCGTTTGCAAGCGACAACATCGGAACACGATGCGCCACTTTTTCAAAACCTTCCAGTACGCCGCCGCCTACTCGTTGCGTAGGCGAATCGACTGTTACCAGTTCGGGAAACTGTTCTTCAAGTGAAATCAGTTCCCGCATCAGTTGGTCATATTCCACATCGCTGACGGTCGGTTGGTCCAACACATAGTATTGGTAATCGTACGTTTTGATGATCGACCGCAATTCTTCCGCCCTCGCAGCCGCTTGTTCCTGTGTCATGCAAAATTCACCCTATTCTCTTAGCTTTGTAATCGGCGCAAATTTGGCCAACAGTTTACGGATGCCAGTCGGCGGGGCGAACTGAACGGTCAGCTCCAAATCTTCTCCCTCACCGGAGCTTTCCACGATGGTTCCCTGTCCCCACGTTTTGTGCATCACTTTTTCACCTGTCTGCCAGGAGACTGACAGGTCCGCACCGAACCCTTTTGGAATATGTGTGCCGATATTTCCATTGCGCGGTGTTCTTGTAACGTTTCCTGCCGTTCGGTTCGCATAGCCGCTTTCGTTCAACAGCTCTTCCGGTATCTCTTTCAAAAATCGGGATTCTGCATTCATCCTCGTCTGCCCGAACAATGTGCGGCTAAAACAGGTGGTCAGATACAATCTTTCCTCCGCTCTTGTGATTCCCACATAGCAGATACGCCGCTCCTCTTCCATTTCGTCCGGATCATCCAATGATCGCATATGAGGAAATACGCCTTCCTCCATGCCTGCCAGAAACACAACCGGAAACTCCAACCCTTTGGCGGAGTGCAACGTCATTAAAGTGACAGCGTCCGAATCGGCTTCCATCTGATCCACATCCGCCACCAATGCGACCTCCGACAGAAACGTGAGCAGACCTTCTCCCGGATACCGTTTTTCAAATTCCTGTGTAACAGACAGAAATTCGTTCAAGTTCTCCAGTCGGCTTTCCGCTTCGATCGTTTTTTCCGCCATCAACTCGGTCCGATAACCGCTCAGTTTGAGAACTTCTTCTGTCAGTTCCGTTACGGAAAGATATTGCTGCTGCGTGGATAAATTGCGGATCAACAAAACAAAATCTTTGATCGGTT
Organism: Effusibacillus dendaii; assembly: GCF_015097055.1. Lineage (NCBI taxonomy): Bacteria > Bacillati > Bacillota > Bacilli > Caryophanales > Alicyclobacillaceae > Effusibacillus > Effusibacillus dendaii. Next base: position 2,007,268 of record NZ_AP023366.1, read on the forward strand.
TGACAAACCTTGCCGTCAACCCAATCTGTTCCACTTCCGCCATCGCGGCAAACAACGGGATTCCTTTGCTGTTTGCGTAGGCGCGGATCTTGTCCAAGGTTCCGTCACCGATTCCCCGTTTCGGAACATTGAGAATGCGGGACAACGAAATGTCGTCGTTCCAGTTTGCAACGAGCCGCAGATACGCCAGCACATCTTTAATTTCCTTCCGTTCATAGAAACGTATGCCGCCAACAATCGTGTACGCGATCGACGATTTGAGCAATACATCCTCAATGACCCGGGATTGTGCGTTCGTCCGATACAGCACGGCACAATCACGGTATGAAAAACCGTCGTCCAATGCTCTTTGAATCTGCTCCACGATAAAATACGCTTCTTCATGCTCATTCATCGCCCGGTGCAGTTCGATCAGCGGCCCCTCCGGCTTGTCCGACCACAAATTCTTCTCCTTGCGCTGCGTATTGTTTTCAATCACCGCATTGGCCGCCGCCAAAATCCGCTTGGTGGAGCGATAATTCTGTTCCAGTTTGATAACCGACGCATCCGGATAATCCTTCTCAAAGTTCAGTATGTTCCAGATATCCGCCCCGCGCCATCCGTAAATCGATTGGTCCGAATCGCCGACCACACACAGATTGCGGTGTTTTTCGGACAGCAGCTTGACCAGTTTGTACTGCGCATGGTTCGTATCCTGATACTCGTCCACATGAATATATAAAAATTTGTCCTGATACCGTTCCAAAACATCCCGGTTGTTCTCGAACAGTTCAACCGTTTTCATAATCAGGTCGTCAAAATCGAGCGAGTTGTTGGCAAACAGCCGTTTCTGGTACAACTCGTAGACCTGCGCCGCCACCTGCTGAAAAAAGTCTTTCGCTTCCCGGGCATAAGCCGAAGGTCCTTTCAATTGATTTTTGGCACTCGAAATATGGCTTAACATCGCCCTCGGTTCAAACTTTTTCTGATCGTAATTCAACTCGTTCAAACATTGTTTGATCGCGGTCAGCTGGTCAGCCGTATCAAGAATGGTGAAGCTGGATGCGTACCCGATCTTTTCAATGTCACGCCGCAAAATCCGCACACACATCGAATGAAACGTGGATACCCACATATCGGCCACAATTGGCCCCACCCATTTTTCAACCCGTTCTTTCATTTCGCGTGCCGCTTTATTGGTAAACGTAATCGCCAAAATCGACCAGGGCGCCACCCGATGCTGGTGAATCAAGTACGCAATCCGTCTCGTCAGCGTGCTTGTCTTACCGGACCCGGCGCCGGCCATAATCAACAACGGTCCGTCACGATGCAGCACCGCTTCTTTTTGCTGCGGATTCAATCCTTCCAAAACAGAATCCGCGTTGCCGATTGAAATCATATTTTCACCGCCTGCATTTTACAAACATACGTTCTGATTTCATTGTACCATACTTTACTTCCCACGGTTATCTGCCATCCGAACCATCATCAATTCGGCCGCATAATTTCCTACCCGAGCATACCATTTTTTTAATAGGGCAGGTGAAATCGTATCGATGTCACGCGGCATCGACATATGAAACTGGACTAATGTCGCTACTTCCAATGCAAACTCCATTGAATACCCTAATCGGGGGAGGATCGACAACGCCAACTGCGCCCCCACGTTTTCATGATCGTAAAAATGTCCTCGCAAATCGGTGCGAATATATTCTTTCGGCACCTGCACGCCCTGCACCAGATAGGTGTCACCCGAATCGAGGCCGTCCCGGATGCGTTCCCCGTTCTCAATCACCACACGGTCTTTTTTTGAAAAACGGCCGAACGGTTCGACGAACATGCCAATAAACTGTTTAATTCCCGGGTATCCTTTGCCGATATCGTGCAGCAGCAAAGTCCAAACCATCTTTAGATCCGTGCCCCCGACAAACGAAGCAGCCTTCACAATATGATCAAACACTTGGTACGAGTGGTGCGGCGTATGTTGATTCAACCCGATCGTTCTTTTATACTCAGGAATCCAGCGAAGCAGCCTGCCGTCTTTTTGCAGTTGGCGCATTGTACTGGATGGTTCTTCGATTAATTGCGCTTCCTGCTGACGAAAAAAATCGGCCGCTTCTTCATCGATTGACACATTCTGCTTGACTGTAATCCGATCAATCGGTTCCGCGTAGGTGGGTATCTGCAGATGTCTGTTTACGTGCGCATTCGAAAACCATACTTCCGTTGCCGCTTTATGCTCAATCGCCTGCTGCAAAAAAAGGCTGCGCTGTTTGGGAGTCCGCAACGACGCGTGAACCACCGCCTGGCCGCCAGACGACAATTGTTCGTTGACCCGATCGAGCGTCTGCGGCTCATAAAGGCTTTCCTGCAGAAGTATCGTTCCCGGTTGATTCACGAGTTTTTGCAGGCAATCCGAATCAAAATGACCAATTAACAGTAGAAGTTTCGACATCAGATCACCCTCTGCGCTTCAGACTCGTTCTTTTATCAACAGTTTGCACAAAACGGACAAGATTCTCAACTCGTGGCATCCAGTAAAAAATGGTATACTAATTACCTGACCGGCCCTATAGAATGTCCAAACAGCCGCGCGCATAGACTTAATCGATCGGGTCAACCTAAACTCATAAGGAGTGGTGGAAACTCAATGAATATTATCATGGCACTGCTGGCCCTTGGCATCCTCATATTCATCCATGAATTGGGGCATTATTGGGCTGCCCGTGCAACCGGCGTCAGAGTGGAAGAATTTGCGATCGGTTTTGGGCCTCCCCTCGTTCGATATAGAAAAAACAATATTTTATATCGGCTCAATTTGCTTCCGCTTGGCGGGTATGTGAAAATGTTGGGCGAAGACAACCCGGAAGCTGCTGAAGCGCCCGACAATTTTAACAACAGACCCTTGCTCGCCCGTATGCTGGTGATTTTGGCCGGCGTCATCATGAACTTTATTGGCGCGATCGTCATTTTAACGGTGATGTTTAACCTCTACGGGGCGCCTACCGACAAAGTAAACACACATGCATTCGGAGTAGTGCCCGGTTCCCCTGCACAGGTGGCCGGTATACAGGCAAACGATATTTTAAAAAGGATCAACGGAGTTCCGATTGATTCTCCGCAAGTGTTTATCCAACAGGTGCAGGCAAACAACGGAAAACCGGTTACTCTTGAAATACTTCGCGACAAACAAATGGTAACCCTGCAAGTGACACCTGTAAATGGAAAAGTGGGGATTGAAATTGGAACCAGTCCGGTCTATCAGTCCTACGGCAGTTTTGCTGCCAATACATCGGCAGCAATCCGCCAAACTGGCGAATTGGCAAGGTTAGTGGTCAGCGGACTTGGGCAGTTAGTGACAGGGCAGTTTGCATTCAAAGATTTGACAGGCCCTGTAGGAATCATCGAAGTGACAGGGCAGGCCTCGCAACTCGGCGTTCCGTCTTACTTGCATATCATGGCGCTCCTGTCGGTCAACTTAGGTGTCTTAAACCTCGTGCCGATTCCCGGCCTTGACGGTGGCCGCTTCCTCTTTTTGCTGATTGAAGCGATCCGCCGGGGGAAACGGCTTTCGCTGGAACGGGAGGCATCTATCAACCTGATCGGAATTCTGTTTTTATTGGGGTTGATGGTGATCGTGACGTTCCAGGACGTATTCAAACTGATTGCCCGTTGAAAAAACTTCGACCCAATGCATGTTAACAAAACGTTCACAAATCGGCCGCGAAAAAAGCATGTAGACCGATTGCATTCGTCACAGCCAGATTATATAATCTGGTCATATCGAAATAATATTTCTACATAACGGTCCATGACGAACTTAAAAGTCGTTGTGGGCCGTTCTATTTTGTCCGTTTCTTGTTTATGCTGTGTACCGCCGCAGCTGTTTCCTCAACCACAGCAATCCCTTTTTCATACAATGCATTCCCAACCACGATCGTATCTGCAATGGAAGCCATCTCAACCGCCTTGTCAGCCGAATCGATTCCTCCCCCGTACACAAGATGTGCATTTGTCTTATCCCGCACGGCTTGTACCCATTGCGGATTTCCATAGCTGCCGCTGTATTCCAGGTAAATCAAATCCATCCCGAAAATCCGTTCCGCCGTTTGCGCATAAGCGACCGTCCCCCGCGCGTGGTTTGGAACCTTCGCCCCGGTTAATTTCGCAACCGCTGAGTTTTCATTCAGAATCACATACCCTTCCACTACAAGCTTCTCCCAGGGTATCAGTTCACCAAATTGTTCAATTGCCGCCTTCTGATGTCCGATGATCCAATTTACATGCCCCGTGTTTAAAACGACCGGAATCGCATATCCATCGCTTTCCGGAAGAATCGCTGACAATTCGGATATTTCCTGCCATAGAGGCAAGTGAGGAATGAACCGCTGCAATCTCGCGAACAGATCAAACGTCTTTTGATACGTGATCCCCTGCGTTCCTCCTATCAGAATCGCATCGGTTCCGCTATCGCCAAGACGGATCAAATCCTTATCCTGAATTGGACGATCAGGGTCGAGCTTTACTATGTGCCGCCAACTTTTCCAGGGATGCTGCAGGCAACTCATTTTTGTATACGATCCAAAATCAGATTGTATCCGTCCGTACCATAATGGAGGCACCGTTTCACCCGACTGATTGTGGCTGTGCTGGCTCCCGTCTCCGACTCAATCTGATTGTAGGTATAGCCGCTTCGCAACATACGGGCCACCTCCAATCGCTGTGCAAGAGATTGAATCTCGTTGACCGTTGCCAAGTCATCAAAAAACTGAAAACATTCTTCAACCGTTTGAAGAGCTAGAATCGCTTCAAAAAGTTGCGTGAGACTCCGGTTCTCCCGCAGTTTATCAAGCTGCATCCGACTTCCTCCCCGACTTTTGGACTTGAACGCTTTACCATTTTACCATGACAGAGAACATAACGAAATAACTGTGAAATTTGTAAAAGAGACGACAATGAACGCTTGCAGAAGAAACTAGGCGACCGCTCCCCATTATAGATCTTCCTCAAGGGTTTTAAGTTGGAATAGACTTATGGGGTTCAGATTTGACTACAATTAGTAGCATTACTGGTGTAAAACCGTTTTCAAATTAAGAGTATAGGATATTGCTGATGTTCATTATCATAGCTTTATTTCATTTTTAGTGGAAAAAGGCTGCAGACAATGAAGGTACAAATCTTGAACATGCCTTGTAGGGAGAGAGGATTCATGTATCGCCATTAATAAGTTAGAAATCAGATTCACAGTTTGTTGAGATCTCCGTTAGCATCCCTAAAACAGTGTGTGTGATGTGCTTAAGAAAATAAAAAAGCAGCATACGGAAAATAAATTGAAATTCGGGCAATACTATAGGGATGAGGGATTGGAATTTTCTCAAGAAGATGGGCACTCATCGGTATTCAACAAATTGGACATACAGCCACGTGCGCTTCCCAACATGCAGGCGGAAACCGTTCAGAAGCTGGAAGAGAAGTTGCGGAATAAACTCCGTTCGCATGTTAGCCAAATGTTATCATCATGATAGATTCGCTGGCAAAAACCATTGTAGCTAAAGGTATCTTCTCCCTCTTAAATCCATACTATGTATAGGATTGAAATGGGGGATCGCTTTGATCGAAAAATGGAAGAACTTCCTGAACGGAAGTTTACAGGTTGGTTTGCTGGTTGCTGCTGTTGTAATCGTGCATCTGGTGGTCTGGCTATCTGTTTTGTCCTACTTCTACAATATGTATTTGATTTTGTTTCTGTTTCTTTTTATCCCCATTTGGCTCTTCTGCGTGGGATTGTCTTTCCGCAAACAGTGGGGTCAAGGCTCACTGTTAATCGGCAGTTTTTTCGCTGTCTTTTTCTTATCTGTCGCGTTTTTGCCATCCGAGAATACGACTTCTTATCATATCGAAAACGTGCTGATCATGGCCGTTTTAGGAAGCCTTTCGTCGATGTTTGGAAGCGTCATCGGTAAACTGATCGATGCCTGGCGGTCAGGAGTCAAAAAAAGAAGAGAGAGGCGCAGCACCCCTCCGTCACCCACCTCTCTTCGCATGTAAAAAATCACCTTTTTTGATTAGATCATCACTTTTCGGTCGCGCAAATTCTCCAACATGGCACGATTCATTTTTTCCAGACATTCCATGGCATCTCGGAACATTCCCTGTTTCTTGTAGATGTCACCATACACGGCATATACTTTAACCTTGTCGGCAGCCGTACCTTCCCGCTCTATAATGTCTGCCGATTTCCGGATCCATTCCAGCGCACTGTCGTATTTTTCCCTTTCCAAATCAATGGTCGCCAAAATACAATAGATTTTTGCGTTTTCCAGATCCTCTTTATCATTCAGTTGCAATGCTCTTTGACAATGAAGAATCGCTTTGTCGAACTCTCCGTTTTGAAACAGCACATTGGCTAATGCCGTGTGAATTTCACCTGATTGGTGGGGAAATTCATAATTTTCATTGAGGCTCATGCTTCGTTCAAGTTTGGCAACCGCCTGGTCCGTGTCACCCGTTTCCCCTAGCGCGACTCCGTAGCGAGTCTCTGTATCAATAATGGTTTCCAGCAATTGGGCCGCTTGATATAACGAGGCCGCAAATTGGGCAAATTGGGTCGATTGCTCAAAACTTCCGCGCACGCGGTATGCAGTCGCCAAGTCACTGTACACATTCGCAATTTGTGGGATGTTATGACGTTCCTGCAGAAGTTTCGATGCTTCTGCAAAATATTCCTTCGCCTGATCCCATTCCGCCAGCTTGCTGTGGACCGTCCCTAACTGGCGAGCTATTTCACTTAACAAAAACGGATCGGTAGGCATTTCTTTTTTCGCCAAGTCATATCCTTTTTTCCAGTAATGAATGGCAATCGGGTAGTTTTCCTGTTGGGCGGCCAGTTTCCCTAACTGATTCATGACCCTGATTTTTTGCAAATTGTCTTTTTCACTAATCGCCGTGTCCAGCGTTTTTTCAAAAATCTCTTCGGCTCGCTGCGTTCGCCCAATATGCATATAGCAGTACGCGAGATCAAACATCACTTGTCCCATACTGATCTGGGCCGAGGGAGCATCCTGCATTTTTTCAAAAGTGGCAATCGCTTCCTTAAAATCTCCTTTGTACATCAACGTTTGCGCAATACGATAATCATTTAGCTTTTCTAATTGCGTTTCGACATCCGTAATGAAATATTCAACCGGTGTCTCCAGTTTCTCTGCAATTTGCAAAAGCAATTGATGCGAAGGATTCGCTTTATCTGATTCGATTTGACTGATCATACTGGGTGTTACCAAACCGTCGCTCAATTCACTTTGTGTTAGGCCCTTTCGCAGGCGTAATTCCCGAATTTTTTGACCCAAAGATAACTTCATGTTTTCTAACCCCCGTTCATATCTCAAGTATCATTATAGAGGACACCATTATGATGTCAAACAAATATTAAAATTTTCTAAATTTGCGTCAAAACTCGACATAAAATTTATTTAATTCGACAATTCGTTAGTAAACAAAAACCCCTCTTCCGAAGAAGAGGGACCTCTTTTTATTGACCGGGAACCAATTGACTTTGCAAATCTTTGTATTTGGTATCCACAATTTTCACGTTAAACTCTTTACGGAGTTGAGGAAGTAACTGTTCCGGCGGGATCGCTTTTTGATTTTTAAGGGTTTGTTCCACTTGCGGACGCGCTTCCTCCAAAGTTAATTGTTTTGCCGGTTTCTTGTCTGTTACTTGAATGACATGATAACCGAAATTTGTTTTGACGGGG
>NZ_AP023366.1:2020000-2247500 GCF_015097055.1 Effusibacillus dendaii
GCCCTTTAGGTACAAGGAGCAATGGTGGAGATAAGCGGATTCGAACCGCTGACCCCCTGCTTGCAAGGCAGGTGCTCTACCAACTGAGCTATATCCCCTTATTCTCTTACCTCTAAGAAAGAAAATGGTGGGCCTAAGTGGACTCGAACCACTGACCTCACGATTATCAGTCGTGCGCTCTAGCCAGCTGAGCTATAGGCCCAAGGATGACAATTGTATCATGTTGAAGCATTTGCTCCAACCCTCAAATCTTTCCACCTGAAGAAACTCTTCCTTCTCTCGAAGGCTGTCGTTCCTTCAAAACCAAATCGTGTAGAGAAGCCTGTGTGTTCGTGCTTGTGCTCTTTCGAGCTCCTTAGAAAGGAGGTGATCCAGCCGCACCTTCCGATACGGCTACCTTGTTACGACTTCACCCCAATCATCGATCCCACCTTCGGCGGCTGGCTCCCTTTCAGGTTCCCTCACCGACTTCGGGTGTTACCAACTCTCGTGGTGTGACGGGCGGTGTGTACAAGGCCCGGGAACGTATTCACCGCGGCATGCTGATCCGCGATTACTAGCAATTCCGGCTTCATGCAGGCGAGTTGCAGCCTGCAATCCGAACTACGAACGGTTTTCAGGGTTTCGCTCCAGATCACTCCTTCGCTTCCCGTTGTTCCGCCCATTGTAGCACGTGTGTAGCCCAGGACATAAGGGGCATGATGATTTGACGTCATCCCCGCCTTCCTCCGGTTTGTCACCGGCAGTCACCTGTGAGTGCCCAACTCAATGCTGGCAACACAGATCAAGGGTTGCGCTCGTTGCGGGACTTAACCCAACATCTCACGACACGAGCTGACGACAACCATGCACCACCTGTCTCCGCTGCCCCGAAGGGAAGGTCTATCTCTAAACCGGTCAGCGGGATGTCAAGTCCTGGTAAGGTTCTTCGCGTTGCTTCGAATTAAACCACATGCTCCACTGCTTGTGCGGGCCCCCGTCAATTCCTTTGAGTTTCAGTCTTGCGACCGTACTCCCCAGGCGGAGTGCTTACTGTGTTGACTTCGGCACTGATGGGTGGACCCCACCAACACCTAGCACTCATCGTTTACGGCGTGGACTACCAGGGTATCTAATCCTGTTTGCTCCCCACGCTTTCGCGCCTCAGCGTCAGTTATCGGCCAGCAAGGCGCCTTCGCCACTGGTGTTCCTCCACATCTCTACGCATTTCACCGCTACACGTGGAATTCCCCTTGCCTCTCCGATCCTCAAGCCATCCAGTATCCAGGGCCATCCCGGGGTTGAGCCCCGGGCTTTCACCCCAGACTTAAATGGCCGCCTGCGCGCGCTTTACGCCCAGTAATTCCGGACAACGCTTGCCACCTACGTATTACCGCGGCTGCTGGCACGTAGTTAGCCGTGGCTTCCTCCTTGGGTACCGTCACGCCAAGAACATTCCCTCTCTCAGCCATTCGTCCCCAAAGACAGAGTTTTACAACCCGAAGGCCTTCTTCACTCACGCGGCGTTGCTCCATCAGGCTTGCGCCCATTGTGGAAGATTCCCTACTGCTGCCTCCCGTAGGAGTCTGGGCCGTGTCTCAGTCCCAGTGTGGCCGTTCACCCTCTCAGGTCGGCTACGCATCGTCGCCTTGGTGAGCCGTTACCCCACCAACTAGCTAATGCGCCGCGGGCCCATCTGTCAGTGATGCCGTAGCACCTTTTACAACCCTTAGATGCCTAAAGGCTGATTATCCGGTATTAGCACCCGTTTCCAGGCGTTATCCCAGTCTGTCAGGCAGGTTACCCACGTGTTACTCACCCGTCCGCCGCTGGCTTCCAGAGAGCAAGCTCTCTTTCCGCCCGCGCGACTTGCATGTATTAGGCACGCCGCCAGCGTTCGTCCTGAGCCAGGATCAAACTCTCAATGAACAGTTAGTGCTTCAGCACTTACTGTGAATGGATCCCGTTCCACAGGAATCGGGATTTCCTTAAGAATCCATCTGGCTCCCTACACGATTCAGTTTTCAAAGAACGACTGCCACCTTTGGTGGCTTAGCGTTGCTTGTGCCCCTCGGGTGCTTGTGCCCCTCGGGTGCTTGTGCCCCTCGGGTGCTTGTGCCCTTTGGGTACAAAGAACGACTCGTTGTGTTTCCCAAAAGAAGCGACAAAGATGATCTTAACAGATTCAAACGTCCAAAACAAGTGGAAGTTTTTATCTTTTTTCGTGCCGCTCGCTCGCGGCGGCAAATGCTATTATATCACATTTGAAAGCTCGCTACAACCGGAAATTCTTAACAAGTTAAGTTTTGCTTCTTAGTTGCGGACGATGTTTATCACAATATCACGTTTGGCACCTTACCTCAACACTTAATTTCAAACAAAATTAAGTGAAACCATTAAATGTTTTATATTTAATTCAAACACCTTGTTTTATCTTTCATAATCTACAACATTCAAAATCAATTAACTTTATAGGTTATCGACCAAAAAACGCGACAACTCCTTGGCCATATCCTCTGAACCCAAACCAAAAGCCTCCTCCAAATACAGTGCATTCACTGCATCCTTCTCATTAAGAATGGCAGATCTATTACTTTGTAAACATGTAACGACTTTTTTACCATAAAAATGAGCAGTGGTTGTTATCATTAAATCAAACCTACCGTATTCGCCTACAAATCCTATATATCTCGTTTCTGTTTTCTCCTTATCGTCATACATGTAAATGAAATCTGTCACACTACCACCACCCATTAGGTTCAAATACCATATATCATTACTTTTAAACCACCAACAATGCAAAAACTTCCCCAAAATGCCATTATGACAACTTAGGGAAGTCAGTTTAAAAATCTGGAGCCAGCGACAGGAATCGAACCCGCGACCTACTGATTACAAGTCAGTTGCTCTACCTACTGAGCTACGCTGGCAACAGTGGCGGAGGGAGAGGGATTCGAACCCCCGTGGGCTTGCGCCCTAACGGTTTTCAAGACCGCCCCGTTATGACCACTTCGGTATCCCTCCGTAAAACAGCCTAGCAACGACCTACTCTCCCAGGGCTCATGCCCAAGTACCATCGGCGCTGGAGAGCTTAACTTCCGTGTTCGGGATGGGTACGGGTGGGTCCTCTCCGCTATTGTCACTAGACTCGCAGGGATGCAAGTCGCTCGATGTTGTGACAGGATGTCACAGTTCCTGGTCGAGCTTCCTCTTTCTTTATTCAGGGTTGCTCCCTGAAAACCGGATGCGAATATGAGTGGCGCATGGGAATCCATGATGGATTAAGCCCTCGATCGATTAGTACTGGTCAGCTCCATGCCTCACGGCACTTCCACACCCAGCCTATCTACCCTGTCTTCTTCAGGGGATCTTACCATGTTCTCCATGTGGGAAGTCTGATCTTGAGGGGGGCTTCGCGCTTAGATGCTTTCAGCGCTTATCCCGTCCCGACTTGGCTACTCAGCGTTGCAGTTGGCACCACAACTGAGACACCAGCGGTCGGTTCATCCCGGTCCTCTCGTACTAAGGACAACTCCTCTCAAACTTCCTGCGCCCGCGGCAGATAGGGACCGAACTGTCTCACGACGTTCTGAACCCAGCTCGCGTACCGCTTTAATGGGCGAACAGCCCAACCCTTGGGACCTACTTCAGCCCCAGGATGCGATGAGCCGACATCGAGGTGCCAAACCTCCCCGTCGATGTGGACTCTTGGGGGAGATAAGCCTGTTATCCCCGGGGTAGCTTTTATCCGTTGAGCGACGGCCCTTCCACTCGGCACCGCCGGATCACTAAGCCCGACTTTCGTCCCTGCTCGAGTTGTCCCTCTCGCAGTCAAGCTCCCTTTTGCCTTTGCACTCAAAGCGCGATTTCCATCCGCGCTGAGGGAACCCTTGGGCGCCTCCGTTACTCTTTAGGAGGCGACCGCCCCAGTCAAACTGCCCACCTGACACTGTCCTCTCACCTGCTTCAAGGTGACGAGTTAGAAGATCAATACCTCAAGGGTGGTATCCCAACGTCGACTCCACCTAGGCTGGCGCCCAAGCTTCGATGTCTCCCACCTATCCTGTACATGATGTACCCATCTCCCATATCAAGCTACAGTCAAGCTCCACGGGGTCTTTCCGTCTTGCCGCGGGTAACCTGCATCTTCACAGGTATTACAATTTCACCGGGTCTCTCGTTGAGACAGCGCCCAAGTCGTTACGCCATTCGTGCGGGTCAGAACTTACCTGACAAGGAATTTCGCTACCTTAGGACCGTTATAGTTACGGCCGCCGTTTACTGGGGCTTCGGTTCAAAGCTTCACACCTTTCGGCATTAACCCTTCCCCTTAACCTTCCAGCACCGGGCAGGCGTCAGCCCCTATACGTCGCCTTTCGGCTTAGCAGAGACCTGTGTTTTTGCTAAACAGTCGCTTGGGCCTTTTCACTGCGGCTCCCTCAGGCTTTGACACCCTACCGGAGCGCCCCTTCTCCCGAAGTTACGGGGCCATTTTGCCGAGTTCCTTAACGAGAGTTCTCCCGCGCACCTGAGGATTCTCTCCTCGCCTACCTGTGTCGGTTTGCGGTACGGGCACCGGCTCACTCACTAGAGGCTTTTCTTGGCAGTGTGAAATCAGGGACTTCGGTACTTCCGTTTCCCTCGGCATCACAGCTCAGTCTCACGAGGAGCGGATTTGCCTACTCCTCCTCCTCACTGCTTACACGGCCATCTCCAGCAGGCCGCTCTCCCTATCCTCCTGCGTCACCCCTTCGCTCAAACGCGAGCGCGGTGGTACTGGAATTTCCACCAGTTGTCCGTCGCCTACGCCTTTCGGCCTCGGCTTAGGTCCCGACTAACCCTGGGCGGACGAGCCTTCCCCAGGAACCCTTAGGCTTTCGGTGGACAAGATTCTCACTTGTCTTTTCGCTACTTATACCGGCATTCTCACTTCTATGCCCTCCACCAGTCCTTCCGGTCTGACTTCCACGAGCATAGAACGCTCCCCTACCACGACATTGTCATCCATAGCTTCGGTGTCCGGTTTGAGCCCCGTTACATTTTCCGCGCAGCGTCACTCGACCAGTGAGCTATTACGCACTCTTTAAATGGTGGCTGCTTCTAAGCCAACATCCTGGTTGTCTGTGCACCGCCACATCGTTTCCCACTTAACCGGTACTTCGGGACCTTAGCTGATGGTCTGGGCTGTTTCCCTCTTGACCACGGATCTTAGCACTCGTAGTCTGACTGCCGAAAATAAGTCAACGGCATTCGGAGTTTGACTGAGTTCGGTAACCCGCGAAGGCCCCTAGCCCAATCAGTGCTCTACCTCCATGACTCTTACTTCGACGCTAGCCCTAAAGCTATTTCGGGGAGAACCAGCTATCTCCGAGTTCGATTGGAATTTCACCCCTACCCCCAGCTCATCCCCGCACTTTTCAACGTGCGTGGGTTCGGACCTCCAGTAAGTGTTACCTCACCTTCATCCTGTCCAGGGGTAGATCACTCGGTTTCGGGTCTGCGACTCCAAACTTTCGCCCTCTTCAGACGCGCTTTCGCTGCGGCTCCGCATTCTCTGCTTAACCTCGCCTGCAATCGCAACTCGCCGGTTCATTCTACAAAAGGCACGCCGTCAGACTTTAACGTCCTCCGACTGATTGTAGGCACACGGTTTCAGGTTCTTTTTCACTCCCCTCCCGGGGTGCTTTTCACCTTTCCCTCACGGTACTGGTTCACTATCGGTCGCCAGGTTGTATTTAGCCTTAGGAGGTGGTCCTCCCGGATTCCCACGGGATTCCTCGTGTCCCGCGGTACTTGGGGTCCGTCTCGGAGATGGATCTGTTTCAGATACGGGACTCTCACCCTCTGCGGTGGGCTTTTCCAAACCGCTTCTCCTACACATCCATTTTGTAACTCCTCATGAGACGCCCCGCAACCCCAACCTGCAAGCAGGTTGGTTTGGGCTTCTCCGCCTTCGCTCGCCGCTACTGACGGAATCACTGTTGTTTTCTTTTCCTCAGGGTACTTAGATGTTTCAGTTCCCCTGGTCTGCCTCCTCGCTGCCTATGGATTCAGCAGCGGGTACTGGACCATTACGTCCAGTGGGTTCCCCCATTCGGATATCCCCGGATCTCAGCCTGCGTACGGCTCCCCGAGGCGTTTCGGCGTTCGCTCCGTCCTTCTTCGGCACCTGGCGCCTAGGCATCCTCCGTGTGCCCTTTGTAGCTTAATCATCTACATCGGTTTTACTCGGTATCTTCCCAGCTAATTGTGAATTGTATACTCGCTCCCCAATCTCTTTGGGTCCCCGCCAAAGTATTCGGTGTTGCTCCAACGCTTCACTTCACTTTGGTGGGTAGATGAGTTACCTCGCAATTTTTCGTTTCTCATATTCGCTATCCAGTTTTCAAAGAACAAAATTCAACGGAAGATGTTGATATCACGGTGGCATGTGCGACCGCAACCCTCAAATCTTTCCACCTGAAGAAACTCTTCCTTCTCTCGAAGGCTGTCGTTCCTTCAAAACCAAATCGTGTAGAGAAGCCTGTGTGTTCGTGCTTGTGCTCTTTCGAGCTCCTTAGAAAGGAGGTGATCCAGCCGCACCTTCCGATACGGCTACCTTGTTACGACTTCACCCCAATCATCGATCCCACCTTCGGCGGCTGGCTCCCTTTCAGGTTCCCTCACCGACTTCGGGTGTTACCAACTCTCGTGGTGTGACGGGCGGTGTGTACAAGGCCCGGGAACGTATTCACCGCGGCATGCTGATCCGCGATTACTAGCAATTCCGGCTTCATGCAGGCGAGTTGCAGCCTGCAATCCGAACTACGAACGGTTTTCAGGGTTTCGCTCCAGATCACTCCTTCGCTTCCCGTTGTTCCGCCCATTGTAGCACGTGTGTAGCCCAGGACATAAGGGGCATGATGATTTGACGTCATCCCCGCCTTCCTCCGGTTTGTCACCGGCAGTCACCTGTGAGTGCCCAACTCAATGCTGGCAACACAGATCAAGGGTTGCGCTCGTTGCGGGACTTAACCCAACATCTCACGACACGAGCTGACGACAACCATGCACCACCTGTCTCCGCTGCCCCGAAGGGAAGGTCTATCTCTAAACCGGTCAGCGGGATGTCAAGTCCTGGTAAGGTTCTTCGCGTTGCTTCGAATTAAACCACATGCTCCACTGCTTGTGCGGGCCCCCGTCAATTCCTTTGAGTTTCAGTCTTGCGACCGTACTCCCCAGGCGGAGTGCTTACTGTGTTGACTTCGGCACTGATGGGTGGACCCCACCAACACCTAGCACTCATCGTTTACGGCGTGGACTACCAGGGTATCTAATCCTGTTTGCTCCCCACGCTTTCGCGCCTCAGCGTCAGTTATCGGCCAGCAAGGCGCCTTCGCCACTGGTGTTCCTCCACATCTCTACGCATTTCACCGCTACACGTGGAATTCCCCTTGCCTCTCCGATCCTCAAGCCATCCAGTATCCAGGGCCATCCCGGGGTTGAGCCCCGGGCTTTCACCCCAGACTTAAATGGCCGCCTGCGCGCGCTTTACGCCCAGTAATTCCGGACAACGCTTGCCACCTACGTATTACCGCGGCTGCTGGCACGTAGTTAGCCGTGGCTTCCTCCTTGGGTACCGTCACGCCAAGAACATTCCCTCTCTCAGCCATTCGTCCCCAAAGACAGAGTTTTACAACCCGAAGGCCTTCTTCACTCACGCGGCGTTGCTCCATCAGGCTTGCGCCCATTGTGGAAGATTCCCTACTGCTGCCTCCCGTAGGAGTCTGGGCCGTGTCTCAGTCCCAGTGTGGCCGTTCACCCTCTCAGGTCGGCTACGCATCGTCGCCTTGGTGAGCCGTTACCCCACCAACTAGCTAATGCGCCGCGGGCCCATCTGTCAGTGATGCCGTAGCACCTTTTACAACCCTTAGATGCCTAAAGGCTGATTATCCGGTATTAGCACCCGTTTCCAGGCGTTATCCCAGTCTGTCAGGCAGGTTACCCACGTGTTACTCACCCGTCCGCCGCTGGCTTCCAGAGAGCAAGCTCTCTTTCCGCCCGCGCGACTTGCATGTATTAGGCACGCCGCCAGCGTTCGTCCTGAGCCAGGATCAAACTCTCAATGAACAGTTAGTGCTTCAGCACTTACTGTGAATGGATCCCGTTCCACAGGAATCGGGATTTCCTTAGATATACTCCGCGTTGCCAACAGGACGTTGGCGCTCTTAGCGGAGCCACCTCTGTGAATGGATCCCGTTCCACAGGAATCGGGATTCCCTTAAGAATCCATCTGGCTCCCTACACGATTCAGTTTTCAAAGAACGACTGCCACCTTTGGTGGCTTAGCGTTGCTTGTGCCCTTTGGGTGCTTGTGCCCTTTGGGTACAAAGAACGATCTTGTAGTTGTTTATTTTTCGCGACAACAAAACTTATCATACCATCAAACAAAGCATTAATTCAACAAGTAATTTTTGTTTTATGGTTTAAGACCGTTTTGCCGTTTCACCAAGCGAATTATCGCCATCGCCTCAGCGACATTTGCTATCTTACCATCCGACACCCGAATTCTCAAACGTGAAATTTGTATATTTCGAAACAAAACACGAAAATAACCAAAGAAACTGTAGGCTAGATACGTAATTCATCAGCTTTTATTCGATTCTTTCCGTTCCTCTATTTTCGTTGTCCGCAATTGTGCAACGACAATCCCAAGAACGATTAAAAGGATCCCGCTCCACTGCCATGCATTTACAAACTCCCCCAAGACCAAAGAAGCCGAAACAATGGCCACAGGCAATTCCATCACAGCCAAGACCCCTGCCAACGCACCTCCAATCAACGGAATCCCCTTATTAAACAGGACAGGCGGGATCACCTGTCCTAATAAACCAATAATCGCAGCCCATACCCACAAACCTTGTCCAATCGAACCGTTCCATAAAAAACGGGGAGGGAATACCAGCATAATCACCACAGTCGAAACAACCACCTGCACAAATGAATTAATTATAGCGGGTGCCTGACTCGTAACCTTTTCATTTAAATACAAAAAGGCGCTCCAAGAAATAGACGATAACACCCCCAACATCAGGCCGAATGAAGAAACTTCCTTCCATTCTTTTTCAAATAAATTTACGGCCAAAAAGGTTCCACAGACAATCATCAAAATGGCTGCCCAACGCATCCCGCTTGGTTTTCTTCGTGTTACAAAATAATCGATTATAAACACAATCCAGGCAGATTGAAACAACAGTACAATCGCGAGTGTTGCCGGCAAATAATTCAACGCCACATAATAAAAAATACTGGTCCCGGTTGCACACAGTCCAAGCACTCCCAGCAGCCAAATATCGGTTCGCCGCAAACGCTTAAAATTGTCCCATTGAACACCGGATAAAACAGCCAGTATGAGCAAAGCAAACAAAAACTGACTGCTTGTTACCTCTTGCGGTGAAAACCCAGCATCATAGGCAAGCTTCACAAACGGGCTCAACAATCCGTAACTTGTGGCCCCTAACAGAACCATAAGACTAGCCGTTAGACGATTCATCCTTGCCCCCTCTAAGCTTTTAAATCGTTTCCATCGACCGTAATCCAAGCAAATGCAGGCATTTCCCAATCACTGTCCGGGTCGCCGCAACCAGCAGCAGCTTTTCTTCAATTTCCTGCTTTTCTCCGTCCAGAATCCGCGTTGTATTGTAATACCGATTAAAAATTTGGCAGACATCAATTACATACTTTGCTACAACAGATGGATCATACTGCTCGGCGGCCCGTTCCATGATATCTGGAAAACGTCCCAGCAATTTGACGATCAACCATTCGACGTCACCCGTCAAACCGGACACTTCCGAAAACCTCGCAGCGGACTGAGGTTCATATTGTCCTTTCCGCAGCAAACTGGATAAACGAGCATATGTGTACTGCACATAAGGTCCCGTTTCCCCATCAAAATTGAGCGCCTCGTCCCACACGAAATTTACGTCGTTCACCCGGCTGTTTTTTAAATCATTGAAGATAATTGCGCCAACGCCAACCGCTTCGGCGATTTCTTCTTTGTTCGGAAGATCCGGATTTTTTTCTTCAATGATCCCTTTGGCCACTTCAATTGCTTTTCGCAATACGTCCTCCAAAAAAACGACCTGCCCCTTGCGCGAAGACAATCGTTGACCGTCGACAAACATGGTGCCAAACGGGACATGAATACAGTCGGTCGCCGCCCATCCGTTGCCCATCAATTCCAACACCTTGAAAACCTGCCGAAAATGGAGTTTTTGTTCAGCACCCACAACATACACCAACCGATCGGCTCCCATTTCACGGTGTCGGTATAAAGCAGCCGCCAAATCACGTGTCGCGTATAACGTCGCACCGTCCGATTTGCGGATCAAACAAGGCGGCATATCAAATGCGGATAAATCGACAATTTCGGCTCCTTCGCTAGTTTGCAGCAATCCCTTTTGGCGAAGTTCCTCTTCCACCGCATCCATTTTGTCGTTATAAAAACTTTCACCCTTATAGCTGTCAAAATCGACGTTCAACAGCCGATACGTTTTTTCAAACTCGTTCAACGAGATTTCTATAAACCGTTTCCACAGCGAAACGGCTTCCGGGTCGCCATCCTCCAATGACTTGAACGCTGCCCGCGCTTCATCTTCCAACTCCGGCTTTTGTTCCGCCTCTTGATTGAACCGTACATAAAGAGCCAGCAGCTGCCTTACCGGATTTTCGGAAAAATCGTATTCACCGCCCCAATACCGGTAAGCGGCGATCAATTTTCCAAAAGAGGTCCCCCAGTCGCCTAAATGGTTGATTTTGATGACATGATATCCTTGGCTTTTGTAAATATTCGCAATCGCGTTGCCAATCATGGTCGACCTCAGATGATGAATCGCAAACGGTTTTGCTATATTTACCGACGACATATCAATCGCAACTTTAACTCCCTGCCCGACATCGGAATCCCCATAACGGTCGCCCATCGTTGCAATCGAAATCAGGGTATCCGCCATAATCCGTTCCCGTTTCAGAAAGAAATTCAAATATCCGCCGACTGCCACAGCCCGGTCGATCAATGAATTTTCATTTGCCTGGGTATCCCGATTAATTTGTTCAGCCAATTCAGCCGCTATACCAGCCGGTGCTTTACGAAACTGTTTCGCCAACTGAAAACAGGGAAACGCTACATCGCCGTGCGTTTCTTCTTTCGGAATTTCCAGCAAACCGTAAATTTGTTCCGCATTAAATGATGTATATTTTTCCAATTGCTCTGCAATTTGTTGACGGTACACGCTACATCCCCCTCAGGAAAAGAAACAAACCCTCATAAATTATGAGGGTATCCTATCCCACATCAATATCAGAATCGTATTAAAACGGGCAAATTATGTCAAGAATACCGCTCTCAAAGCGGTGTTATATAATATGCAATCATCACAAAATGGGCGATGCTCCCGGCCGAAACAAACAGGTGAAAAATTTCATGGAACCCGAACCGGTTCGGAAAAAAGTCAAAACATTTGGTGGCATAAATAATCGCACCGATTGTGTAAGCCACTCCGCCGACAAACATGAGAACAATAGCTCCCGTCGGCAAGTTCTCAATCAGTTTCAGAAACGGCACAACCGCAATCCAACCCAACGTCAGGTAAAATGCAGTTGACACGTAACGAGGCAATTTCATGAACCACAGTTTCAACACCATGCCAATCGTGGCCAATGCCCAAACCGCTGCCAGCATCGTCCACTTCCAGGCGCCCTCCAAACCATAGTAGAAGACCGGTGTATAGGTTCCGGCAATCAGCGCATAAATCGAGATATGGTCGATTTTCCGAAGAACGAACTGCTTTTCCGGCGTCGTTCGAACCCAATGATATAGAGAACTGGCCCCAAATAACAGAATCACACTCACTCCATAAACGGTCATCGTGACCAGCTTTGAAGGGTTGTCACCTGATAACCGGATGAGCAACACCAACCCAACAATTGCAGCTATAAACGTGACAAAATGGGTCCATGTATTGACTGGCTCCCTCATTCCAAGTAATTTTTTCATTAATGATCTCACTCCGCTCTGGGTTTTCCTTACCTGTCCCTGTTTGAATTTTACCAGTTGACAGCCTGCAATTCCACCTCAACGATGAAAAAAAAGGCCTGTTGCAACAGGCCCTAACTGTAAATCTTGCCGCCCGACTCCCGGAATTCTTTCGCTTTTTCCTCCATGCCGTTTTCGATCGCCATTTCCAGCCCGATACCGTTTGATTCGGCGTATTCGCGAATATCCTGCGTGATTCTCATGCTGCAAAACTTCGGTCCACACATCGAACAAAAATGGGCCGTCTTGGCTGCCTCGGCCGGAAGCGTTTCATCATGGTATTCGATCGCCCGTTCCGGGTCCAGAGAAAGATTAAATTGATCCCGCCAACGAAATTCAAAGCGGGCTTTTGACAGGGCATCATCCCTTTTTTGCGCATTCGGATGGCCTTTTGCCAAATCGGCCGCATGGGCGGCAATTTTATATGCAATTACACCTTCCCGTACGTCGTTTTTGTTTGGCAGCCCCAAATGTTCTTTCGGAGTTACGTAGCAGAGCATCGCCGTTCCGTACCAACCGATCATGGCCGCCCCAATGGCTGACGTGATATGATCGTAACCGGGCGCAATATCGGTCGTCAGCGGCCCCAACGTGTAAAACGGCGCTTCCTTGCAGATTTCCATCTGCAGATCGACGTTTTCTTTAATTTTGTGCATGGGAACGTGCCCCGGCCCCTCAATCATGACCTGTACATCATGCTTCCAGGCAATCTGCGTCAGCTCTCCCAATGTTTTCAGTTCCGCAAACTGCGCTTCATCGTTTGCATCCGCTATCGATCCGGGCCGCAGTCCGTCACCGAGCGAAAATGACACATCATACATCTTCATGATTTCACAGATTTCTTCAAAATGCGTATAGAGAAAATTCTCCTGATGATGCGCTAGGCACCAGGCAGCGAGAATCGATCCGCCGCGCGAAACGATACCAGTCACTCGTTTCGCCGTAAGTGGAATGTAACGCAGCAAGACGCCTGCATGAATCGTGAAGTAATCGACCCCCTGCTCGGCCTGCTCAATCAGCGTATCGCGGTACACTTCCCATGACAGGTCTTCCACGACGCCGTTGACCTTTTCGAGCGCCTGATAAATCGGCACCGTCCCAACCGGCACAGGTGAGTTTCGAATGATCCACTCGCGCGTCGTGTGAATATTTTTGCCTGTCGACAGGTCCATAATCGTATCCGCACCCCAACGGATCGCCCATGTCATTTTTTCCACTTCCTCCTCAATCGAAGAGGTAACCGCCGAGTTCCCAATATTGGCGTTAATTTTCACATGAAAATGACGACCGATAATCATTGGCTCGCTCTCTGGATGATTGATGTTAGCCGGAATAATAGCCCGACCGCAGGCTACTTCATTTCGCACGAACTCAGGCGCCAACCCTTCCCGGATCGCGATAAACTCCATTTCAGGCGTTATGATTCCCTGCCTTGCATAATGCATTTGCGTTACGTTCCGGCCCGCTTTGGCACGCAACGGCTTCCGTTTCAATCCGGGAAAAATCTCACGGTTCGCAAGCGGATCTCCCGCCCTGAATCCATCATCCTCCGGTTTGATAGCGCGCCCTTCGTACTCTTCCGTATCATTACGCTCCAAAATCCAGCTTTGTCGAACGGGCGTCAGACCTTGCCGAATATTAACCCGGTAATTCGGGTCGGTATACGGACCGCTTGTGTCGTATACAAGCACCGGATCGTTCGCTGTTTCCCCTGTTGCTCCGGTCGTCGGATGCAGGGAAATTTTTCGCATGGGAACTTTCAAATCGGGTCTGGATCCGGGAACATACACTTTCTCGCTACCCGGAAACGCCGATTTAAGTTCCATTGTTGGGGCATTCTGCCATTCGTTTGACATAAGATCCTCCTTCTTCCACAGGCGATCATTTTGTACAACATGAATTGCTTTGCCTGAACCGGATTTTTCAGCGCGAATGATTGTTATTTCGAATAGTGGCAGGAAAAAAGCCGGATCCTTAAAAAAGGACCCGGCTGGCACGGCAGAGAATAATTGCTCACTCTGGTATGTAGCCTTCTACTTTCCTACGCTGGTATGATCCAGATCAGGTCCCGAGGGTTTCGGAACTTTATCGCGTTCCGCTCTCAGTCCGAGCTTAACGGACACCCCTAGTAGCCATTCCATATTTACCTGTGATACTTTTAGCTTATTGATTCTTGCCGGATTTGGCAAGCAATATTTTAAAGGAGGATTTAGCATGTATGGACCCCCGCTTTCCACAAAAGCAAAACGAATGATGCTGCTCGGTTCCGGCGAACTGGGAAAAGAAGTGACAATTGAAGCACAGCGGTTGGGAGTCGAAGTGATTGCGGTCGACCGTTACGCAAACGCACCCGCTATGCAAGTGGCACACCGGTCCCATGTCATCAATATGTTGGACGATAAACAACTTCGGTCTGTGATCGAGCAGGAAAAGCCGGATGTAATCGTACCGGAAATCGAGGCGATACATACCCCTACTTTGCAGGAATTAGAGAAAGAGGGCTACCGCGTCATCCCAACAGCCACAGCCGCCCGACTGACGATGGACCGGGAAGGGATTCGCCGCTTGGCGGCCGAAACATTGCATCTCCCTACTGCAAACTATTTGTTTGCGGACAGTCTGGATGAACTGCGTCAAGCGGTAGAAAAAATCGGCACTCCTTGTCTGGTCAAACCGGTGATGAGCTCATCCGGGAAAGGACAAAGTGTCTGCGGTTCATTGAATGAAGTCGAAAAATCCTGGAATTACGCGATGGAAGGCGGTCGTGCGAAAAACACCCGTGTGATCGTGGAAGAATTTATCCATTTTGATTCCGAAATTACAGTGTTAACCATCCGTTCCGTGTCCGGCACCACCTTTTGCCAACCAATCGGGCATATTCAAAAGGACGGGGATTACATCGAATCGTGGCAACCGCACAAGATCACCGAAACACAACTCCAAGAGGCGCAGGAAATCTGCAGGAAGGTGACAGACGCGTTAGGGGGATATGGGATTTTTGGTGTCGAGCTGTTTGTCGCTCCCGACAAAATCTATTTCAGCGAAGTGTCACCCCGCCCGCATGACACTGGACTGGTGACGCTCGTCACGCAGGATCTGTCCGAATTTGCACTGCATGTCAGGGCGATTCTTGGTTTCCCAATCCCCGACGTTACACTTTTAACGCCCGGTGCCAGCCATACGTTAAAAGCGTCGGAAGAACATACCTCTTATCAAATTGAAGGCACGGCGGATGCACTGGCGATCCCCCGCACCCAAGTGCGGATTTTTGGAAAACCGGAAACAAAAATCGGTCGCCGCATGGCGGTCGCATTAAGCGCCGCAGAAGATGTGGAAACCGCACGGGAACGAGCGAGACAGGCCGCATCCTGTTTACGGATTACCTATTAAATAAAAGAAAATTTAGCCTTCGCCAATCCTTTGGCGCAGGGGACAGCAAACGGATCAACACTTTGCAGGCAATAAAATAAAACAGTATACAATTGATTTGGAACACAGAAATACCCCCTATGCAGACATTCAAGAGTGGGTTTAACTTCCCCGGTCTACATAGAGGGTACCTGTTCAGAGCGGGATGCAAAAAACGAAAATCACCGCTTATTTTACGTGTGAATCCTCAATGGAATTCACACGTTTGTTTTTCCTGAAGTTATGCGGGATTACTAACTGAAAATCTTTTGCTGTAATTTTCCTGTAAATGTGCTTGTACTGCAACACATTTGCCGGATTTAAAGTTCTGCTGCCGGTAGAAGAAAATGGTTTATTCCGCTTTTTTACAGGCCCCTCTCCTTGTCGCTGTTCTGTTGGCCGGACTCATTGGTCCGACCCCTCCGTCTATATTTACAAGAACATAAAACGCTCCATTCCATATTTTTCACATAATACGTCAACTAATATAACACAACAATTTCCTAAGATATGGATCAATTGCCTGGGTTTACGATGAAAAGTGAATACAAAAATTGTATATTCTGAGCGATTTAATCTTTATAGACGATAGATGTGGTAAAAATAAAAACTTATCGATTCATGTTAGGTTATGTGACACATATGGGAGTAATCAAAAACAAATGTAAGTATACTTAATCTTGCTAAATGAAATCAAAAGAAAAGAGGGATGACACAATGACAGAAAAAAGGAGAGTCTTGATCACCATTTTCTTGTTCTCTATCGGCTGGGCATTTATGTATGCTGATCGAAACATCCTTTCTCCCGTCATGGCTATTATCGGTAAGGAATGGGGGCTTGACAAGGCGCAGCTTGGTTTGATGTCTACGGTATTTTTTATTGCTTATGCGGCGATGCAAATTCCAACCGGATTTTTAGCGGACAGGTTTGGGCGTTTAAAGGTGTTAGTGATAGGGTATGTGTTATTCGGAATTGCCACGTTTTTAAGTGGACTCGCCCCGGCGTTTGGTGTTTTTCTTTTGATGAGGGCATTGACAGGACTGGGGGAAGGAACCTATTACGGCTCCCAATATGGAATTTCTTCCAGTACAATTCCTGCAAAGTACCGTGGAGTATCATCCGCTTTAATAAATAGCGGAATGGCAATCGGAATTTCCTTAGGATTCATTGCCTCCAGCTATTTTACGTTGACCTTGGGCAAGGGGTGGCAATTTCCGTTCTATGTCTTCGCGATTCCAACGGTGATTGTAGCCTTATTAATAGGCTATTTCGTTAAGGATACCCGCCCTGCTCCAGCCAAACAGCAAGAGCGGACTTCTGCTTATCCCGTGAATCGTTTATTTACCCGTAATCATATTCTCACTTATGTTTTAATTTTCTGCTCATTATATGGTTTTTTCGGAATGTTAACTTGGTTGCCTTATTATTTGCAAACCGTGAGAGGTTTGCAAGGGGCACAAACCGGGATCATCTCCTCTCTTGTTCCGTGGGCATCCATTCCTGGTGCGATTTTCTTCGGCTACATTTCCGACAAGCTGAAAAATAAAAAGCCATTAATCATTATCCTTTCGGTGTCAGGTGCATTATGCCAATTCATAATTCCGTATGTGGAAAGTTATAGCCTCATGATTGCAGCCCTCGTTGTGTATGGATTAATTGGAAAATTAGCGTTAGATCCAGTGATGGTCGCTTACGTTGCTGACATTACGCCATCGAGCATGTACTCGAAAGCCTATTCATTCTTTAATTTCGCGGGCATGTTATCTTCTATTTTTGCCCCATACATTACCGGATATTTTGCCAAAATGACCGGGGAACTTGAAATCGGCTTCTATATCTCGGGAGTTCTTCTTCTGATTGGTGGATTCTTGTTCCTCTTTACCAACAAAAAAGCGGAATCAGCAGATGAAAGGATGGTAGCCAAATATGCATAAAAGCGTGATAGGAACTAAGCAAATGGTGGTCAGCCCCCATTATCTGGCCTCAATGGCTGGAAATCGCATGCTAGAAAAAGGCGGCAATGCCTTTGACGCTGCGGTGGCAGTAAGCGCTTGTTTAGCTGTGGTTTATCCACATATGACAGGAATGGGAGGAGACTCCTTCTGGCTTACATATAGCCAAAAAGAAGGAAAGGTTCGAGCTTATAATGGAAGCGGTCGTTCCGGAAGCCAAGTCACACGGGAACAGTATGCAGGAGAAGCGTCTATCCCTATTCGTGGCACACGGAGCGCAATCACGGTTCCAGGGATGATTGATAGTTGGGATGCCATTTTAAAGGAATATGGTCGTCTAAGCATGAGAGATGTGTTGCAACCCGCAATTGAATATGCCTATACAGGTTTTCCGTTTACGAAAGATCAATATGACAACACAAAGAAGAATTTTTCGACACTTTCTTCCATACCGTTCACCTGTGATATTTATACACCAGGTGGACAAATCCCTAATGTCGGTGAACGGTTCATTCAACGGGATTTGGGGAACAGTTTAACTATCCTTGCAGAACAAGGCAGAGATGTGTTTTATAAAGGGGAATTAGCACAAGCCATTGTTTCTTATCTGCAAGATAATGGTGGACTTCTTACTTTAGAAGACTTCGCAAGCCATCGTGGAGAATGGGTCTCCCCGATCTCAACGACGTATCGGGATTATATGGTTTACCAAGTTCCGCCAAATTCACAAGGATTTGCGGGACTGATGACGTTAAATATTTTGGAGAATTTTAATTTTAGTCAAATTGAACAAGGATCTTTTGAATACTATCATATTCTCGTTGAAGCTTTAAAAAGGACTTTTCAAGATCGGAATCAATACTTAACAGATCCAGACTTTTCAACCATCCCTCTAGACCATTTATTAAGTAAAGAATATGCGGTTGAAATGGCGCAATGCATCCGTCCTGATAGCAATTTAGTGAGTACGGCTGCTATGGGGAGCGACACCGCCTATGCAGCCGTAGTGGATGGAGAAGGGAATGCAGTTTCGTTTATTCAAAGTCTTTATTTTGAATTTGGTTCTGGTGTCGTCGCAGGAAATACCGGCATCTTACTGCAAAACCGGGGTTCATTCTTCTCTTTAAATCCAAGCCACGTGAATACATTGGAACCTCGTAAACGAACATTTCATACTTTAATGCCAGCGATGGCTTGTAAAAACGGAAAGCCGAGCATTCTGTATGGTACTCAGGGGGGAGAGGGGCAACCGCAAACACAAACAGCGATTATTACCCGTATGATCGAGTATGGCATAGACCCGCAAGAAGCGATCAGTCTACCCCGTTGGGTATGGGGTAGAACCTGGGGAGAGGACAGCCAAACGTTAAAAATCGAAAGCCGAGTGTCTGAAGAGACGGTGGAGTTGTTAAAATTGGCAGGGCATCAGGTGGAAGTCGTTCAATCTTTTGATCCGGTGATGGGGCACGCGCAAGCTATTCGCATTGATGAACACGGATTTTTAAAAGGAGGTGCAGATCCGCGGGGAGATGGCGCTGCTGTTGGTTATTAATATTAACGGGGCATATCTGCCGCGCGATGCGAAACAAATAGCGCCCTCAACACCTTCTTTGGGAAGGTGCAAGGGCTAAAGAGTTAACTTGAACAGTATATTGTCCCGGCTCGTTTCGTGGACAACTAGCGCTTTTCAGCGTCGAACTCGGCTTCGATGCGGGAGACCTTCGAAGTCTCAGCCATACGCCAATAGACGAAGAAGCTCACGGCAATACAGGCAGCTACGTAATAGTAGAAGAGCGACTCGAAGCCAATGCTCTTACACCATAACGCGATGAACTCCGCCGTCCCGCCGAACACCGCCACCGTGACTCCGTAGGGGAAACCCACGCCAAGGGCACGGATTTCTGTCGGAAAGAGCTCAGCTTTCACGATAGCATTGATGGAGGTGTAACCAGTGACAACGATGAGACCCACCATCATGAGCAGGAAAGCACCGATAGGATTCTTTGTATGCTCAAGGATCAGGAACAGTGGCACCGTCAGCAGCGTTCCGAGGATACCGAAACTAATCAATAGCGGACGCCGTCCAATCCGGTCGGACAGCATGCCGGCGAGAGGTTGAAGTATGACGAATACCAGCAGGGCAACAAAATTGATCCAGCTGACGACCTCCTTGGGGAGTCCCTCCGTATTCACCATGAACTTCTGCAAATATGTCGTGTAGGTATAAAAGGCGACCGTGCCGCCGAGTGTAAGTCCGGCTACTGTCAGCACCGCCTTGGGGTACTTCATCAGAGCTCGAATCGTACCAGCGTTAGCACGGGTTTCAGAACCCATTTTGGAGAACTGTTCTGATTCGTCCATCGTACGGCGCAGCCACAATACGGCCAACGCGCCCAATGCTCCGATAACGAAGGGAATACGCCAGCCCCAAGACTTCATTTCGGGTTCGCTGAGTATTTGTTGGAGGACGATCTGAACACCCAGTGCCACTAACTGTCCGGCAACAAGTGTGACGTACTGGAAGCTCGAGTAAAAGCCGCGGCGGCCGCTGCTGGCCACCTCGGACAGGTACGTTGCCGAGGTTCCATATTCTCCACCTAACGACAACCCTTGGAGAAGTCGTGCGAGAACCAGAATAACAGGCGCCATCACACCAATGGCGCCATACCCAGGTGTGCAGGCAATGACCAGAGAACCACCGGCCATGACGGAGATGGAAAGCGTCAGTGCAGCACGGCGGCCATGACGATCCGCGTATCGCCCCAGCAGCAGACTCCCTATCGGGCGCATCAGGAAGCCGACGGCGAAAATGGCCGCTGTATTAAGCAGTTGGCTTGTCGAATCTCCTTTGGGGAAGAACTCGGCCGAGAAATACACTGCGAAAGCAGTATAGACGTACCAATCGTACCATTCGATCAGATTTCCAACCGAACCTTTGAAGATGTTCCCTGCGATGCGTCTCGTCTTTGCGCGTTCAATGGATTGATTCATTGTTAAATCCCCCTGTTGAAATACCGGTGTTTGACGCTTCTTTATTAGCCTCGTCAACACTCTGATGCAATGTAACTACCAGAAACCCCTATTTCTTTTCAAACAATATCATTTATCATATGACAACAACAGTGCATTTTTCCGGCAACAACAGTCAACTTTTCGGAACCCGCTATTCCAAGCGGGACCCTCTTTACTGTAGTGCCTTATCCGAGATGTCTGTACGATAATGCATCCCATCAAATCGAATTTGCTCAACACCCCGGTAGGCGGCTTCTTTAGCCTGCCGCAAATCCGCTCCAAACCCGACTACGTTCAAAACCCGACCACCATTGGTTTGAAACTGCCCCTCTTTCTTCTCTGTTCCGGCATGAAATACAGCCACATTGTCCGGCAGCCCATCCAGTCCCTCAATTCGGTCTCCTTTCGGATACGGACCGGG
This sequence comes from Effusibacillus dendaii, assembly GCF_015097055.1. Lineage (NCBI taxonomy): Bacteria > Bacillati > Bacillota > Bacilli > Caryophanales > Alicyclobacillaceae > Effusibacillus > Effusibacillus dendaii. The sequence continues at coordinate 2,040,850 of NZ_AP023366.1, forward strand.
ATACCCTTTTGCCGCCAATACAACACAGACAGCCGCCCCATTTTTCCATTTGAGATCTATCGAGGCCAGTTTTCCGTCAATTACCGCTTCTGCTGCATCCACCAGGTCGGTCTCCAACAAAGGAAGTACGACCTGTGTTTCCGGGTCGCCGAATCGGGCGTTGAACTCGATTACTTTCGGACCTTGCCCCGTCAGCATCAATCCTGTGTAAAGAACTCCCTTATAAGGCGTTCCTTTCGCTGCCATTGCCCGAACAATCGGCTGCACAATCGTTTCTTCCACCTGCCGCAGCAGTTCAGCGCCGACTTTCGGCACCGGTGCATATGTGCCCATACCGCCCGTATTCGGTCCTTTGTCACCGTCAAACACCTGCTTGTGGTCTTGCGAGGGAACCATCAGCTTCACCGTTTTACCGTCCACAAAAGCGAGTACGGTCGCTTCTTCTCCCTGCAAAAACTCCTCGATCACCACCTGACTGCCCGCTTCGCCGAACGATTTGTCCTGCATGATAGAGCGAACCGCCGCTTCCGCTTCTGTTAAAGTTTGAGCGACAACCACGCCTTTGCCCGCAGCGAGACCATCCGCTTTTACCACAATCGGAGCGCCTTTCTCACGTATATAACGGAGTGCTTCCTCGACTTTGGTGAACGTCTGATATTCGGCAGTCGGCACTTTGTTGGCCATCATCACCGCTTTGGCGTACGCTTTGCTGCCTTCGAGCAGCGCGGCCTCTCGTCGCGGTCCGAATATGCGCAAACCCCGCTCTTCAAAAAAGTCGACCACCCCGGCCAACAGCGCCGCTTCCGGCCCTACGACGGTCAAATCGATTTGTTCCCGCTCGACAAAATCGGCCAATTGCTCCACCGCATCGACAGAAATCGCCACACATTCCGCGATTTGGGCAATTCCTGCATTGCCCGGTGCACAGTAGATCTTCTCCACACGAGGGCTTTGCGCCAACTTCCAAACCATCGCGTGCTCCCGACCGCCGCTGCCAATCACCAATACTTTCATTTTCGCGACCTCCTTCCCATTTAAACCCGAAGCATTCTTCCGACAAACTTTTTAAAACTCGTTTGAAAAAGGCCAGATCTTTACGTGTAAAGGTCTGACCTTTATGATCTCAATGTTTGAAATGACGCACTCCGGTAAACACCATAGCGATCCCGTACCGGTCTGCCGCTTCGATCGACTCGTTGTCTTTAATCGATCCGCCGGGCTGAATCATCGCCGTGATCCCCGCTTGTGCAGCCGCTTCGACCGTATCCGGCATCGGGAAAAACGCATCCGAAGCAAGCACCGATCCTTTTGCCAGATCTGCCGCCTGTTCAATTGCGATTTTGGCTGCGCCGACCCGGTTCATTTGCCCGGCTCCAACGCCAACTGTGCGATCTTCGCGCGCCAGTACAATCGCGTTTGATTTTACATGTTTGACCACTTTCCAGGCGAACAGCAGTTGTTTCAGTTCATCTGCCGTCGGCTGCCGGCGGGTCACCACTTGCAGATCATTTTCCGTGAGCGTCTTAAGATCCAAATCCTGTACCAACAAACCGCCTTGCACTTTCAACGTGGTGCGCGGGGCATACAGCAAAGACCCGTTCGCATTCGCCACATCATTCGCTTCTCCGGATACGGCCGCTTCCATTAGCCGGATATTTTTCTTCTGACTTAAAATCTCAAACGCTTCCGGTTCGTATGCAGGCGCCAAGACAATTTCCAGAAACAGCCCGGAAATTGCTTTCGCTGTCGATACATCCACTTTTCGGTTGAGTGCTACAATTCCTCCAAAAATCGAAACCGGGTCTGCTTCATACGCCTTCTGCCAAGCGCCAAAAATCGTATCGGCAATTCCGACTCCGCACGGATTCGTATGCTTGACTGCGACAACCGCCGGTTCCGTAAACTCCTTCAAAATCGACAGGGCTGCGTTTGCATCATTGATGTTGTTGTAGGACAGCTCTTTGCCATGCAATTGCTTGGCGCCGGCAATCGAACTGGCGGCAGCGCCCGCTTCCCGGTAAAAAGCCGCTTTTTGATGAGGGTTCTCGCCGTATCGCAGATCCTGTGCTTTTTCATACGTGAGTGTCATGGTTTGCGGGAATTCTTCGCCGGTCAGCTTCGTCAGATATTGAGCGACCAGCGCATCGTACGCGGCTGTATGGCGAAACACTTTGGCTGCCAACGCGAGCCGGGCTTCTTCGTCCACCGGTTCGCCTTTCTCCAGACTTTCCACGACCAGGCCGTAATCGGAAGCATCCACCACGACGATCACATCACGGTAGTTTTTTGCCGCCGCCCGCAGCATCGACGGCCCGCCGATATCGATGTTTTCTATCGCTTCTTCCTGTGTAACGTTCGGTTTTAGGATCGTTTCCTTAAACGGATACAGATTGACGATTACGTAATCGATCGGCTGAATCCCCAACTTGTGAATGGCAGCCATATGTTCCGGATTTTCCCTTACGGCCAGCAGACCGCCGTGAATGTTCGGATGCAGTGTTTTCACGCGTCCGTCCATAATTTCCGGAAAACCTGTCACGTCCGAAATACCCGTCACAGGGATGCCTTCCTGCTCCAGCAATTTGGCTGTGCCGCCGGTTGAAACAATCTCCACGTCATGTTTGACAAGCGCTTTCGCCAATTCTATGATCCCCGTCTTGTCCGATACGCTGATTAACGCTCTTTTCATGTCTGTCCTCCTACCACCGTGTTGTTCATCTTTGTAAAATTGGCCACGACCTGCGGCAGCAACCTGTGCTCGACCGCCTGAATCCTTCTGGTCAGCGACTCTTTTGTATCTTCAGGCAAAATCGGCACGCGCTCCTGTGCGATAATCGGCCCCGTATCCATGCCTTCATCCACCAGATGAACGGTGACGCCTGTTTCCGCGACGCCCGCCGCCAACGCCTGTCCGATCGCATCTTTGCCAGGAAACATCGGCAAAAGTGACGGATGCAAATTAATGATGCGGCCCCGAAACGGTTCCAATAAGGTAGGACCGACAAGCCGCATATAGCCCGCCAAAACAATAAAATCCACCTGTTTTTCCCGCAAGGCGGCAAGAATTGCCGTTTCATAGGCGACTTTATCGGCAAACTGTCTGGGAATGAATGCACAGGTTTCCACTCCGGCCCGCTGCGCCCTTTCTACCGCTTTCGAATCGGGTTTATCGGAGACGACCAAAACGATTTCGGCCATTCCCAAATCTCCTGTGCCAGCACGGTCTAACAACACCTGCAGGTTGCTGCCGCTGCCGGAAGCAAACACCGCGATTTTCTTTTCGCCTGACTGCTGCCAACTGCCTTGACCTGTCATTCGCCGCCTCCGATAGCCGGGATAAGGACCTGTTTGTCGCCTTTTACAATGGTGCCGATCGGATATGCCTTTTCGCCAAGACGATTCGCTTCCGCCACAAAATCGGTCGCCTGCCGCTCCGGTACCACGGCAATCAAGCCGATCCCCATGTTGAACGTACGGAACATATCGACGGCTGAAATGTCGCCCTTCTGCCGGATCAAATCAAATATCGGCAAAATCGGCCAACTGCCCAGCTTGATTTCGGCACTGCATCCATCCGGCAATACACGCGGAATGTTTTCCCAGAAGCCGCCGCCCGTAATATGAGCCATGCCCCGCACATCAAAACGTTCGGCCAACGCCAATCCATTTTTGACATAGATGTGGGTTGGCGTCAGCAGTTCTTCGCCGATTGTTTTATCAAGCCCTTCGACCCGTGAATCCATATGGAATCCGGCCTCTTCCAGCAGCACCTTGCGTACCAGTGAATAGCCGTTTGAATGGATGCCGCTCGATGCCAAACCAACGATCACATCCCCCGGCTGTATACGGGATCCGTCGATCAGTCGGCTTTTTTCTACAATCCCGACGGCAAACCCCGCTATATCGTATTCCCCGTCCACATACATGCCCGGCATTTCAGCCGTTTCGCCGCCGATCAGGGCGCAGCCAGCCTGCACACAGCCGTCCGCAATCCCTTTTACGATCTGTTCGGCCGTGGCTGGGACCAGTTTCCCGGTCGCCAAATAATCAAGAAAAAACAGCGGTTCGGCTCCCATCACCAGAATATCGTTTACGCACATGGCCACCGCATCAATCCCGATCGTGTCATGCCGATCCATCTGAAAGGCGACTTTCAATTTGGTTCCCACGCCGTCCGTTCCCGATACCAGAATCGGTTCTTTATAGCGGCTGAGATCGAGTTGAAAGCCGCCGCCAAACCCGCCCAGGGCGGTCAAAACTTCCGACCGCAACGTACGCGCCACATGCGGCTTGATTCGGTTCACCGTCTCGTTTCCCGCATCAATATTGACACCCGCTCGCGCGTAAGCGTCTTGTCGATCCACGCAGGCCACCTACCTCTCCAACATGTGTTTTTCTAGCGACTCGTATATTTCCGTCGGGTATGTTCCCGTAAAGCAGGCATTGCAAAATTTGTGATTGGCCATATCCGTCACACCAAACGCGCTGAGCATCTTTTCTTCCGACAGATAATGCAGCGAATCGGCGCCAATATACTCTTGAATTTCCTTCACCGTCTTATCAGCTGCAATCAATTCCTCTCTTGCCGATGTATCGATTCCGTAGTAGCAGGCATCCTTAACGGGAGGAGAAGAAATCAGCAGATGAACTTCCGTTGCGCCCGCTTCCCGCAGCATCTGTACGATCCGTTTGGAGGTGGTGCCGCGTACGATCGAATCGTCGATCAATACAACCCGCTTGCCTTCCACGACCTTGCGGACCGCAGACAGTTTCAGTTTCACGCCGCGTTCCCGCAGTTCCTGACTGGGTTGAATGAAAGTTCGGCCGACATACCTGTTTTTAATCAAACCGATTTCATAAGGAATGGCCGTTTCCTCCGCGTAACCAATCGCTGCAGAGATTGACGAATCGGGTACGCCGATGACCACATCCGCTTCAACCGGATGTTCTTCTGCCAGCAGCTTGCCCAATTTTTTACGGATGGAATGCACATTAAACCCGTCTATATCGGAATCGGGACGAGCAAAATAAATATATTCAAACGTGCAGAAAGACGTTTTGGACGCATGGGCAAACTTTTGACTGCGCAGCCCGTTTTTATCAATAATGATCATTTCGCCCGGTTCGACATCGCGGACATAGGATGCTCCAATCGCATCAAACGCGCATGTTTCCGATGCCACCACGTACGCTCCTTCAAACTGCCCCAGGGCCAGTGGCCGAAGCCCATGCGGGTCGCGCACGGCCACCAGTTTGTCATCGGTCAGAATCAGAATCGCATAAGCGCCTTTAATGACAGATAACGACTCCCGCATGTTTTCTTCAATCGTCGGCATGCCGGACTTGGCAATCAGATGGGCGACCACTTCCGTATCGCTGGTCGTTTGGAAAATGCTGCCCTGCCGTTCCAAGCGGCCGTGAATTTGATAGGCGTTCGTCAGGTTCCCGTTATGCGCCAATGCCATATTGCCCCGTTGAAAGCCAAAAGTCAACGGCTGCGCATTGGCGACCGATGAATCGCCTGTCGTCGAATACCGCACATGTCCAATGGCGGCATTTCCGACCAATGTTTTTAAAATCTCCTCATTAAACACCTCGGATACAAGTCCCATTCCTTTATGCTGGTACAGCTTCCGACCGTCTACCGTTACGATGCCGGCGCTTTCCTGTCCGCGGTGCTGCAATGCGTAAAGACCATAATAAGTCAGTTCAGCCGATTTTTCGTGTCCGATAATCCCAAACACACCACACTCTTCATGGAACTTATCGGACATCATTTCATTATGCATGGGATCGCTCCCCTCCATGTTTCGGCCAGTTTTTCAACCGATTGGTCAATAGAAGCCACACCGTTGACCTGAATTGTCAGATTCGTTCCGGTTACCCGGCCAATACGGGTTAACGGCACATTCCGTTCCCTTGCGAGCGATTCCAGCTGCTCTGCCTGATCAGGCGTAACTTCCAGAACGATCCGCGAAGGACTTTCCGAGAACAGTACAAAATCGGTTCGCAACCCGGCGGCAATCTCTTCTCCTGTTAGCAGTTCAATCAGCGCACCCTTGCCGCCTGCAATCGCCGATTCGGCCAACGCAACTGCCAGACCGCCGTCCGCACAGTCATGCGCGGAACGCACCAGTCCTTGCTGGATCGCGGTCAGTGTCAACTGCTGAACCGATTTTTCCAGTTCCAGATCAATGGCAGGCGGTCTGCCGGTCACCAGGCCGTGTACAGCCGCCAGATATTCGGAACCCCCGATGTCAGCTTTCGTAAACCCGGTGAGATACAGCAGATTGCCTTCCGCTTTCCAATCCAATGTGGTCAGATGATTCAGGTCATGCACAAGTCCGACCATCCCGATCACCGGCGTCGGGTAAATGTCAATGCCGTTCGTTTCGTTATACAGCGAAACATTGCCCGAAATGACAGGCGTATCCAACACTCGGCAAGCTTCCGACATACCGTTTGCCGACTGTTCCAGTTGGTACATGATCTCCGGCTTTTCCGGATTGGAGTAATTCAGGCAGTCGGTTACTGCAAGCGGCTCTGCCCCCGTGCAGACCACGTTTCTGGCCGCTTCCGCAACAACCAGCTTGCCGCCCGTTTCCGGATCCAGATAAACATAACGGCCATTGCCGTCCGTTTTCATCGCCAATCCTTTGCGGGTGCCGCGAATCGAAACAACCGCCGCATCCGAACCTGGCCGAACCACCGTGGAAGTGCGCACCATATAGTCATACTGACGATATACCCATTCTTTCGAAGCGATTGTCGGCTGCCGAAGCAGCGTATGGAGCGTTTCATTCAGATCTGACGGCTCCGCTATCGAATCTATGGCAAACGATTCTGTCTCATTCAGGTAATCAGGCCGTTTTGCCGGACGATTATAAACAGGCGCTTCATCGACCAGCGTAGTAACCGGAATCTCTGCCACCACCTGCGCGCCTTCTTTGATCCGCAGCATCCCATCATCCGTAACGCGGCCGATGACTGTCGCTTCCAAGCCCCACTTGTTGAAAATCGTTTCCGCAATATGCTCCTTGCCGCGTTCCATCACAACAAGCATCCGCTCTTGCGATTCGGACAGCATGATCTCATAAGGAGTCATCCCTTCCTCTCGCCGCGGCACCTGTGCTACATCCATTTCCAAACCCGATCCGGCACGGGACGCCATTTCAGCAGAGGAGGACGTCATACCGGCGGCGCCCATGTCCTGAATGCCAACCACCGCACCTGTTGCAATCAGTTCCAGACAGGCTTCCAACAGCAGTTTTTCCATAAACGGATCACCCACCTGAACCGCAGACCGCTCTTTTGAATGCGGGTCTTCCGTCGAGGCAAACGTTGCGCCGTGAATCCCGTCCCGCCCTGTTCTGGCTCCGACTGCCATAACCGGATTGCCGACCCCGGATGCATTTCCTTTCGTGATTTTGTCCTGGTCGATCAATCCGACGCACATGGCGTTCACAAGCGGGTTATGCGTGTATCGTTCGTCAAACACCACTTCCCCCGCCACCGTTGGAATCCCGATACAGTTTCCATAAAATCCGATGCCTGCCACCACGTGACCAAACAGGTACCGGTTTCTCGCGCTTTCCTCAATTGTCCCGAAGCGAAGCGAATTCAGCAATGCCACCGGACGCGCTCCCATCGTAAAAACGTCGCGGATAATGCCGCCCACACCGGTGGCCGCGCCCTGAAACGGCTCGATGGCAGACGGGTGGTTATGCGACTCAATCTTGAAAACCACAGCCTGATTGTCCCCAATATCGACGATCCCTGCGTTTTCTCCAGGCCCTTGCAGGACGCGCGGTCCTGATGTGGGGAACCGTTTCAAGATCGGTTTCGAACTTTTATAGGAACAGTGCTCCGACCACATCACCGAATAGATGCCCGTTTCTACATAGTTGGGGCGGCGTCCAAGCAGTTTGACGATTTTGTCGTATTCCTCATCTGTCAAACCGAACGTGCGATAAATTTTTTGGTCTGCCACTTGTTCAGCCGTCGGCTCATGGGAGACAGTACCGGCCGCGTCACCCGAATCGACCGCTTGCAAAATGCTGTTGTTTTCGTTTTGTCGCGTCTCGTTAGGCACCGTGCTTCTCCCTCCATTTGTTGAGAATTGACGTAAAAAGCGCACGTCCGTCAGTAGACCCAAGCAGATCATCAACCGCCCGTTCCGGATGAGGCATCATGCCAAGCACATTACCTTTCTCGTTGCAGATGCCTGCGATATTGTCAACCGAACCGTTTGGATTTTTGCCATGATAGCGGAACACAATTTGATTGTTCGACTTCATTTTTTGCAGCGTCTCATCATCCACATAGTAATTGCCTTCGCCGTGAGCAATCGGAATCTGGATCACCTGTCCTTTTTGATAGTCACTGGTAAACGGCGTTTCCGTGTTTTCCACAACCAGCGGTGAAATTTCACAGTTAAACTGTAAATGGTTGTTTGTGCGGAGCGCCCCCGGCAACAAGCCTGACTCTGTCAAAATCTGAAAACCGTTACAGATGCCGATCACCATTTTCCCTTCCGAGGCCGCTTTTTTCACCTGTTCCATAACCGGGGAAAAACGGGCAATGGCGCCGCACCGCAAATAGTCCCCATAGGAAAATCCGCCCGGCAGAATGATACAGTCATATGCCGACAGATCGGTTTCGTGGTGCCACACCATGTCTACCGGTTCACCCAACACGTCTTCCACCGCTTTGACCGCATCAATGTCGCAGTTGGAGCCCGGAAATACGAGAACTGCAAATTTCACCGTCTCACACCTCCGACAGTTCAAATGAATATTTTTCAATCACCGTATTGGCGAGCAGTTTTTCACACATTTCGGCAACCCGTTCCGCTGCCTGCTTCGGATCGTTCGTGTTCACTTTCAGTTCCATGTATTTGCCGATCCGAATGTCTTCCACTTCATCGTAGCCCAACGCGTGAAGCGATTTGGCAACGGCCGATCCTTCCGGATCCAATACGGACTGTTTCAATGTTACGTGGATTTTGGCCAAAATCATTGTGTAACACCCCCAAGTCTGCGGAAAATCTCTTCGTACGCCTGTTCTACCGATCCAAGGTCACGCCGGAAACGGTCTTTATCCAGCTTCTCTTTTGTGTCTGCATCCCAGAAACGGCATGTATCGGGTGAAATTTCGTCAGCCAACAGCAAATTTCCATCCGCATCAACGCCAAATTCCAGCTTAAAATCAACCAGCAGCAGATTTTTGTCAGCCAGGAACGCTTTCAGATGAATGTTGATCTGGCGAGCCATCTCTTCCATGTCTGCGATCTGCTCAGGTGTGGCCAGATTCAACACGTCAATATGCGAACGATTGATCAACGGATCACCCAATTCATCATCTTTGTAGTAAAATTCAATAACCACCTTCGGCAAAATGGTGCCTTCCTCCCAACCGATACGCTTGGCAAGCGAACCGGCGGCAATATTTCGGACCACCAATTCAATCGGTACAATCTGCACCTTCTTTACCAGCATCTCCCGTTCCGACAGGGTCTCCACATAATGGGTAGGAATGCCTTTGGACTCCAGCAGGCGGAAAAATATCGATGCAATCCGGTTGTTGAGTGCCCCTTTCCCCACAATCTGCCCTTTTTTCTCGCCGTTGAACGCGGTCGCGTCATCCTTGTAATCGACGATGACCAATTTGGGATCGTCCGTTAGAAATACTTTCTTCGCCTTTCCTTCATACATCATCTGCTGCTTGACTGCCATTTGCCTGGCCTCCTCATTTCACAGTATCCATTGTTTTTAAAACTAAGTACTTGTTTTGCCGAATGCCTATTTTTCGATATGACGCAACAGTTGCGGCGCAATGCCGATGTAACTGGCCGGTGTCATCGCAAGCAGACGGGATTTGTCATCCGCCGGGAGATCCAGGCTTTCGATAAACTGCCGCATGGCCGCCTGATCGATTTGCGCGCCGCGTGTTAAATCTTTCAGTTTTTCGTACGGATTGTCATGACCGTTTTTACGCATTACGGTCTGCACCGCTTCCGCCAATACTTCCCATGCATGATCCAAATCTTTTGCCAGTTCCGCTTCATTTACCGAAAGCTGCTTCAGTCCTCGCAGCGCAGCCTGCAGCGCCAGAACGGAATGGCCGATACCCACACCGATATTGCGCAGCGTGGAAGAATCTGTAAGATCTCTTTGCATTCGGGAAATCGGCAGTTTCATCGCCAAATGCTCCAACACTGCGTTGCTCATCCCGAAATTCGCTTCCGAATTTTCAAAATTGATCGGGTTGACTTTATGCGGCATGGTGGAAGAACCGACTTCTCCCGCCACCGGGATCTGCTTGAAATAAGAAAGCGAAATATAAGACCATATGTCACGGTCCATATCGATTCCAATATTATTGAAACGGCAAATTGCCATAAATGCTTCGGCCAGGTAATCGTGCGATTCAATCTGCGTCGTAAGCGGGTTATACGCAAGCCCCAGGCTTTCCACGAACGAACCGGCGATCTCTTCCCACGGCGCGTCCGGATAGGCGGACACATGCGCGTTAAAGTTGCCGACCGCTCCGTTAAACTTGCCCAAAAATTCAAGATTGTCAATCTGCACCAACTGCCGCTGCCACCTGCGGACAAAAACGGCCAACTCTTTTCCCACCGTTGTCGGACTGGCGGGCTGGCCATGCGTTCTTGCCAGCATCGGGATCGATTGGGTCTGTTTCGCCAAACCAGCGACTGTTCCGGCCAATTTTTCCGCCAAGGGAAGCCAGACCTGCTTAATGGCACCCTGCACCATCAACGCGTACGAAAGGTTGTTGATATCTTCCGAAGTACAGCAGAAATGAACGAATTCCGCCACATCCGCAAGCGAGGTTTCTTTGATACGGCGTTTGATAAAATACTCCACCGCTTTCACATCATGTTTGGTCGTCGATTCGATCTGCTTTACTTCCAACGCATCCGCTTCGCTAAAATCGGCTGCCAGCTTGCGCAAAAATTCCGTTTCCTGCGACGTAAAGGGCCGTACGTCCGCAATCCACTCGCTTTTCGACATGGCGATCAACCATTCCACTTCCACATGTACTCTGTATTTCATGAGCGCCCATTCCGACACATAGCTTTCAATGCCGCCCAACTGTTCCTGATAGCGCCCATCCAGCGGCGAAATTGCTTTGATTGACATCCGACAACTTCCTTTCTTACCTTCATGATTTTCTTCTTTCCGTACCCTCTCTGCAACAACCTTCGTCCCGCGTCCTTCTCTGCAACCTTTCGTCCTGTGGTCAGACCTGCCAAATGCCCCAGTCCCGTATTTGCTGCAATGCATCTTCCACACGGTCTGCCAGAACGTTCAGATGACCCATTTTTCGCTTCGGTTGCACTTCCGATTTGCCATACAGATGAATTTTTGCGCCGCCTGTCAGCCGGTGTACACGATCCAGCACCGGCTGCAGATGTTCGCCCAAAATATTGACCATGACTACCGAACTTAACAATCGGGTATCTCCCAGCGGCAAGTTGCAGATAGCGCGTACATGCTGTTCAAACTGCGAAGTGACGCACGCATCCATCGTATAATGACCGGAGTTATGCGGTCGAGGAGCCAGTTCGTTAACCAGCAGCCTGCCGTCTCGCCAAAACATTTCCACTGCAATCAGTCCGATTACGTCCAACTCGTCGGCAATTTTGGCCGCCAACTGCTGGGCCATACGATCTGCTTCCGACGGGATGCGGGCCGGAACAATGGACAGATGGAGAATGTTTTCACGATGTATGTTTTCCGCTGTCGGAAACGTTTTGACTTCCCCGTCTGCATTGCGGGCAGCAATCACCGACAGTTCCTTCTCAAACGGCACCCATCCTTCCAAAACCAGAGGCGCTGCCTGTTCTGTAAATTCAGGTTCTGACCCGGTGGGAAGTTCAGTCCCTGTTTCCGACCATGCAGCCCCAAGCTCTTCCCATGCCGGTTCTATCTCTTCTTTGTTCCGAATGACAAATTGCCCTTTTCCGTCATAGCCGCCGGAAGTTGTTTTTAAGACACAGGGCAGTCCCAATTCAGCCACTGCTTTTTGCAGATCGTGAAAGGACCGAATCGGTTTCCACGGGGCAACCGGAACCCCGATAGAAGCAAGCGCCATTTTTTCCCGTATGCGGTGGCGGGTGATGTACAATACTTGACCGCCTTGCGGCAAGTTTGATTCCTGCTCCAAAATCCGCACCATCTCGTCGCTCACATTTTCAAATTCATAAGTCAGCACCTCGGATACGGATGCCATTTTACGGGCAGTTGGCAGATCATCGAGCGGGGCCACAAACTCCAAATCGGCCACTTGCCCGCACGGCGAATCCGCATTTGCGTCCATGGCGGCAATCCGGTATCCCATTTCGCGTGCTCGTAATGCCATCATTCGGCCCAATTGGCCTCCACCCAGAATACCGATTGTTGCACCTGGCAGAATCCTCCGCCCGCTCATTCCAAATCCCCGCTTTCCATCACCTGTAGCCGTATCGTATCCCGTCTCTGCTGCAATCTGTCACGCAGTTCGGTCGAGGTCGTTGCAAGTATTTGTGCAGCTAACAGTCCTGCATTGGCTGCCCCCGCTTTACCGATCGCCACCGTCGCAACAGGTACCCCTGCCGGCATCTGCACGATCGACAGCAAGGAATCCAATCCGTTCAACGCTTTCGATTGAACGGGGACACCGATTACGGGCAGTACGGTTTTAGCCGCAACCATTCCAGGCAGGTGGGCCGCTCCGCCCGCTCCCGCTATAATCACCCGTAGCCCCCTATGGACCGCTTGTTCTGCATACTCAAACATCAAATCGGGCGTTCGGTGAGCGGATACTACCCTTTTTTCATAAGGGATCTGCAGTTCATCCAAGATCAAACAGGCTTCCCGCATCGTGTCCCAATCGGATTGACTCCCCATGATTACGCCAACCAAAGGATTCGCCATTTTGTTCCTCCCGATCTCAATCTCTAGATAGTGTCAAATATAGTGTGCCAATTTTGATCAAAAATAGAAAACCCAGTACGGGCAAGTCAGCTCTTCATTGCGAGCGAAACCTACCCGTCTGGGCTTTTATCCCTTCGGTGTCACACGGCAGGACCGTATGTGAATCGCTCGGACCAGCGCCACTCCACAACCTGTACGCGCCCGTTAAAATAGACCCTCGCGTTTGTTGTCTGTCAGCCGGAACCCTAGATTCACTTTCAGCTCGTAGTCCGGTTATTTACGGTAACCGGGTAGAAACTTTCGGGCCGTATTCCCGAAGATATACGAGTATGTTTGATTGTGCCGATTTCTATGTTCAGTGTACCAATATCAAAAATAGGTGTCAACAAAAATACGAACATTTTTCAACCTTCAATTCAAAACGTTCGTGAAAGTTTATGAGTTAGCTGCCCCAAACACAATCGCCAGCAAAATCCCGGTCCCGATCACCATAAAGGTCAATTCAGGCGGTCGCTGGTCAGGGGGAACGAATGGGCGAAAAGAATCCGACTGTTTGGACATCCGTAACTACCCTTTTTTATTATTTAGTCAAGCAAAAACTCCCCCTTCAGCAAATGAAGGTGAGATGAGTCGATCTGTTCTTTTGTGCATGCAAGCGAACGTATGCGCTATTATAAAGGGGAAGTAATCCCAAAGGCGGCGGAAGTTTCAATCACACATTTCTCTGATACATTTCCCTGCTTAAGCGGAAAAACCCCACAATATATAACCTTGAGGTTTCAATGCTCAACAATAGCCGAGAAGTATATATCAATAACATCTGGAAAGGAGCGATAACATGTCCATTTTAGACGTCCAGACCAAAAGGGTTTATGAGCCGCCGGGACCGGAAGACGGAAAACGCATTTTGGTAGATCGTTTATGGCCCCGTGGACCGGCAAAAGAAAAAGCGCATTTGGACGCGTGGATGCGTGAAGCAGCTCCCAGTCCCCAATTGTGCACATGGTTTTCCCATAAGCCGGAACGTTTTCAGGAATTCCGGATTTCATATCTGAAAGAATTGGCGGAGAATCCTATTAAACATGAACATGTGGAACAACTTTACCGGGAAGCAACCAAAGGAAGAGTCACTTTGCTGTACGCGGCCAAACATCCCACCTGCAATCATGCCGTCGTCCTGGAAGAAGCGATCCGAAATCTGCGGCCCTAAACGTACTGATGCCGCCGGACAATCTGCCCGCTTCACCGGAGACATGAGAGACAGTTTCGGCATATTCGGCTTGGTTGTCAGTCACTCTCCTCAAAACGCTGCAGCAGGAACGTGTAGGTTCGCTCCATTTCCGGAAAATATTGTTTGATATGTCGATAGATTCTTACAGCCGTTGCTTCATCGTACACATGGGATGTCTCGTTGCGGTCCCGCAACATTTGCAGCCACGCCGTTTCGTCCTCGAGCCAGTGAACCTGAAACGCATGCTGCAAAGTTTCGCGGGGGGTGTTCGTATGTACGCCTTCCTGTGCAAGCAAACGTTTAAGCGTTTTCCAATACAATTCGATCGCGAACTCAAATCGCTGGATCGTCCCGTCTACAGCCAGAATCGAATCCTCGGGCACTTCAAGAGCTTCACGCAATCTTTGCAAAGCATTCCCCAGATTGTGCAGGCTTTGAATCGATTTAGGATCTTTCATAAAGAACCTTCCCTTCCTGCGTAATTTTGCTTTTCAGGTCAGTTGGCGCTTCTTCCCATCGCACCACATCAATCGGCAGCAACGTATCCATCTGTTCCAGCGACATCACAAGTTCAAGCCACTTCCGTTGGCTAAGCGCGGGGGCTTTCACGGCCAAGTCAATGTCAGACCGCGCACTCTCATCCCCTCTGGCACGCGAGCCGAACAAGGTTACACGAAGCACCTCCGGATTTTTCCGCATGATCTCCATAATTTGCCGACGAATACGCTCTTCAATCGCCATAGGTGCCTCCTATCAGGAAAACGGCACCCCCGTTTCTTTCCAAGGTGCCGTTTCTTTGTTCAGTGCTTATTTTAACGAACCTGTTTTTTCATATTTCTCAGCCAGTGCGTCTATTTCCTTCTTCAGTTCAGACACCAGGTCTTTTTCCGGAACTTTTCGCACAATTTCACCATGGCGGAACAACAGACCTTCCCCTACGGAACCGGCAATCCCTATATCCGCTTCCTTCGCTTCACCCGGACCGTTGACTGCACACCCCAAAACGGAAACTTTAATCGGGGCCTTGATTTTTGAGACATACTCTTCAATCTCGTTGGCCACGCTGATCAAATCGATTTCAATACGCCCACAAGTCGGACAGGAAACCAGTGTTACAGCATTTGCCAACAACCCGAACGTTTTTAACAGTTCCCGCGCCACTTTCACTTCTTCCACCGGATCGGCACTGAGCGACACGCGCACCGTATTGCCGATTCCCATCGAAAGCAGTGTTCCCAGACCGGCTGCGCTTTTTACCGTTCCCGCAAAAAGCGTACCTGACTCTGTAATGCCCAAATGCAGCGGATAATCAAACGCTTCTGCCGCCAGTTTGTAAGCTTCAATCGCCAAAGGTACATCGGACGCTTTCATCGAAACAATGATGTCGTGAAAATCCAGGTCTTCCAATATTCGAATATGATGCAGCGCGCTCTCCAGCATCCCCTGTGCAGTCGGATATCCGTACTTATCCAGAATATGTTTTTCAAGCGATCCCGCATTAACGCCAATGCGGATCGGAACGTTGCGTTCCTTGCATGCTTTTACAACCGATTCCACCTTTTCCCGGCGGCCAATATTCCCCGGATTGATGCGCACCTTATCGATTCCGTTTTCAATCGCTTTCAACGCCAACTTATAATCAAAATGAATGTCTGCCACGAGCGGAATCGAAATCTCTTTTTTGATCTGTTTGACGGCGTTCGCCGCTTCCTCATTATTGACCGTCACCCGGACCACCTGGCAGCCCGCTTCTTCCAAACGATGAATCTGCTCTACCGTCGCCTTTACATCAGCCGTCTTGGTCATCGTCATACTTTGGATGATCACCTGATCATTGCCGCCAATTGTCACGTTGCCCACACGCACCGGGCGCGTTTGTTTTCTGTGATACATCAGAACGTCTCCCATCTATAAGATGTTCGTTCCTAATTATACCCGTTCCTGAAAAAACGGGCTAGTGTCCACCTTGCAACCCCAAAACAGACAGCCCGGTTTGACAGGCCGTTTCATAAAAAAAAAGCGGCCCGGCATCGCCAGACCGCCCTTCTGCCAAGCAGGCATCGAATCAATTAAACGTTCAGTTCCGTAAACAGGAACCGGATAATGATCAACACAAACAAAATCCACATCAGCCAGTGAATTTTGTGCTTCCCGCCGATCAAGTTACCCGCTGCGGCGAGGAATACATAAAACAGAATGCCGAAAGAAATTCCGTTCGCAATCGAATAGCTGAACGGCATCAATACAATGGTCAAGAAAGCAGGGATCGAATAGACAAACTCGTCCCATTCAATCTCACGAACGGCCCCCATCATCAATACACCAACCAGAATAAGTGCCGCAGCCGTTGCTTCACCCGGTACGATAAGCGCCAGAGGGGCGAGGAACAAGGAGAGAATAAACAGGATCCCCGTCGTAACCGCTGTCAAGCCGGTTCGTCCACCCTGTGCCACACCTGCTGCACTTTCAACGAAAGCGGTAATCGTACTGGTTCCCAACAAGGCGCCAATACTTACACCCGTCGCGTCGACCAGCATAGCTCGTCCCACTTTTTCTTTTCCATCCGGCTTATCCAATAAACCTGCTTTTGCAGCCGTACCCGTCATCGTGCCAAACGTATCAAACAATTCCACAAACGTAAAAGTAAAGATAATGGTTAAAATCCCCGCATGAAGGGCACCCATAATATCCAAACTGCCAAACGCCACTTGCGAAAATTGGGGCACCCATTTCGCCCCCGCCAGCGAACCTAAATCGGTGATTCCCATTGGAATCCCAATAATCGTCGTTATAATAATCCCCAGCAAAATGGCGGCAGGCGCTCGGAGCGCCATTAGGATGGAGGTCAGCAGAAGACCGATCACCGTCAAAAGCACATGCTTATTTTCAACGAAATTGCCCAACTGCAAAAGCCAATCGAATCCGCTGATTTGATGCAGCGACTGCACCGGGTCTTTGCCGATATAGAACGCGGACAGCAGACCGCTGTTTTTGAACCCGATAATTGCAATAAACAACCCGATACCTACCGTCACCGCAGAACGAATCGATTTGGGAATGGCTTCGAGCATCAACTGCCTGATTTTGGTCACCGTCAGAATAATAAAAATAATACCGGAGATGAACACGGCTCCCAAAGCCATTTGCCAAGTGATTGTGCCGCCTGAACTGAGAATGACGGTTGCAAAATACGCGTTCAGCCCCATACCAGGCGCCAACGCAATCGGAAAGTTCACGAGCAGCCCCATTAAGATCGTAACGATTCCCGCACCCAGGGCGGTTGCCACAAATACGGAGTTAAAATTCATCCCTGTTGCTCCGCCGGCCGTCAACGTTAACGGATTGACGATCAAAATATACGCCATCGTGATAAACGTGGTGATTCCGGCAATGATTTCAGTTCTTACATTGGTGTTGTTTTCCTGTAACCGAAAAAACCTCTCCATGTTTCCATTCCTTTCTTGACTTTTATAGGGTTACTCCCACTCAATCGTGGCAGGCGGCTTTGACGTGATATCGTAGACCACCCGGTTCACGTTGGGAACTTCGTTCACCAAGCGAGTAGAGAGCCTTTCCAACACATCATAGGGAATTCGCGCCCAATCGGCCGTCATTCCATCTTTGGAAGTCACGGCGCGAATACCGATGGTGTACGCGTAGGTCCGCTCGTCTCCCATTACGCCGACACTGCGAATATCGGGCAAAACAGCAAAATATTGCCAAATCTCCCGATCCAAACCGGATCGTTTGATTTCATCCCGAACTACAAAATCGGCCTCTTTCAATAAAGCGAGTTTATCCCCCGTTACGGCGCCGATAATTCGGATGGCCAGTCCCGGACCCGGGAACGGCTGACGCCAAACGATGTCATCCGATATGCCCAACTGCGTACCCAGTTCGCGAACCTCATCCTTAAACAGGGATTTCAACGGTTCAATCAGTTGGAATTCCATGTCTTCCGGCAATCCTCCCACGTTGTGGTGCGATTTGATTGTGGCAGCCGTTGCCGTCCCGCTTTCGATAATATCGGTATAAAGCGTACCCTGCGCCAGAAAATCAAAATGTCCCAGCTTTTTGGATTCCTCTTCAAAAACGCGGATAAACTCCTCACCGATGATTTTCCGCTTTCTTTCCGGATCCGAGACATCTGTCAACCGGTCGAGAAATCGTTTGCTGGCATCTATTTTGACCACGTTCATCTTGAATTCCTGCGTAAACGTCTGCATCACCAGATCGGCTTCATTCTTGCGGAGCAATCCATGATCCACAAACATGCACGTCAGATTGTCGCCGATCGCACGGTGAACCAGTACCGCCGCCACGGAGGAATCCACGCCGCCCGACAGCGCACAGAGCACTTTTTTGTCACCGACCGCTGCGCGAATTTCGGCAACCGACTGGTTAATATAGGAACCCATTGTCCAGGAACCTTCACAACCGCATACTTCAAACAGAAATTGACGGATCATCTCCTGTCCATGGACAGAATGGTTGACTTCCGGATGGAATTGCACCGCATACAGCTTGCGGTCCGGATCAGACATGGCGGCTACCGGCGCGTGATCGGTCGCAGCGTCGATCTGGAAGCCGACAGGCGGAGCTGTCACCAGATCGCTGTGACTCATCCAGACCTGCTGTTGTTTCGGCTGATTTTTATAGAGAACAGCGTCAGAACGAACGTCAATCATGGCCTTGCCGTATTCCCGAACGGCTGCCCGTTCCACTTTTGCAGCAAAATGGTACGCCATCAACTGCATTCCATAACAGATGCCCAAAATCGGAATCCCCAGATCAAAAATGGCCGGATCTACTTTTGGCGCCCCTTCCCCGTAAACGGAATTCGGTCCACCTGAAAACACAATCCCTTTTACATGCATCTTCTTTATCTGATCCGCCGTTATGGTGGGCGGCAAAAGTTCGGAGTAAACATTCAGCTCCCGGATACGCCGGGTAATCAACTGATTGTACTGTCCGCCAAAATCAAGTACGATCACTTTTTCCTGTTCTGCCATGGCAGTTTGTACCATCCCTTCCACACAAAAAAATACACCGGACTGCGCCCGTATGATATGACACTAGCATTCACAAAACCACTACGTCACATACGAGGCAGATCCGATGCGTATAAGTAGATAAAAAAACGCACGCCTCGTAGTCCAGTCATTTATGGTGACTCGGTAGAAACTGTCGAACCCTATTATCGACATTATACGAGTTGTAACCTATATAAGTTGAAATTCGTCCTCATTTTACCCGAACATTATCCCTAAGTCAATCCTTCTTTGTTCGTCCTATAAACCGAACAATCCGTTCCCACAACTCCTGGAATTGTGATGCTTCCTCTTTGCGGATCCGTTTGTTCCCATAACGAACCCGTTCAAAGATACGCACTAACGAGATCCACTCGGCTCCTAATGTTCCGTTTCCGATCTTCTCCGCTCCGAATTCACGCACCGTAAAATCAGGATTTCGCCGCAGCCCGGACCGTTGCAATACACGCAACAATCTTCCAACCGCAGTCACCACAGCGGAACTGACTTCCGAATGCTCCTGCTCCAAACCGCGTTTTACCCAGAGTGCGATCAACTGATTGCGGAATCGGTACGCCACAACGAAAAGCAAACCAACCAGTAAAGCAGCCGCCCCCCATGCCACCAGCGATCCTCCGACTTTCTGCACCAGATTGACTCCGTTATCCGCTTGTTTTGCATCTGGCGTCTCCGCCTGCTTCGGTTGGTCTGCCTGCGCTTCAGCGGGCACTGCATCCCGAACGGTCGGCTGTGTAAAAGTAGCGGTCGCTTCAAAAGGAATCCAGCCGCTTCCAGGTATGAATACTTCCGCCCAGGAGTGAGCATCTTTGTTGCGGATGACGTATTTCTTCATTTCACTGCCTGGACTTACTGGCCCCTGCAATTCGCCCTGCGTGAACCCTTTTACCCATCTGGCCGGCAATCCAACTTCTCTTGCCAATACAACCATGGAACTGGAGAAATGGTCACAGTACCCCTTCTTGCTTTCAAACAAGAACTGGTCGACAAAGTCCTGTCCCTCTGCCGGAAACGGGACATTTTCCGTTTCATAGGTATAGTTTTGCCGCAAGTACTGCTCAATTGCGGTCGCCTTCTCATAGGGATCTGTCTTCCCTGCCGTAATTCTTTCCGCCAGCGATTTGACCCGTTCCGGGAGCTCGTCTGGCAACTGCAGATAATCCGGCAAGTTCACCTGTGCAGCCGACAGTTCCCGTTCTTTGATTTTCTCCGGGTCGTAGAACGGTACCTGCGAAACCGCTTTATACGTCTGTCCGCTGCGCAAATCGCCGCTAATTCGCCAGGAGGACGGATGGAACGACTGCATCTGAACCGGATTTTCCGATGTCAGACTGTCGAACGACATCATCTGGTACTGCCCGAAAATCACCCGAAACTGGCCATTCTCAATATGAATTTCCTGCTCTACCTGTTTGCTTTTGACATCAGGCAGTATACCGTACGTTTTCTGATAAGAGGGTGTCAGCGTCTGCAACGGCTGTTTTGAATGATCCGTCAGACTGACATCGGTCCATCCCTTCCCGGTGTAGTTCGTTTTCGATTCTCCCCGGTAATACCCCGCTTCGTTTGCGACAACGGTAAATACCACCGAACTGTCCGAAACATAAGGTCCGCCCAGTTTGCTGTCATCACCGCCGTACCCGATTTTCTTCGGCATATTGACCACATTTTTATCGGTTCCTTTTAAGTAGGAAACCGGATCCGGCCAGGCAGCGGGATATTTAGGAAAGGCCATGCCAGTACCCACGGCGGCCATCGATACCGCGACCGTCCAAACCAGCCATTTGACAGGCCAAATACGTATCCGCTCGGGCAGCAATGCCCATTTTTCAACAACTGGCAGCAGTGACAGCGACAGCAGCACGAATCCGATCAGAAAATACCTTACTACATAACCGGACGCGTCCACTGTAAAGAACGTATCGATCACGCTGATTACAACCTCACCGACGAGCAATAACACGATCAACCAAATGCGGTGAACCAACGCATTTCGAAAGACGATCACCATTACCCACAGATACAACAGGAAGAAAAACGTGCGGGCAATCTCAGACAGGCTTGCCACCCGGTCACCAGCGAGCAGCGACGTAACACTGCCAATCTCATGCAAGATATTCTGAAACCAATCTAAGCTGAAGAAATTTGCATTTGCGTAAAAGTGCAGATGCAACCAGACAAAGATCGCAAACAATTTCAGCAGAATACGGACAGACTGCATAGAGAACAGCAAATCAATCAGCAGAAACAAGCCGATCAATGAATAAAACACCGCCATGTTAGGGATGCGGCCCGCTAAACCAAGCGGTGTCAGCAGTTGATACATCCAGCAAAACAGAACAACAACCAACAAAATATCTCGGAACCATACCCCCGTAAACCAATTAGTTGTTCGCTGCACGAACGGTCGCACCCCCAATCGTACCGGCCAAATCCTGTTCACTCCCGATAAGATGCGTAAGAACACCATATTTTTCAAGTTTCACAAGACATGTCCGTTCTCGCTCCGAAAGATGAGAATGGCTTTTTAACAAAAACAATTCGGATTTTATTCTTCGGTAATGCAACAGATCCATTACCTTAACCAGTTCGTCTCCGATTACCGGCGTTATCAATACGGCCGTTGCGCCTTTTGGCAAATACGCCAGTTCCCGCAAGAGAACTGCTGTAAACGGCAATTCAGAATCCGGTTGAACTACGGCCAGATGATCCAACACCTTCAGGAATTGATCCTGGCTCCGATACGGAGGAATGGCCATCCGCTCCTTCCCATAAGAAACCAACCCGACCGCATGCTTTTTATGCAGACCGTACCGCATCAAGGAAGCAGCCACTGTCACTGCCGTTTCGAACGTTATTAGACTTTCTGCCGCGAAATCCTCCGCATTGCGATTAAAAAACAACACCCATTCATTGGTGGAATGCCATTCAAATTCCTTTGTCATCAGGCGACCTGTCTTTGCAGTTGTTCGCCAGTGAATTTGTGAAAGACGATCCCCCGGCGCATACTCCCGAATCCCCAGCACATTGACCGTATCTTCGACCGCCTGATTTTGCGCAAAAGACAGCCCGTTGTTCAACCGGTTCACGGTGTTCCATGTGTGGATCGGTACCATTTTGGGATAGACCGTAATCGAATCATTCCGGCGATGAACCATCTTCCGCCGTTCAAAACCGAATATGTCACTTGTTCGGAATACCGTATCGCCAAACGTATATTTTCCCCTTTGCAGATTCGAAATCTTATATCTCATCCACAATTTTGTCTGAAATCCCGGAAAAAAAATGCGCCTGTTCACCGCGCCGCGAATTTGCAATTCACGGGGAATCTGATCTTCAATCGCAAGCCAAACCACCGGCCACCTGTTAGCAAATTGAACATCCAGTTCCACATCAAGATCTTGACCTGCCGTTAACCCTGTGGCAGACAGAAATCGCCTGCTCCTCATCCCTCTGCCTGCCAACAAACGGGTCAGAAACTCATAAACCGCGATCACACTGGTGGCAGACAACAAAAACCAGGAGGCAAACCCACCTTGAAATCTGGCATATAAATAGGCGGCTACCAGAGATATGGCCCACAACAGAACATGGATCAGCGTACGAACCATCCGTCATGCCACCCCTTTACAATACTGGAACGGGAATCGATCGCATAGCATCCTGCAACAGAGAATCGACCGTTATCCCGGACAGGCGGGATTCGCTGCTCGGGATGATACGGTGACCAAATGTGTAAGGAACCAATCGTTTAATATCATCGGGCACCACATAATCCCGTCCGAGTATAAATGCAAGAGCCATCGAGGCTCTTAGTAAAGCGATCGAACCGCGCGGCGATACTCCCAGATAAATATGGCGATTTTCTCGTGTGGATGCCGCAATCTTTACGATGTATTCCCGCAGACTGTTATCTACATGCACACGGAAAACCGCTTCCTGCATCTTCTGCAGTCCTTCCAGATCGATCACCTGCTCGATCGTTTCAATCGGATTTCCTTTGATTTGACGTGAAAGAATATTAAATTCGTCCGATTCACTCGGATAGCCCAGGCGGATTTTTAACAAAAATCGGTCCAACTGCGCTTCCGGCAGCGGGAACGTTCCTTCATATTCAATCGGATTTTGGGTGGCCATTACCATGAACGGCTTTTGCAATACATGAGTAGTTCCATCAACCGTAACGCCCCCTTCTTCCATCGCTTCCAGCAGGGCGGATTGCGTTTTGGGGGAAGTTCGATTGATCTCGTCCGCCAATACGACATTGGCCATAATGGGTCCCGGACGAAATTCAAATTCCTGCGTTTTTTGGTTATAGATCGAGACACCCGTAACGTCGGACGGCAGCAAGTCCGGCGTGAACTGAATCCGCTTAAACGAGCAGCCAAGCGATTTGGCAAGAGCCTTGACCAACATCGTTTTGCCAACTCCGGGAACATCCTCCAGCAATACATGCCCGCCCGCCAATAAGGCAGTCAAACATAAATGAACGGCGTCTGATTTGCCGACAATCACTTTTTCCACATTCGAAACTACCGCTTTTATGATTTCATGCGGCTGGTCATAGTTCTGATCCAGAATCTGATGCCCGTTGATCGGTTCCACCGCATTCACACCCTCCAATCCGAACACGATTCCATTCACCTGAATTTACCATATGATTACCTATGTCTCTAGTATAAGCCTAGCATGATTTTACTAAACTCGCACAATGGAAAAATTTGCTTCGAAAAAACGCAACCCCCATATGCAAAACGCATATGGGGGAGCGTAAACCCGGATTTTACTGACCCAGATAAGGGTTCGGGTCCACATAAATCATACGGCTGCCGCTGATACCTGTTGCTACGGAAAAATGCAGGTGAGGTCCTGTTGATTCTCCGTCACTGCCAATAGCAGCAATCGTCTGCCCGCGTTTTACCTGCTGCCCGACTGAAACGTAAATACCATCCCCATACATATGACCGTAGACGCTCATCACACCGCCCTGGTGCTCAATAACCACCCAATGCCCGAAACCGGATGCCGTCCCGGCAAAACGAACCACGCCGTTGTCAACTGCTACAATCGGTGTTCCCAGCGGAGCCGCTATGTCAATACCGGCGTGCATGGCCCCCCAGCGCATGCCATACCCAGACGAGATCACATGAGAAGAGGGGACCGGCCAAGTCCAGCTGCCGGCACTTGTCACATTGGCACCGCCATCTCTTTGCCGTGCAGCAGCAATCGCCGCGGCAATTTGTGCTTCAATTGCCTGTATTTCCTTCTCTTCCTGCTGTGCCTGTGCCTCCGTTATTTGGCGGTCTTTCTGCACCTGCGCCAACACTTTTTGTTGTTCTGCTTTGATTTTATCCTGTTCCGCCTTTGCGGCTACCAGCGCATCCTGCCGCACCTGGCGCATTGCCTGCTCCTGTTTCAATTGAGCCTGCGTGTCGTCCAGTTTCTGCTTATCTTTCTTGATCCCTTCCATCAGGACCTTATCCTGGTTTACAACCAGCGTCAATGTACTTACTCTGCCAATGAAATCGCTAAAATCGGTAGATTGGAAAAGAACCTCCAAGTAAGACACATTGCCATCTTCATACAGCACACGAAGCCGCTGCATCAGCATCTTTTTCCGTGCTTCCAGCTTTTCCTTTGTCTTCTGGATTTCAATTTCCATTTGTCTGATTTTTTCCGCCCCGGCGTTCAGTTCAGCTTGAATACCCGAAATCTGTTGATCAAGTTCGGCAATCTGCTGATTGATGGCCGCCAGTTTTTTGTTCAGATCTTTTTCTTCACTGCGAAGTTTATTAATCTGCTGAAGACTTTGATTATATTGTTGACGAATCTCATCCAAGCGTTGTTGGTCGCTCTCGATGCTCGCTTCTGCCGCTGTAA
Organism: Effusibacillus dendaii; assembly: GCF_015097055.1. NCBI lineage: Bacteria > Bacillati > Bacillota > Bacilli > Caryophanales > Alicyclobacillaceae > Effusibacillus > Effusibacillus dendaii. The sequence goes on from NZ_AP023366.1 coordinate 2,065,947, forward strand.
AAAGAGGCATCAACAACAAAGTACCTGCCAGAATTCCGGCAACTAATTTGTTTGAAGCCATTGTGGTTCTCCTTCCTATTCAACCTCTATAAGAGCAGGTAGAATGATAGACTTTAACCGACATTCATTCCTATTCGACGGCATTCGCCCAATTCCTGTCGGTTCTGCTCGACTTTTTCGAAAAAACAGCTTACAAAGTTTTACACCGCAAGGAAACCCGCCTCCTCTCCGCTACCAATACTTGACACTACAGGCATCAGAGGCTCGCAAGCTTATTAATCAGATGTAAATAAAAATCGAAATATGGTGGAAAATAGAAGTAATAACGTCAGGAGGTCGCTATGAATAAGAAAAAGGTTGGGGAAACAAACACAATGCGGGAGGAAATGCTGCAGCAACTGTCACAAAAACAGTACGAGGATACGGGGGCGGAAATGGGCGAACCGGAAAAGCAAACCGGTATCGGCAATCCCTTGAAAGATACCTCTTTTCCGGTAACCGATATGACAGGCGCTGACATTTTTTCCGGTTATCCGGCAGAGACGATGGAGCAAGATCAGAGTAAGACAAAAAAGAAGAACCCTCATTCCTGCGGAGTATTATCTCCACAACAAAGTCCTAAGTTACCTGTAGGCTGTCAGTGTGGCGGCCTTCTTTTCCCGCTCCTTCCATTTCTTCCTTACCACCCCACTATTGACCATCTAAGCCATGCCAGTAGATCGTTCGCTCTTTGTTTCAAGAAAAATTTCTTTATAATTTGGGAAATATGATATCCTACTAGAAAGTGAAAGTGTTATGCCTTCGTTGGATGATTGGTTCCGAAAACGGTGTCAGTGAACTGGATATAGGGAAGTGATTTTATGGGTGACAAACTGGATTTGATTCTTACCAAGCTGGGAGATCTGGAAACTCGTTTTGGAAAATAATGTATTCCCCTAAGGGGGATGGGAATTAGGTTGTAGCCGCCGTAATTCGGTAACCCTGAGCTTGTGCCAATAAAATCGCTTGTTCCACCGTGATTTCACGGTTTGCTGGACGAACATCGGATTTCTTGTCAAATCCGGGTTATAGAGCACTTTGTTCTTCAAGATGTGATAGATGGCCATTAGCAGCATTCGGGCAATGGCTATGATGGCACGTTTGTGGCCTCTGCGCTTCAGTTGCAAGTAGCGGTTTCGGATTTCGGGATGTTTTTCGCTTTTGACTACAGCGGTCGCACACTGTACCCAAAGAGGCTTGATGTAGCAGTCGGCTATCGAAATCCTTACTGACTTTTTCTTGCCGGCACTCTCATTATTAGGGGGTGTAAGTCCTGCCCAGGAACACAGATGCTTGGCTGTCGGGAACACGCCCATATTCACACCGATCTGCGAAACCACGGCAATGGCGGAGAACAGGTTTTTGAAGGACGGAACAGTCAAGATCAAGTTAATTTCTTCTGCGTAGGACTCGGCAAGAGAAAGAATAATGGCTTCCAGATCCGTTTTACGGGATTCGAGGTCTTCGTAGTGTTGTTTGATAACCTTGATTTTTCCGGCCTGTTCAGGCGTAAGGAGTCCGTCAATCGCGAGTTCCAGTTCAGGAAGTTTCCTTTTCATGGAGCCGTGAATGAACGGTTCAATATCAAAAGACGTATCGAGCGGATCGTCCAGCAGCTTGTCGATAACGCATAAGGTCACGAAGCTGTCTGATCGCAAGCGGAGGCATAAAGCTTCCAGCGACAAGGTCGTGCTTGAACAAATCGGCGATCCATTGGGCGTCCTTCTTGTCCGTCTTTTTGCCGCGAATGAGAGACTCCTTTGCAAGATGTACAGGGATAGTCAGCAGGGACTGATTGCCCAGCAATAAACGAGTTGTTTATACAAAGATAAGTCTGCGTGCTCGAAGCGACACTTATTTGTGCTTGGAAAGGCAATCTACACATATAACAATGCGGTCACCTCATCATGGGGTGTCCCACTCACCTCCGCGTGATTTGTAGTGTACGGCTATCCCTGTAGGTTAAGAATACGAAATAACCGCTCAAGGTAAACGGATTTCATTCCGTTTTGTGCCTTGAGCGGAGCGAAAGGAATGGGTATAAAGATGGAACAACAAGCGATAGTGGCAATCGGTATTTTCTTAGTTACTTACGCACTCATCATATCCGAAAAAATCCATCGCACTTTAGTTGCGATGCTCGGTGGGATTTTGATGGTGGTATTTGGGGTCGTCAACCAGGAAACGGCCATCCACCACATAGATTTTAATACTCTTGGCCTGCTAATTGGTATGATGATTATTGTCTCGATTACTGCGGAAACGGGACTATTCAAGTTTATGGCGATCTGGGCGGCCAAAAAGGCGAAAGGTGCCCCGGTTCGTATTCTGTTAGCATTGGGCGTAATTACTGCCGTTGCATCCGCCTTGCTCGATAACGTCACAACGGTACTGTTAATGGTGCCTGTAACCTTCAGCATTACACGACAATTGCGTGTTTCTCCAATGCCATATTTAATTACCGAAATTCTGGCATCAAATATTGGCGGAACAGCTACGATGATCGGGGATCCCCCGAACATTATGATTGGCAGTGCAGTGCAAGAGTTGTCGTTCATGGATTTTTTCACCAATTTGGCACCAATATCGTTTGTGATATTGATTATCACGCTGGCTATTTTATTTGTCTTGTACCGCAAGCAGTTGGCAGCATCTCTGGACATTCGTGCCGGAATCATGCGGTTGGATGAGAAAGAAGAACTCACAGACAGAACACTGCTGACCAAATGCTTGACAGTGCTTGCAATTACGATTGGAGGGTTTTTCCTCCATCAAGCGCTACACCTGGAATCTGCTACTGTTGCGTTGGCGGGGGCTTTTCTCTTGTTGCTGCTGACCGGGGAGCATTATTTGGAGAAGGCGTTGGCGAAGGTAGAATGGATCACGATTTTCTTCTTTATCGGTTTATTTGTGCTCGTTTCGGGTCTGGTTGAAACGGGGGTTATCTCACAGCTCGCTGCACAAGCTATCCAACTAACTGGCGGTAACTTAACTGCCACCGCATTGCTGATCATGTGGATGAGTGCCATAGCTTCTTCTTTTGTTGACAATATTCCGTTTGTAGCCACGATGATACCTATGATTTACGAGATGGGTAACATGGGTATAACAAATCTTGAACCTTTATGGTGGAGTCTGGCTCTTGGAGCGTGTCTGGGAGGCAACGGGACGTTGGTGGGGGCAAGCGCTAACCTCATTGTAACGGGACTCGCCGCTAAAGAAGGGCATCGGCTTTCGTTTGTGAAGTATATGCTGATTGGTTTTCCACTCATGATTCTATCTATCACGATTGCTTCTGTATATCTCTATTTCCGATATCTCATATAACGCACAAGCAGACTTCAGCTGCGATCTGCTTTTTTAGCGGTTCCAACTCTTCGTAGAAAGCTGCCAGGGGAATGGCAGCCTATTGTGCTAGCGGGCAGGATAGCGCAACAGTGTACAAGTTAGGTTATAATTGGTGTTGCGCTCGTGGGTAATTGGTATAAGAATATCCATACATTGGCGGTTATGAGTTTGAAAAGATATACCAATTCTTGTATAACGGTTACCATCCACTTGGAATTGAGTATTTCAATAAACTTGTGCACAGCGGATTTCTACCAATACTATGCGCTCGACTGCGATGACACCTATATCAAACTATTAATATTGGATGCATATCTTCACAATGAATCAGTAAAATTGTCGAGACGAGTAACTTATCAGGAATTACTTAAACAATAAAATTTTAGTGAAGAAAGCAGTGGGTTCTACTTCATGAATCTGACCGAAAAAAGAGTGAACGTAATTTCAATTTTATAGGTATGTTTGTGTCGTTGGACATATTAGAAAACCGCTGATTTGCAATTGATTTGCAATCGGGATAAAATCCATAAATCAAAAAGAGAGGAACCCTAGATTCATAAGGGTTCCTCCTCTTTTCTATCCTTTCGGGTATTACATCATATCCATGCCGCCCATTCCGCCCATGCCAGGCATTCCCGCTCCTTTGTCTTTTTCCGGTTTGTCGGCTACGATTGCTTCTGTTGTCAAGAACATAGCCGCTACCGATGCTGCGTTTTGCAACGCCGAACGGGTTACTTTTGCCGGGTCCACGATACCTGCCTGGATCATGTCTACCCATTCGCCTGTTGCCGCATTGAAGCCGATGCCGACTTTCTCCGTCTTCAGGCGCTCAACGATAACAGCACCTTCCAGACCTGCGTTGTCAGCGATTTGGCGAACTGGAGCTTCCAGCGCTTTGCGTACCAGGTTGACACCGGTCAGTTGGTCGCCTTCCGCGCTTACCGAATCCAGTGCACGAATCACGTTAACCAGCGCCGTACCACCGCCGGCAACGATACCTTCCTCAACCGCAGCACGAGTTGCGTTCAATGCATCCTCGATACGCAGTTTCTTTTCTTTCAATTCGGTTTCGGTTGCCGCACCAACTTTGATAACCGCTACACCGCCAGCCAACTTCGCCAAACGCTCTTGCAGTTTCTCTTTATCAAACTCGGAAGTGGTTTCTTCCAATTGAATTTTGATTTGATTGATGCGTGCGTCGATGTCCGCTTTGTTGCCGGTACCGTCAACAATGATCGTGTTTTCTTTGGATACGCGGACTTGACGAGCGCGACCCAGCTGCTCAATCGTGGTGCTTTTCAGTTCGAGGCCGATTTCTTCCGAAATGACTTGACCCCCTGTAAGGATCGCGATATCCTGCAGCATCGCTTTGCGGCGGTCGCCGAATCCAGGCGCTTTCACTGCAACAGCGGTAAACGTTCCACGCAGCTTGTTGACAACCAATGTTGCCAGCGCTTCTCCTTCTACATCCTCAGCAATCAGCAGCAACGGACGACCGGATTGTACTACACGCTCCAGAACCGGCAAAATTTCCTGGATGTTGCCGATCTTCTTGTCGGTAATCAGGATGTACGGTTCGTCGAGTACGGCTTCCATTTTGTCCGCATCCGTTACCATATAGGGAGAAATGTAACCGCGGTCAAACTGCATTCCTTCCACAACTTCCAATTCGGTTGTGAAACCTTTCGATTCCTCTACAGTGATAACACCGTCTTTGCCAACTTTCTCCATTGCGTCTGCGATCAAAGAACCGATCTCTTCGTCGCCTGCAGAAATAGCTGCCACCTGAGCGATGTTTTCACGGCCTTCCACCTGTTTCGAAATCTTCTTGATTTCGTCAACAGCTGCGCGCACCGCTTTTTCAATTCCCTTACGGAGAATCATCGGATTTGCACCAGCAGTCACGTTCTTCAACCCTTCACGGATCAGGGCTTGCGCCAGAACGGTTGCGGTTGTGGTACCGTCACCGGCTACATCGTTTGTTTTGGTCGCTACTTCTTTCACCAATTGGGCGCCCATGTTTTCAAAACTATCTTCCAATTCGATTTCCTTTGCGATCGTTACACCGTCATTGGTAATCAGCGGGGAACCGAACTTCTTTTCCAATACAACGTTGCGGCCTTTCGGACCAAGCGTGACTTTTACCGCATCCGCAAGCACATCTACGCCACGGAGCATCGCACGACGAGCATCTTCACGAAACTTAATCTCTTTCGCCATACTGGGTTTCCTCCCTTTTTATGTAGAATAATAGTTTATTGTTGAACAACAGCCAGAATATCGGACTCACGAACGATCAGGTATTCTACGTTGTCGTATTTAACTTCTGTGCCTGCGTATTTGGAGAAAATGATGCGGTCGCCCACTTTCACATCCAGTTCGACACGCTTGCCGTCTTCATAACGGCCTGGGCCAACTGCCACCACTTCGCCTTCTTGCGGCTTTTCTTTTGCAGTGTCGGGAAGAACAATTCCACTTACTGTCTTCTCTTCTCGTTCGACAACTTTGATCACCACACGGTCACCAAGCGGTTTGATCATGTAATACCCCTCCTACAATAAATATTTAACCGTATTTGGTTGTTAGCACTCGTATCAATTGAGTGCTAACAACTCTAATCATATTCATTTTCACTTTTCTTTGCAAGCCCTTCCAGAGAATTTTTTTCAAATTCCCAACCACCGTTCTATTCTATCCGATCAGTTGGATAAATACTCCTGTTTGCCGGTTAGCAAATAATTTTCACATATCCGGTTCTGCCCTTCGTCTATGCGCAGACAGGCATCAGTCCAAAATATCATCCGCACGCCCCGATAAACGCCCGCATACTTCCCGGAGTGACATGTCCGCCATCGAATCCAACCGCAGATCATACTCCCCAAATGGCAGATTGGCTGTTACCGAATTCGGTACGATCACACAGTACATCCCGGCCCGTCTCGCTGCCAACGCTCCGTTCGGGGAGTCTTCGAATGCCACCGCCCGGTCGGGCGCAACACCCAGACACGCAAGCGCCGCCAAATACAGATCCGGTTCCGGTTTCACCCGTTTTACATCCTCTGCCGTCCGAATACAAACGAAGTAGTGCAGCAGATTCAACTGCGAAAGAAAACGCATTACCCACTCCCGCCTGGAACTGGACGCCAAACCGATTTTCAGGCCCATTTCTTTGGCAGTTGCCAAATACTCTTCCACACCAGGCCTTGCCGTCTCCTGTGCAACCCGCTGATCAAACATCTCCCGCCGCAGCTTCGCCATCGATTCACGGTCAACCGGCTTCCCGATACAGCTTTCCAAATACGCATACGCATCAAAAAAATTGGCGTGTGTGCCAATGCATTTTCCCCATACATCCAGTGGAAGTTCTGCGCCATAAGAGGCGTAAATTTGCTGCAGCACCTGATACTCATGTGTTTCCGAATCAAAAATCAATCCGTCAAAATCAAACACGACCGCTTCAATCACATGCGATCCCTCCTTTGACCAATAGAAAACCGGTCGCCTGGGACCGGTACCTGCTTTTTATATGCCATTTTTACGCAAGACCGCTTTGCTGGAGCCGTCTCAAACGCCGCTTGTAGGAAAGTTTCGACAATGTTACGCCGATTTCGTACAACAACAGCAAAGGAAGCGTCGTAATAATATCAGACACCGGTTCCGGCGGTGACAATACCACTCCGACAACCGTCAGCAAAAAATACGCATACTTGCGGTTTTTCGTCAGAAACTGAGGAGTCAATACCCCCAGACGAGTCAAAAACATCACGACAATCGGCAGTTCAAATATAAAGCCAAACGGAATCACAATATGGGCCATGAACGAAAAATAATTGCCGGCTGTCTGCATCATCTGAAACTCCTGTGAACCGAGCGTCGTGAAAAACGAATAAATAGTGGGAAAAATAAACAAATACCCAAACACCACACCGGCAAAAAATACGATCGTCACGACCGGAATAAAACTGCCCGTCACACGCCGTTCCGTATCGGTCAGGCCGGGAGCGACGAACTTCCACGCCTGATACAAAAGCACCGGAATGGTCAATCCGATCGCCGTCACACCTGCCACGATCATATATACACGCAGCACTTCCGAAGGTCCAAGCACTACCATGGGAACATTGCTTGGAATACCTCTTTTCAGAAATTGAAAAATACGGTCAACAAACGTAAACGAGACGATTAAAAACACAACAAACCACACAAGTGTGATAATCAGCCGTTTACGAAGTTCCGCCAGATGTTCCACCAGATTTTGTTCCTGATCGGACACAGTTTTTCCTCCCTGTTAAACACGCTGCTCTAACGACAAAACCCGCCGTAACAAGGATACAAGCGAATCTACGTCATCTCTATCATACACGTCGACTTCGGGTGGAGCAAGCGGAGCCAGGCCTCCTTTGGCTGCAACCGCAACAATGGAATCCAGCTGTTCGTGTTGAAAAATCGCCCCTTTTTCATCCGCCATCACAACTTTCGGAAGGTCCCCCTGTTTGTACCCTTCCACAATCACCAAATCCACGTCAGCCATCATCGACAGCAGTTGTTGCAAAGTCGGCGGCTGTTCCGTCCAGACCTGCAGCGCCCATTTTTGCGGACTGACAATCGCGACCTGATCCGCCCCTGCCTGCCTGTGCTGGAACGTATCCGCCCCCGGCCTGTCCATCTGAAACTCGTGGGCATCGCTTTTAATTGTGCCCACCCGATACCCGAGGGACTTGAATCGCTCCACAAGTTTGCAAACCATTGTGGTTTTCCCCGTATTTTTATATCCGACAACGGCAAAGGCTGTAACAGGCTGATTCATTTGCGGCTGCCCTCCATTAGGGAAGCGGCCTGCCAAGGGATTACACCGCCTGCCGCTGGCATCGCCAGCAAATACGCCTGCAGCAAATCGCCCGGTTTGACTTCCGTTTTGGCAGGGATTCGGATAAACCCCTGAATACCGGTCAAGGAAGACATAATACCGGCGCTTTGCCCAAACGGCAGCGGGATCGCTTTTAAAGCTCCCGCCTCCACCCGAATATGTGTCCGCAAAAAACGGTCCATCCCGATCGGCTTTACCTGCGGATCTGCTGCCAACTCCACTTCGACTACCGGAATTTGCGGATTTGGCTGGCCGGACATAGCCAGCAGCGCACTCTGCAAAAACAGCAGGGCGTTTACAAAACCGGCTGCCGGATTGCCGGATAGACCAAACACCGGTTTTCCCTGTAGGGTGCCGTATGTAAAAGGCGTTCCCGGCCGTATATTCACTTTCCAAAAACGAACCTGGCCGCCTGCCAACTGATAGGCGCCCCGCATCAAATCAAAATCACCACCCGCCACGCCGCCGGTCGTCACGAGTGCATCCACGGCAGGCATGGCGGCACGAATCGCCTCGACCACCTCGTCCATTTTGTCATCCACCTGCGGGAGTACATGCGGCACTCCCCCCCAGGCAGACACCAGACCGGAGATCATGTAGGAATTGCTGTTGTAGATTTTGCCGTAAGAGAGCGGTTGTTCCAAACCGACCAGCTCCCGTCCACTCGACAAAATTCCGATCACCGGTTTCCGAAAAACGGGTACGGCTGCCACACCGACACTCGCAAGCAAAGCCATTTCTGCGGCTCCGATCAACGTCCCTTTTCGTAAAATCGTTTCATTTGCCCGGATATCTTCGCCTGCCAAAGAGATGGATTCTCCCGTCCGAACCGGCAAATAAACAGCAACTGTCTCCGCTTCCGGATTTTGCTGCCCGTCTGTGACTTCAAAACGGGCGACCGCATCGGCCCCTTCCGGGATTGGCGCGCCTGTCATGATGCGCATGGCTTCACCCGTCCGCAGCTCCCGTTCCGGCACCTCCCCCGCCGCAATGCGCCCCACTACTCGCAGCAAAGCCGGCTGCTCAGGAGAAGCATTTGCCACATCGACGGATCGTATGGCATACCCGTCCATCATGGAACGATCAAAAGAAGGCATTGGAGCGTTTGCCTTCACATCTTCCGCCAATCGATACTGAAAGGAATCTTTTAAGGGAATTTGGAAGACGGAAAGCGGTTTTACCGAAGCCAAAATCTCACCAATCGCCTCTTCCATCGTAAGACCAACCCGCATCATTTGACAGACCTCCATCCGGATTTTTGACTCTTCCTACTTTAAAAGGCCGCCGTGCCCCATTTCCGCAACCTCTCCCCGCGTTACTTTGTCACCCGCCAGGATTTTTGGCAAAAACAGGTCAAAGGCGGTTACCGGTTCGTAGATCACCGCACCCGGCAAGCCAAACACAGGTACATGGTTGATGTACGCAAGCATCATCATGGATCCAGGCAACACAGGCATTCCATACGTGACCACTTCGGTCGCCAATTCATGGATCGCTCCCGGCGTGCGGTCGTCCGGATCGACCGACATGCCGCCTGTACAGATAATCAGGTCAGCCCCTTGTGCGAGAAACTGGCGAATGGCGGTCTGAATATCCTCTTTCCGGTCTCCGACAATCTTTTGACCGAGCACGTCGACAGGAAACGGGGCCACTTTTTCCCGAATGCGGGGACCGAATCGATCTTCAATCCGTCCCTCCGCTACTTCACTGCCGGTTGTAATAATCCCTGCTTTTGTATGCCGAAACGGCAGTACGGTGATAACCGGCGCCGACATCCGGGCTGTCGTTTCCGCCTGAATGATTTTCTGCTCCTCAATCAACAGCGGTATCGCCCGCATCGCGGCTACCATTGCGCCTGTTTCCACGACCGTATCCGTCTTTCTTGTCACAACCGCCAATTCCCCGATCGAGTTGATCATCCACAGCGCTTCCGTATCGACCTTCAGCAATCCGCGAATGGTCGCTTTCAGATCCACCCGACCTTCCGACGGCCCATCGGAAGTCAGATTGTCGCCCGACACCGCATTCGCCAAACGGATCGCCGCCTCTTCCTCATGCAATTGTCCGGGCGGGATCTCCAACACATAAATATGCTCTTTCCCGATGTCCAACAACATGGGAATATCCTCTTCCCGAATCACATGCCCTTTCTGAAAAACACGCCCTTTAAATTCGCCCGGTACAATCCTTGTCAAATCGTGCGCCAAGCGCATTCCGATTGCATCACGCACATGAACTTCCCGCATGTTTCTCCCTCCTAGAGAACAGGCAATTCCTCGATTCGAAACTCCATCATCAATTCGTCGTCCCGCCGATAAAACTGTACATTCAATCGATCCTGAATAAACAACAGCACCGAATCAGGCACGCCTTCCGCATCCAGCATCATTTGATGCGGAAACAGTGTTTCCCCCGGCGGATCCTGTTCAATATTCAAGAAATACTGCGTGCTCGGAAGCTGCGACTCGTCTTCCGCCACAACAAATACATACAAACCGGAATATTTCGCAATCGCCTGTTTTCCATGTTCCATAAATGCACGGAACATGATCGGATCATACGAATCCAGCAACAGTACAATCGGCTCGGAAGGTGACGTATTCGCCACAAAATCACGAATGAACGATTCCCGCTCCGCTTCATCAGCCGCATTGCGAAGTCCCAATTTGCAGCGGAACTCCCACTCAAAGCCCGCCATATCACTTAATTCGCCGCCATATCCCAATGCAATCAAAAAAGGCTCTCCCGCCATTTATACAACCACTCCCTGGGCAGTGCCCCTAAAATTCCGCTTCGACAGTTGGCGTAATGACCAGTTCATGGATCAACACCTGTTTGGGTTGGGCAGCGGCAAACACGACCGCCTGGGCCACATCGCCTGGTTTCACAGCCCCTTTTTCGTAAGCCTGCTCAGCCGCAACTCCGGTCGCCTCCGTCGCCGTAAATCCCGGCAATATGTTCGTTACCTTAATACCGAACGAACGGACCTCTTGGCGCAGCGCGTCGGCAAACCCCTGTACCGCATATTTCGTCGCGCTGTATCCTGCAAAATTGGCGATCGGCTCCCGTCCCGCCACAGACGAAATGTTGATAATATGACCGCCGCCCTGCTCTTTCATCGCGGCAACAGCCCCGCGCGAACAAAGAAACAGCCCTTTTACATTCAAATCAAACATGGCCTGCCACTCTGCTGCTGTGGTATCAAGAACCGATTTGAAGAATGCGATCCCCGCATTGTTTACCAGTATATCCACTCTTCCAAAACGGGACAAAATGACGTCATACATGACTTCCACTTCTTCTTCCTTGGTGATGTCGGTCGTCACTGTCAACACGTCTTCCGACCCCGCCTCCATCGCCCGCCCGCGAACCCGTTCCAAATCTTCCGGCGTGCGTGCCACCAATACAAGTTTTGCCTTTTCACCTGCACACGCCAGAGCAATCTGTTCTCCGATCCCCCGGCTGGCGCCTGTTACCACCATCACACGGTCGGTTAACCGTTCTGCCAAATGGATCCACTCCTCTTTTATGTATCGTTTTTTTAGAAAGCCGCCCGTCGGCCATGATAAACCGATTTTTCTGTCACGATCAGGTCAAGCGGTATGTCGTGCGTTTCCATCGGCAATTGTTCGACCATCTGCAGCTGATACGCAATCCCGATTTTCAACGCATTCGGGCGCAGTTGAGGGAGAAACCGGTCATAATAACCGCCTCCATACCCGAGCCGTCCCCCCTTCCGGTCAAACGCAACCCCCGGTACGATCACCACATCCAGTTCCTGGACTGACAGAGCGTCAGGAAGAGCGTTGAGGTGCCCAGCTGCCAATTGTACATGCATGTCAGGCTCCCGGATTCCATACGGTCCCGCCGTCAGTTCCTCGAACGAATTCAGGCGGACCGGAATGATTTTTCGTTCCGCAGGCTTTGAGACTGGAACAGCCATCGTTTTTCCGGCGTTCCATCCCCATCTGAAAATCTGCTCGGTCTCCACTTCCCCGCGAAAATCCAAATAGAGCAGAATCGTTTCCGCCTGCTGCAAATGTGGAACTGTCAGCAAATGCTTAAGAATTCGAACTTGTTTGTCTGCCCGTTCCGCTGCTGACATCGACAGGCGTTTGTGCAAAATTTGGCGGCGCAGTCCATCCTTATCCATCAGAACCTCCATTCAGTATACCTCTTTTTAAACTACCATAAGAAAAAATTCCCAGCCACCCCCCTGCATTGAGAGATGTAGGACATCCGGTTGTCTTTCCGTCAATCCATACGGTACACTGGGTAGGCAGAATCATTGAAAGGAGTTTGTCGAACCCATGATCGTTTTATCCGCCAGCCAGATCTATAAATCGTACGGAACAGACCCTATTTTGCAGGGGGCCGTCATTACGGTTCAAGACAAGGAGCGCGTGGGCCTGATCGGAGTAAACGGGGCCGGCAAATCCACATTATTAAAGATTCTGATCGGCGAAATTCCGGCCGACTCGGGAGAAATTCATCTTGGCAAAAACGTGCGGGTCGGATATATGTCACAGCAAACGAGCATCCAATCGGATAAAACCGTGTATGAAGAAATGCGCAGCGTGTTTTCCGACCTGTTTCAATTGGAAAAAAGAATCCGCCGGTTGGAAGTTCGCATGAGCGAACCAACTGTTTATGAAAACGAAAATCTATACCAGTCGCTGACTGACGAATACCACTCCCTCACGGAGGAGTTCGAAAACAAGCAGGGATATGCGGCAGAAGCGAAAGTCCGTTCCATCTTAAGCGGCTTGGACTTTCCGGAACCGTTCTGGCAACAGCCCATCCAGTCACTGTCCGGCGGGCAAAAAACCCGTTTGGCGCTTGGCAAACTGCTGCTCAGCCAACCGGAACTCCTGATTCTGGACGAGCCGACCAACTACTTGGATTTGTCCACCGTCACCTGGTTGGAAGAGTATTTAAAAAATTACCAAGGCGCACTGCTGCTCGTTTCACATGACCGCTATTTCCTGGATGCATTGGTCAATGTCGTTTATGAACTGGAACACGGAAAAACCAAGAGATATACGGGCAACTATTCGAAGTTTCTTGAGCAGAAAGCGGCTGATCTGGCCAGCCTTTCGAAACAGTTCGAACAGCAGCAGGCGGAAATTGCCCGGTTGGAAGATTTCGTTCAACGAAACATTGCCCGTGCCACCACCAGTAAACGGGCGCAAAGCAGACGCAAACTTTTGGACAAAATGGAACGAATCGAAAAGCCTATCACGTCTCAGGAGCAGGCCTCGTTTTCGTTTACGGTAGAACGCCCAAGCGGCCGCGACGTACTTTCGATCGAAAATCTGTCAGTTGCATACGGCGACAAATCGTTATTCTCCGGATTGAACCTGCAAATCAGTCGGGGTGAGCGGGTGGCATTAATCGGACCTAACGGCATTGGCAAATCCTCCCTGCTGAAAACAGTCGCAGGCGTTTTGCATCCGACAACCGGCAGCGTTCGGCTGGGAATGCATGTCAAACTTGGTTATTATACACAGGAACAGGAAGATTTGACGGGGAGCAAGTCCGTTTTAAACGAGTTATGGGACGCGTTTCCTCGCCTTGACCATACCCGCATCCGAACCGTATTAGGGAATTTCCTGTTCTCGGGCGATGACGTAATGAAGCCGGTTGCGTCCCTGTCGGGCGGTGAAAGAAGCCGTTTGGCACTCGCCAAACTGATGCTTATGCAGGCTAATTTTATGCTGCTGGATGAACCGACCAACCATTTAGACCTGCTTTCCAAAGAAGTATTGGAAGCAGCGCTTGACGACTATACCGGCACTTTGCTGTTCATCTCGCACGACCGGTATTTCATAAACCGGATCGCCAACCGGGTCATCGAATTAACACCGGATGGACTCACGTCCTACTTAGGCAACTATGACGACTATCTGGAGAAAAAATTGGCTCTTGCCGCCGTTGAAACTGTCGAGCCGCCTGACCGTCACACTCCTAAAGCCCAGCAGAGCGGCGGTCTGACAAGCCAGCCAGCCGGACGCAGCGGTGCCTTGACACCAGCTGATTCTGTTCCCTCTGCTCTCTCAAAAGAAGAGAGGGAATTGAAACGACAGGAAGAGCGGCAACGGAAGCGGGAAGAAAGAAAACGTTTGGAACGAATCGCCTTTTTGGAACAGCAAATTGAACGCACCGAATCGGAAATTGTCTCACTGGAAGCAGAACTGTGCCTGCCAGAGGTATTCAATGACCCTGATCTGTCGCGTCAAAAAAACCAAGCGTATCTGACGGCGAAAGAACGGTTGGAACAGTGGTATGCGGAGTGGGAAATTTTGCAACAAGAATCGCCATAAACCACACATAGACAAGCGGCAGCAGCAGCATGGCGGCCGCCACCAAACCGGAATCATTTACTGCAAACGCAACCAGAGCGCTTACTGTTCCGGCCGACACGAACCGTTCAAATTCAGGCTGACCGGACATTCTTCGTCTTCCCGTCCGGAACGGAGCCCAAAAATAACACGCAAATCCGGTTAAAACGGCAAGAAACAGAGGCGCACCAACCGTTGTCCCTAGTATTCGCAAACTCATTTGCAGTTTTCTTTGCAAAATCCCGCCAAACGCTTCAAACTGTCCGTTACGGAGCAAATCGATCGCGTGTCCAATGTGGGTCGGAGGAGCCGTGTTCCGATGGAGCAGCGCTAAAATGGCGATCGACCCACTCATTACGCAACCGTATATAATCAAATGCTTATCGATTCTCCTCCGGTCTGCTTGTTTCACTTGCAGTTGGCTCCATACCGCCGCTATCGCCGCTCCGGCTGTGATCGCTCCCCCCGCATTGGCCCCAAGTGCCGGAGCTGCCAGTAATAAGAGCATTCCAATTCCCGATGCAGTTACCCAAACACGCGCTTGCTTGCGCCATGTTGGACGCATCGACAGGATCGCCCCGCAGACAACCAGCCACCAGCCGATCAACAATCCCATAAATTCATTACCGATCCCGTAAAAACGGGCGCCCGTAATCGGATCGTACGAAAACACCGACTGATGCAAGAAATGACCTCCCGTTATCGCATCCACTCCGACAGCAACAATTTGCAGCACACCTAAAACCACAAAACGCATCCACAGATTACGAAAGCGCAGCAACCCGACGGTCACGAGCAGCGAAGCCAGTCCTATCCATAACTTCGCATACGAATTCCATACAGGAACAATCAATAACAAACCGGGTATCGACAGAACGGCAGTACACCAACCAATCAGCAACGAGACCGGTATTTTGGCAGCGGCCAATCCGATTAACATCGCGACAAATCCGATGCAAACGGCAGCCGCAAAAACAGCTACATAAAACGGCCGCTGCTGTCGGGTCAACTCGTGATCCCGCTTCATCTGCGCGATAAAATTCCATTCGTTCGCCTCTATATGCATGCCGCGGATTTCATTGCCTGATAAACCGGCAGCCCGATCCACGCCTAAAAAGTGAGCGATCGTAGCAGATACGTCCAAACCGGTCACGATTCCATCCCGGCGTGTGGAGTCAGAGATTAAGACACTGCCTGCCGGTATGTTTCCACCGGCCATGAAGAGTGGTACCAATTCCTTCCCGGCCTCTTGCGGAGCGATTTCTGTCGACGCGAAGACGACCATCTCATCTGCGTTCGCCCGCTGAATCCGTTCCATCGCTTTCGCTTGTTCAAACGTCTCCCATTTGATTATCCTAAGCCTATCACCAATGCGAGCATCTTGCTTGTATCCCCCCAACTCTTTCAGCCATTCACCAGATTGATTATTTAAGGATAGCAGACCGATCCCGCCCCGGTCTCTCCACTGTCTGATTTCGGGTAACTCTGCATCCTGCAGAACAGATTCTGGCAGCCGATCCACCAAAATCAACGTGACCTGATGGCGGTTTGATTGCCCGAATCCGCCCGACTTGTCAGCTAATGCTGACGCTTGTCCCGCCATGATTCCTGCACACAGGCAGAGGGTGCAGAATCTTTTCCACCACGCAAGAATCACATCATCACCTCAAGCAATTTTTCATTAGATTCACCAAAAATTGCCTTTTCTAATACAGTTCCCCCTATAAAATAAAGAAAACTTGGCATTCGCCAAGTCCCTGGACTTGTGAACGCCAAATTTATTCGATTCCCGTTTGATTGTTCCAAAACAGTTTCCAAGCTCCCCGTTCATCTTTGGCCAGGTGTACCAACCGTTTGCTGCCATCGTTAAACTGCGCTTCCACAACCGCAATATCACTCAGCATCAATTGTGCACCTGCGAATTTATATTCATCCAATTTCCCGGTCTGTTTGACCGCAGCCAACTTTGGGTGGGTCCCTTTCTGTAAGCCAAGAAACGATTTTTTGGTTAATGTGCCGGGCGCGTTTTGGTAAATGGCCGGATGGAACATGCTCCACGCCGCTTCATAATCCATTCGCTCAGAGCGTTATAGTATTCTTTCACTGCCACATCTGCTTCCACTAGCGGCGGCGGATTCCCTATTACTTGAGACGGTTCGATTTCCCGTCCCACATCTACCACTGCCTGACCGACAGGACGATTGCCAATCGATATATCAAGCCGCCAGCGCCCCTCCGCCGGAAATTTCATAACGACCGGCACATAATTGTCAATTCCTTTCAGAGGACCCCACAATGGACTGTCTTCCACGATCACAGCC
This sequence comes from Effusibacillus dendaii, assembly GCF_015097055.1. Classification (NCBI taxonomy): domain Bacteria; kingdom Bacillati; phylum Bacillota; class Bacilli; order Caryophanales; family Alicyclobacillaceae; genus Effusibacillus; species Effusibacillus dendaii. The sequence goes on from NZ_AP023366.1 coordinate 2,082,863, forward strand.
TGCTGCCCGGAAGTTTTTTCGACGCCTGCCACATGCAGGTTTCCGGCAAGTTGTTCGTTCGTACCCCAAAAACGCCAAACGACAATCTTCTCCTGTTTTTTCCTTACGATTTCATGGCTAATGGCAAAATCACCCGGAAGGTGGCTCCCTCTCCTTCTCGCGTATCGACCAGAATATTTCCCCCATGATTTTGAATGATTCGATAGGACACGGTCAAACCAAGCCCCGTTCCTTCCGGTTTTGTGGTAAAAAACGGCTCGAATAATTTTGCGGCCGTGTCCGTTGGTATACCCGGCCCATTATCGGTAAACCGAATTTCGCACTGCCTGTTATCCGCCCGAACGGAGACCGCCAATCTGCCGTTCAAACCGATTGCTTCAAACGCATTCCGAATCAGATTAATAAACACCTGTTTGATTTGTTCCACATCCACCTCACATACAATGGGTGCCTGAGACAAATGGTATTCCAAATTAATGTTATGAAGAAGTGCATCGCTTGACATTAGAGTTTTTACATCTTCCAGTACATTGTTAATATCAATCAATCGCAAATTGGGTTCGGTCGGTTTGGACAGCAGGAGAAACTCCCGGATAATTTCGTTTACCCGATCCAACTCTGACAGGATAATCCGAAAGTACGCCTTCTCCGGCGATTCACTCGGATATTTTTGATCCAGCAGTTGGATAAACCCTTTGACAGATGTCAACGGATTCCGAATTTCATGCGCGGTTCCGGCCGCCAGTTCCCCGATCACCGCCAGCTTTTCCGATTGTCTCATCTGCGCTTCCAACATTTCCTGCAAAGTGATGTCTTTGTATGTGAGCATCACACCTAAATCCTGTTCATTGCGGTTGCGCAGAACGCGCGTCGTAATCAAAAAATGTTTGTTTGTTCCCTCTCTGTCGACCAACTGTACTTTTAAGTCTTTAAATTCTCTGCCCGTAGTCAACGTTTCATGGATTTTATCCCGAATATCCCGCTCCGTCGGAAACACCTCTTCGAATTTCCGGTATTTTACTTCGGAGGCGTCCATCCCCAGCAGTTCTTCTGCCCCTTTGTTGAATCCGGTAATCACACAGGACGGGTCAAGGGTTATCACACCGTCGGTTATATGGTCCAAAATTAATGATGCATGCTCCTCCACACAACGCAATCGGTCAATTTCGGAATTGTCGATGAACGTAGCAACCGTTCCGATCTGTTCATTCCGTTCGTTTAACAAAGGTGCTATCGAGGTTACAACTGGAATTTCTTTTCCATCTCTGGAGGGACAATAGCTTTCAAATCCAAAAAAAGGCTGCCCTGATTGCAGCGTCTTCCAGAATAGTTCCCGATCTCCTTCTAATACATGGTTGATTTTCTGAAATTCCCGTATTTCCGAAAGGCCGTAACCGGTCATGGTTTCAGCCACTTTATTCACATATGTAATATCTCCATTAACATCATATGTAACGATTCCTACCGGAATGGAGTCCAAAATCTTTTCTTCCAATCGTTCATTTGTCTTGTATTTCAAATTTGACACCCCCGAATTCCCCGTTACGCTGTTGTATTCGATTTTGATACAAAAAATCCCTTCTTATCGGTCCTGATTTTTCCATAAAGTAACGAGTATACAGGAAAATGCCGCACATATTTACCCACAATTACATGCATGGATAAGATCAGTCGTTTCATCGTTATCCACATTATCATCCATAAGGAATTCACATAATGTAACGCTTTTATGAAACCCTACTGCGCGCATTTTGCAATCGGTTTCAAATAGTTACCCACAACTTCTTGTGAATAATCAATGTTTGTTGTGGACAAGTCTGTGGATAGATAAAAACCGCCTGCCAAAAAACAGACGGTTACACATCCCGACCCAATTCTTGAAATGGTCCTTCTTCCCACTTTATTAAGGGCAGACTGGCATACGCATTCAAATCCAAATCATGAAACCAACCCTTTTTATAGAACGGATAGGCAGCAGCCGCAATCATCGCGGCATTGTCCGTGCAAAGCGGCAAGGGAGGAAATACGGCCACAAACCCTTCCTCCGCCGCCCGCTCTTCCATTCTTTTGCGCAAGCCCCGATTTGCCGCCACACCACCTGCCACGACCACGTGCTTGACATTTGTTTTACGAACCGCCAGCACCGTTTTTTCCACCAACACATCGATCACAGCAGCTTGAAACGCCTCTGCTATATCGGCCGGATTCAGAGTTTGTCCGCGCTGTTCCGCATTGTGCAAAAGATTCAACACAGCCGACTTCAAACCGGAAAAGCTGAAATCCATCGAACCTTCTTCTAACCAGGCGCGCGGCAGTACAATCGTGCCCGGAGTTCCTTCATGCGCTAAACGATCAATCGCAGGTCCTCCCGGATAAGGCAATCCCATGGAACGGGCCACCTTGTCATACGCCTCACCGGCCGCATCATCCCGGGTCCGTCCCAGGAACTCAAAAGTTCCATGCTCTTTCATATACACCAGTTCCGTATGTCCACCTGAAACGACAAGAGCTACTAACGGAGGGGTAATTCCTTCCGTTAAAAAATTCGCGTAAATATGACCTGCAATATGATGCACACCCAAAAGAGGAATTGATTTGGCGTAGGCGATCGATTTTGCCGCCGTAACACCGACCAATAAAGCACCCACAAGACCAGGACCATATGTAACGGCTATCGCCGACAGATCGGCCAATTGCACGTCCGCTTCCCGCAATGCCTGTTCGATTACACACGTTATATTCTCCACATGGCGGCGGGAAGCAACTTCCGGTACAACGCCGCCAAACTGTTGATGGATTTCCACTTGCGAGGAAACCACGTTGGAAAGAATCTGCCTGCCCCCTTTGACAACGGCAGCCGACGTTTCATCGCAACTCGTTTCAATTCCCAGAATCAAAGGAGTCACTCTCGCCGCTCTATCGTTCCGGTATTTTGTTTTGACTCGATCCAGCCAACCCATTCGCATCTTACCCTTCCATTCTGTCCAGTCCCTGTTGGTTCGGATCCAGATCCGCCCACATGATGATCGCATCTTCCTGATTGTCCGAATAATATTTTTTACGGATGCCGCAATTTACAAACCCCATTTTTTGATACAGGTTCTGAGCCACTTTGTTGGATACGCGCACTTCCAGCGTCATTCGTTCCGCCGAGTTCCATACGGCCAACACCATCATTTGCCGAAGCAGATGTTCGCCTATTTTTCGTCCTTGAAAATCAGGGTCCACCGCAATCGTAGTAATATGCGCCTCGTCCAAAATAATCCACATTCCGGAATAGCCAACAATTTGCCCACCCAACAGTATGACAATATATTTGGCAAAATGATTTCTCAACAGTTCCCCTTCAAACGCGACCCGCGACCAAGGGGCGGGAAATGATTTGTGCTCGATTTCCATGACCCGATCAATGTCGCTTAGCTGCATTTTTCGGTATGTCAAGCCACTCATCGTACACCTTCCTTACGAATCTGACCGTCTGACGGCTGCTGAGCGAGCAGTTTCGCTTCCGCCTCCACCATCTGCAGATAGGCAGGTACGAAACGTTCCGAGTCATCCGTATCACCCGCTTCGATTCGGTCGATTCCAACATCCAGCAGATAAGCGGCGCGAACTGAATATCCCGAACTGCTCTCCGGAAACAGGGCCCGGTCGGAAAACTCTTTGATCAACAGCTCCCTGTAGTTTTCCGCACCATTACCAAGAAAAACAACCTGCCCCGTTCTTCCCTTCTGATCCCGCTGCTGCAGCCTTTGATGAATCAACGGAAACAAGGTTTGCAGTTGCCGCAACGCGTCCGGTTCCGTCTTACAGAATCGGCCCCTTGCACCATTTGTTGCAGCGGATCGTTCATAAAGCGCGCAGTACGCCTGTTGGCGCCTCGCGTCAAACAGCGGACAGACCAGCAGATCGGACGATTGATACTGGTAAGCTAATCCATCCAGACTTGAAACTCCAACCAATGGAATCTGCAAGGACCATGCCAGCATTTTACCGGTAGTGACACCAATCCGGACACCTGTATAGGATCCTGGTCCATATCCCACCACAATCCCCTTCAATTGATCAGGGGAAAGCTCTGCATAGGAAAGTACAGATTCAATCATCGGCATTAATTTATTCGAATGGTTTTTCTCGACAACGACTGCCGCTTCCGCATACAGCCGCTTTCTTTCCCCGACCGCCACCGCCAACGTTTGCGTAGCCGTATCAACCGCTAAATAGGGCATCGGTCATCTAACTCCTTTACCATACGTTGAAAACGTTCCCCAACGCCCGAAATGTGAATTGTCCGTTCCAAATCGCCGGTTTTCTGAATCTCAATCTGCAGCCATTCATCCGGCAGCCAATTTTTTATAAAATCGGCCCATTCGACAACCGTCACACCGTTCCCGTAAAAATACTCATCCCACCCCAGATTCTCGCCACCCGCTTGTTCTCCCAGCCGGTAAACATCGATATGATAGAGCGGAATGCGACCTTCATATTCGCGTATCAGTGTAAAAGTGGGGGAACTTACTGCTTCTTCAATACCCAGTCCGCTCGCCAATCCCTGGGTAAATGTCGTTTTGCCGGCGCCAAGATCTCCCGCCAGTGTCAAAACATCACCCGCTCCCAGCAGTTCGGCAAGTGTTTTCGCAATCTGTTTCGTTTCTTCCGGCGTATGCGTGATTCGCTGGAACACGGCCCTCCCCACCTTCCATCGCGGCTACATGTATCGTTTGCCAGTTCACCGCTGAAATACTCCTGATTTAAGTCGTGAAATGGTTATACCCACTCGCAGCAAGCGGTATTGTTTCACCTGATAAACGCTCCAGCAAGACGCCCGTCCCTTGCACGACACGACCAACGATCGACATTTCAAGTCCGTGTAGCTGAAACTCCGTCAGGACCGATGCATATCCAAGCGGATTGATTGTACCTGTCAACTGGTAATCCTCACCGCCGTACAGTGCCCAATTTACTGGATCGCTGCCATCGATTCTGGCGAAATTGCGAACGGAGGAATCAATCGGCAGGCGGCTTTCCTCAATCCGAATGGAAACCCCGCTGGCGGATGCAATCTCATGCAGTTCACTCGCCAAACCGTCTGAAATGTCATTACAGGATGAACAGAAACCGCTCCCTGCCAAAATTCGGCCCGCCTGCACCTGTGGCTGCGGCCTTTGATGAAAATGGAGCAGCTTGATCTGCTGGTCGGGTGTCAGTAGCGTTCGGCGGTCACTTTGCAAACAGGCCAATCCGGCAGCAGAACCACCGATACAGTTTGTAACAAACACAAGATCTCCCACCTGCGCTCCGGAACGGAGCAATGCCTGTCCCTGTTCGGTTTGGCCGGTCAGGGTAACGGAAATCACCAGCGGACCGTTTGTTTTTGTAATATCGCCTCCAATTATGCAGGTGTGATGGAGACGTCCTATTTCGGCGATTCCTTCATACAGCTGTTCCAGCTTAAGAATTTCGTAAGAAGGGGGAATTGCCAGAGAAATCACCGCGTGTTTCGGAATCCCCCCCATCGCTGCAATGTCCGAAATGGAAGCGGCCATCGATTTCCATCCCAGAGACTGGAAATCAATTGTGTCTTCCCGAAAATGGATCCCTTCCACCAGCATATCGGTCGTCAGTAAGACGTTCATGGCAGCATCATAAGATAAAACGGCCGCATCATCTCCAATCCCTACGACAACCGATTGATCGACAGGTTGCAATTTGGCACGCAAAAGCTCGATCAGCCCGAACTCCCCGACATCTTGCAGTTTCATTTCCGACCACCCGCTAAACCCGACTTGTTTATTTTTCCATTATATCCTTGTAAACGGAGCGGAACAACTTCGGTGAACATAAAGAAAACCCGGCCCATGTAAGCCGGGAAACAGTATGTTCATGGCAAATGATTAACCCAACGCTTTTTTGATGGACTGAATGACACGTTCCTCTTCAAACGGCTTCACAATGAAATCTTTTGCACCGGATTGAATAGCATCCAACACCATGGCCTGCTGGCCCATTGCGGAACACATAACGATTTTCGCGTTCGGATCGATCTTTCGGATTTCCTTTACCGCCTGAATTCCATCCATATCAGGCATCGTAATGTCCATTGTAACAAGGTCCGGCTGCAATTCCTTATATTTTTCGACCGCAACGCGACCGTTGTCCGCTTCTCCCACCACAGTAAATCCGTTCTTCTCCAACATGTTTTTCAAGGCTACACGCATAAACATAGCATCATCTGTTACTAAAATTTTCCCCATTGATTTGTCACTCTCCCCGTAGATTTACAACTTAACAACTGTATCTTTTTACTGCTCTTCCAACATCAGGATCACCTGACAATCACCGACCCCTTCCACGGTGACAGGTATCTGCAATGCTTGGCTAAAACCGAACAGCTTTGTCTGACCCACCATCACAGTTGGAGGCGTAATATCAATGTCAATTCCCTTCTGCGAAACATTGGTGCTCAGATTGCCGGCGATCATATTGCCAAGTTCACCGGTAAACGACTCTAACATCGCACCTTCCAGCGCCATTCCATACATTTTCTCTCCAATCTGGCCAAACACGTCAGCCGTTCCTTCAATAATCAACCGGCCGCGGACATTTCCCGTTATGCCGATTAATACACCCATTTCCGGTTGCATGATAGGAGCGGTAACAAGCGTCGGCCGATTCGCCGTAACAGGCACCGGAATCACATTGGTAACCGCCTGCAGCGTTCCGTTTAAAACTTCCGTAATGTGCTGGTTGGTCATGCTGGTCTCACTCTTTTCCGATGGATTCTGTAATTGTATTTTACGGAATGTATGTAACAAAACCGTGATAACGATGTAACAATCATGTAACAATATTCGACAAGAATCGCAAAAAACCTCCGACAAAATTGCAATTTAATAATGATTTAAAAAATAAATAAAGAGTCTGTCGAGACAGACCCTTTAGTGAAGCTGTTTTCAGTCAGATTTGATTGTCAAATTTGATTATTGATAATTTGGGTTGTTCATACCTGTTTGAAAAGTCCCCTGCTGCTGACCCGGATTATTTCCGAATCCTGCCATGTTTCCGCCCATCATTCCCGCATTCATGCCGGTATTCATGCCGCCATGAGTGCTCGGTCCATAGGCATGCATAAGAGTATGGGTGGTGTTCTCCTGCATAGTCGGGACTTGATACCATCCTTTCTGATTCATATACTGGAACACTTCATACGCTTGTTCCGAGCAGTTGATGGCGCCCTGCTGGATCATTCGGCGAAGCTGTGGATCAGCAAATTCCAGTGCCGCCATCATCTGTCTGCATGCCGATGCCTTATGGCAGCTTAACATTCCAAAGGCAATGTCACGGTCATCCAACTGGTCTACACCGACCGGAGTTCTTGTCTCCGGATTGCGCAGTCCCATTTGCGGGGACATATTTTTCATCGCCCGGTAGGGAACCGCCTGCGTCATACCGCGCTGGTTAGCCACCTGCAGCAGGTTGTTATATTCCTGCGTCATAAAATTCAGTTGCCTGTCCAACATCTGGTGAAGCTGCGGATCTTTGATATGCTCCCGATACAAATGCATCACATTGTTTGCATTGATCATCTCATTTAAAACTTCGTGCAGTTCCATCGTTTCATGCGCTCCAAATCTGGCCGTCATGCGTCATTTCCTCCCGTAGAAAAAATATGTAGGGTATCCCTCCAGAAAAGTATGCCCAGTGAATCCCCAATTATAAGTTCCCGAATTAAGAAAAAATGCGTCCCCTGTGACAGGGACGCACATTTAAGAGATACGCTGGGTGTAACTTTTACAACTTAAATCGAGTCAACAATTTTTTCAGATCTTCAGCTAAGCCGGCGAGCGATTGAGCTGATTTGGCCACTTCTTCCACTGCCGCCAGCTGTTCTTCCGAACCGGCTGCAATACTTTGGGAACTTGCCGCCGATTCTTTTGCGGAACGTGCCATTTCTTCCAACGAAGCCGTTACTTCTTCCGAGCTGGCTGACATTTGTTCAGAAGCGGCCGACACTTCTTGAATCTGTCCCGCCACTTTTTGGGAAGCAGAAACGATTTTGGCAAATGCGTTTCCTGCTTCGCGCACCATTTTCATACCCATTTCCACTTCGTGTGTACCGGTTTCCATGGCCTCTACCGAACGTTCCGTATCGGCTTGTATTTCTCTGATCAGAGCTGCAATTTGATGTGCGGATGAATCGGATTGCTCCGCCAGTTTCCGGACTTCATCCGCTACTACAGCAAATCCCCTTCCGTGTTCTCCAGCTCGGGCCGCTTCAATCGCAGCATTTAATGCGAGCAAATTGGTCTGTGACGCGATCTCGGTAATTACCTCCAAGATTTTTCCGATTTCTTTCGAACGTTCTCCCAAAAGTTTTACCACTTCTGTCGACCGATTGACAGAATTTCCAAGCGAGTTTATCTGACTTACAGCCTGTTGAATCGATTGGTTCCCTCTCTGGGCGTCGCCAGCCATTTCTGTTGACGTTTCCGCCACCAGTGCAGCAGATTCAGCAATTCTCTGAATTCCGACGGCCATCTCTTCCATCGCCTGAACACTTTCTTCCGTTCCCGACAAATGAGATTCCGTAAGGTCAGCTACTGCTTGAATGGAAACCGCCATTTGGGAAGCAGACTGCTCCGTTTGCTCCGCTATGGTGCTTAGCCCTTCTGCAGTAGCCGCAACCTGTTGCGAATTCCGGTTGATTTGGGACAAGATTTGTTTTAAATTTCCGATCATGACCGAAATATTCGCAGCCAAGGCGCCAATTTCATCTTTGTTTTGGATCTCCAGTTCACCGACTGTCAAATCACCGTTTGCCACACGTGTGACCTGGTCTGCAATCTGACCAACCGGCCGCGAAATATTGCGCGAAATCCAAAATGCAAGTAACGCCACCAGCAGAGCGGCCATACACACAACCGTCCAGACCGTGGTTTGGATTTTTGTTGACGACTGCAGCACATTGTCCATCGGTATATTCAAATACAGACGATAACCGGTTTGTGGAATGTTGGCGTTCGCGATCACATATTCCTTACCGTCTGCCTGATAGGAAACCACGCCAGGTTGTGTGGCTTTTGCTTTTAAAATATCAGCCAGTTGCGGCGACAAAGCGGCTTCCTCCACTTTTTTGCCGATCCATTCTTTTTTGGGCGCTACTTGAATTTTGCCAAAAGCGTCTACCAGTATCGGATCTCCTGTTCCATTTGCAGCGCTGAGTTCCTTTGTATAAGCATTCACAAGCGCCTCCAGGTTCATCGATGCAGATAATACGCCAATAATAGCGCCCGCTTCATTTTTCACGGGTGTTGCAACTGCCACAATCCGGTTTCCAGTCGATTTGGATACCAGAATATCCGAGTAATTGGTCTTTCCCAACATCGCATTTTGAAAATAATCGCGGTCGCTTAGATTTAGCGTGCCAATTGCAGATTCTGTCGTATGCGCTCTTATCCAGCCGTCGGGAGCAGTAAAAATCACGCTTTCGTAAACATCCGACTGATCTTTGATCTGCTTTGCATATCTCACTTGCCGCTGCGAATTAAGCGACGTTATGATTTCCGTTTTGGCCGCTAACTCGATCTCTGCCCTTCTTCTCTGCAGCCATTCATCCATTCCCTGTGACTTACTGACCGCCAAATCCCTCATTGCATTTTTTTGTTTGTTCACCAGTTCGGAAGAACTCATGTTATAGATAATAAAAGAACTGACAATCAACGGGAGTAAAGAAACTACCAGAAAAGACAGAAGAAGTTTGCTCCGAATCGACTGAAACAGTATGGACACTTGCATTCCTCCTAAAAGTTTAAAATTGGATCCAATTTTAAACTTCGTCCGGTATGCCGTTGATTCCTGTTTACTGAATCCCCCGCATCGATAAGCCGACCCGACCTTTTTTCAAATCCACATGAATGACTTTTACGTTGACGATATCCCCAACAGACACTACATTCATGGGATGCCGTACAAAGCGGTCGGCCAGCTCGGAAACATGCACCAATCCGTCATTTTTCAGACCGATGTCAATGAATGCCCCGAAATCGACCACATTTCGAACCGTACCTTTCAAGATCATGCCTTCCGCCAAGTCCTCAATCTTCAAGACATCCGTGCGGAAAACGGGCGGTTCCAACTCTTCCCTTGGATCTCGCCCCGGCTTTTGCAGCGCTTCGACAATATCTCGTAATGTGGGCGCTCCAATCTGCAATTCATCCGCCATTTGCCCGACATTGACTTGTTGCAGCGCCTGTTTTAACGATTCACGTTGGTTTGCATCGTGTAACGAGTCAAGCGAAAACCCTAATTTTTTGATCAACGCCTCCGCCGCTTGATACGATTCCGGGTGAATCGGTGTATTGTCCAGCGGATAATCTCCGTCCGGAATTCGCAAAAATCCGGCTGCCTGCTGAAACGTCTTCGGTCCCAATCGGGGAACGCCCGCCAACTGTTCACGTCTGGCGAATTTCCCGTTTTTTTCACGATGGGCGACAATCGACTTGGCGATGCTTGCCGTAAGTCCCGATACATAGGAAAGCAAGGAAGCTGAAGATGTATTCAGATCCACCCCTACCTGGTTGACAGACGACTCCACAACGAACGTCAACTGTTCTTCCAGACGCTTCTGTGATACGTCGTGCTGATACTGGCCTACACCGACCGATTTCGGATCGATTTTTACCAGTTCGGCGAGCGGATCTTGCAGGCGGCGCGCGATGGAAATGGCGCTTCGCTCCGCCACATCCAGCGTCGGGAACTCTTCGCCTGCCAGTTTGGATGCGGAATAAACGCTGGCGCCCGCTTCCGACACAATCACATACATCAATTGACGTGGCAGTTGTTTCAGCAATTCCGCCACAAATTGTTCCGTTTCCCGCGACGCGGTTCCGTTTCCAATCGCAATCACATCAACCTGGTGCTTCTCAATCAATCCCGCAAGAATTCGTCTCGCTTCCTCCGTTTTGTTCTGCGGCGGTGTCGGATAGGTTACCGCGATGTCCAATAATTTTCCCGTTTCGTCGACGACCGCAATTTTACATCCCGTCCGATACGCCGGATCGATCCCCATCACCGTTTTGCCGCGAACCGGCGGCTGTAACAGCAGTTGACGAAGATTCCCGGAAAATACTTTAATCGCCTGCTCTTCCGCCTTTTCTGTTAAAATTGCCCGCACTTCTCTCTCGACAGCAGGCGCAATCAACCGTTTGTAAGCATCTTCAACGGCTGCCTGCAGATAGGGAGTCACAAAATGCGGCAGATCAGCCGATCGATGTTGGTTTAATTTTGCAAAAAAACGCCGTTGCAACTGGGAAAGCAGCTCTTCCGCAGGAACTTTCACAGAAACCTTTAAAAAATCTTCCCGTTCGCCCCGATTCATCGCTAAAATCCGGTGAGGCGGCACTTTTGCCAACGGTTCTTCGTAGTCATAATACGCTTCATACACCGACTCCACCGACGAATCGGACGCCTTGCAGACAATCGCTCCTTTTTGCAGCGTGAATTCACGGACGAATTTGCGGTTTTCGATATCATCCGAGACTTCTTCCGCCACAATATCAAGCGCGCCCTGCAGCGCCTCTTCCGCCGATTCGACACCTTTTTCCGGCACTATGTAATCCGCTGCCGCCAGCAATGGATCGGTTGTCCCATCCTGCAGCAGCCATTCGGCCAGCGGCTGCAGCCCTTTTTCCTTGGCTACGGATGCGCGCGTCTTTCGTTTCGGACGAAAAGGCCTGTATATATCCTCTACTTCTGTCAGGTTTTTTGCCTGCTGGATAGCCGCGCCAATTTCATCCGTCATTTTCTCCTGTTCGCTGATCAGCCGGTAAATTTCCTGCTTGCGACCATGCAGATTTCGAAGTGATGCCAATCGTTCCTGCACGACGCGGATTTGATTCTCATCCAATTCCCCCGTCATTTCTTTTCGGTAACGGGCTATAAAGGGGACCGTATTCCCCTCGTCCAACAGGCCAATCGTGCGCTCTGCCTGCCCTTTTTTTAGTTTCAGCTCTTCCGCAATGATCTGTGCAAAATCGGGTGCTTCCATTACCATGCATAACCCTCCGCCATGTTTCGCATACTGTTTTGGGACAAGTTTTCCGGTCCCTCTAATAATGGATTTTAAAAAAACCAACCATGTTCGTCCACTATTTATTCAGATTAACTGTTTTAAATTAGGCTAAATTAACCGAATTTTAAAGAAATGGATCTTTATTTTTTCAGCCAAATAAAGTATTATATGTATAAGCAAAGCAACGGAACTTGTTTTGCAAAATACGTTTAGGGGGGCGATCTTGGTGGATCAGATTCTGTTTGATGAGGTGGAAACCACCCGTACACGGCATCTCGGATTTATCACGGGCGGTAAAAGGTATGATTTCTCACTGACCAATACGGAACACTTCTACGGAAAGACGATTGTTACCTGTCTTCAGTCCAATCGCAGCGCCCTTCTGGATCGCGACGACATGGACAATATTGACTATCTGGCGAAATTTTACAATCTGAGTCTGGAAGACGCGCAGCATCTGTCAAATTTCCTGAGAGAATCACTAACCGATCCCGTGCGTCATGAACAATACTAATAGCACAAGCGTAAAATCAGCCCTTGCCTTGCAGGGGCCTATTTTTTTCTCCTTCCATTTGGGCGGCACCATTTACACGTCATATGTTCCGTTGATAAACCTTCCTTGCCCGTTTGTGCGATTCCCTTAGCCGTGACCAATTCAGCAAAATATGATACCTTTAAGGGAATGGAGCAAGGAGGAGGAACACCATTGGCTATCAGCAAACTGGACTATTGTTTAAACAACCTGCAAACTTGCGGTACAAGCCATTTATATAACACTGTCGAAAAAGAGTTTCCCCACATTGAACAGCGCCGTTGGGGTTGCCTCAGCAACTGTTCCGAATGTATGAAGAAACCGTTTGTTTTAATTAACGATTCTGAGATTCTGGCTGGCGAGGATCCGAACGATCTGCTTGCCCAATTGCGAGCCAAAATGACAACCCCCGCTTGATCGCGGGGGTGTTTGTTTAATAGAATCTCGCCAAGAACGCCACAAACAAGGCAGCCGGGTATAGAAGCGCCAGGGAAAGCAACGTTCCGACCAAGCGGCTGGCTGTTAACAGGATCATAGAGGATTCGACAACCTGCATCGGAATTTTTCGTTGAATCCCCTGATCCATAAGGATCGCGCCGCGCGGATCTACCAGAAATAGCAACAGAAAAACGCCAATCGAATTGATCGCCGGAGACAATCCCGTAACGGTAACGGCCACTTCCGGGCGTAAGGCAGCCGCAACATACGGCGCAATCGGCGCAATCGTCACAAAAGCGTACAGAATGACGTTTAACACGATCATATCTCGCGGTACCCCTTGCAGCCGGACATTTTTCCAAAAGCGGACACGGGGCGGCCGCCAACATCGCGCCAAGTCTTGCAAACCGCTTTTTTGCAAACAGATCGACTTGAACACACCCATCACATTCCCTGTCTTTTCCATCCGGTCAATGCCCAGTTCATAAAATTTCTCAAAAGCGGGCAAAAACAGAAGGCCACCGAGGGTTCCTGCCGCCGCTCCCAAAATGACGAACAGGAACGAATAGAACGGATTGAAATGAAGGCGGATGGACTGTTGCGCAATGCTTGCTATCGCAGGCATATATAAAAACGTTGCCGTACGCGAAGCGAATGAGATCATGGCAAAAAATGAATTTGCCAACGCCAGCTGTTGCGAACGCACACCCGCTATACGGGCCGCATACGAAGTGGTGTCAAAAAAATTGTTCACCGCAATCATTGCAAACACAAACCACAAATAGCCCATTCCGATTTCTCCGCCAGTTACCCTGTCAAGCCATTCCAACCGATTCACTCTCCATACTTCCTGTTATGCGCCATACGCCTTACTTCCGCAAATACGCCGTACCCGTAGCCAGATTATCCGCTACTCCGCCCAACTGTCCAGATACCGTTTTTGTTCTTCCGTCAATTCATCCACTTGTATGCCCCATGTTTTAAGGCGCAAGCGTGCCACATACTGGTCAAGATGATCAGGTACCGCGTACACTTTCGGTTCCAATTCGGCCCTCTTTTCCACCACATGCCGTAGCGCAAGAGCCTGCAGCGCGAATGTCATATCCATCACCTCTGCCGGGTGTCCGTCACCTGCCGCCAGATTGACCAGGCGCCCTTCCGCCAGCAGATACACTTTGCGACCGTCCGCAAAGGTGAACTCTTCCACATTGTTGCGTACTTTGCGCACCGATTTTGCCATATTTTGCAGATCCTGCTTATTGATTTCCACGTCAAAATGGCCCGCATTGCAAAGGATGGCTCCGTCTTTCATCACATAGAAATGTTCTGCTGTAATGCAGTCCTTGTTACCCGTCACCGTAACGTAATAATCACCGACCCGGGCCGCATCAATCATCGGCATCACTTCAAAGCCGTCCATCACTGCTTCCACGGCTTTAATCGGATCTACTTCGGTGACAATCACTTTTGCGCCAAGGCCTTTCGCCCGCATGGCAACCCCTTTGCCGCACCAGCCATAGCCGACAACGACAACCGTTTTACCGGCCACTACCAGATTGGTAGTGCGCATGATCGCATCCCAGACTGACTGCCCGGTTCCATACCGATTATCGAACAGGTACTTGCAGTATGCGTCATTCACCGCCATCATGGGAAACTCAAGCGTTCCTTCCTTTTCCATCGAACGCAGGCGGAGAATTCCAGTGGTCGTCTCTTCGCAACCGCCAAGAATCGTTTTCGTCTGCTCAAGGCGCTCTGCATGCAGAGTGGAAACAAGATCCCCGCCGTCGTCAATCAATGCATCCGGAGTAAAATCCAATGCGAGATTAATGTGTTTCTTGTATTCATCAGAACTTGCCCCGTACCAGGCATAGCCATAAATTCCCCCGTCGACGAGCGCTGCTACCACATCATCCTGAGTGGAAAGCGGATTCGATGCTACAACAGCCACATCCGCACCACCTGCCTGAACCACCTTTGCCAAATAGGCAGTTTTAGCCTCCAGGTGAAGGCAAATTGTGATTTTCTTTCCCTTAAATGGCTTGTCCTTCTCAAACTGATCCTTAATGGAATTAAGCAGCGGCATGTGCGCAGCCACCCAATCAATTTTTAATTTCCCTTGCGGAGCCAGTTTCAGATCGCGAATTTGCGAGTCATTAGCTGTAAGCGACATATGTACCACCTTTCGATAGAACTGTTTTTCCGCTTTATTTTACCTTGTTGCCAACCCAATTACCATGGTTATCGCACACTTCGAAGTAAGAGTTTCTGGAAGTCAGAGTTTCTGATCGTACAAAAAACAGGCCGCTCCGGAGCGTATCATCATTTCGCTCCAAGAACGGCCCGTACGAAATTTTTTTAACTGCGAACTTGCAATTTTTCCAATTGTTCAAGGAACAGCGGGTTGAGTACTTTGATGTATGTTCCTTTCATGCCAAGCGAACGGGATTCGATAACACCAGCCGATTCCAATTTACGTATTGCGTTTACAATTACAGAACGGGTGATACCCACACGGTCTGCCACTTTGCTGGCCACAAGCAGCCCTTCGCTGCCTTCCAGTTCTTGGAAAATGTGGTGGATCGCTTCCTGTTCGGAGAATGACAAGGATTCAAGCGCCATAGCCACAACCGTACGATTTCTGGTATTGACCTGCATTTCTTCCTGCTGCGCGTGAATAATTTCGATACCCACCACAGTTGCACCGTACTCACAAAGAATCAGGTCATCATTTGTAAACTGTTTGTTTAAACGCGCCAACAGCAGCGTACCCAAACGCTGTCCGCCGCCGCGAATCGGAACGACGGTCAGGTTCTTTTTCTTGAACACTTCATTTTCTTCTTCCGAGAACACGTAAAGCGCATCTTTGTCCTCAAGGTTTTTGACCGTTTCGTCAAACTTGAGAAGGGTTTCGTTAAAGTTGCCCGGAAAACGTTTTTCGACGTTCATGATCTGGTTCCATTCGAGTGTCAGCTCGTATTCCGCCAAACCGTAGCCGAGAATTTTCCCGCTTTTGGCCACGATATATACGTTAGCCTTTACCATATCACTCAACAGTTGAGCCAACTCTTTAAAGTCGACACCCTTAACGGAAGACTTTTGGATCATTCGATTAAATTCTTGTATTTTCTCAAGAAGTGGCACTGCTCTTCACCTGCTTTTCATATTTTAATAACTCTAACTTACATATAAAGTATTCCAAAAAGAAAAAAAATTCAAGGGCTTTTCTCAGAATGTTCGAAATTTCATAAAATGTTCAAATAATCTTATAAAAATTTACAATTGCGACAGGATATGTCACATTTCGACATCGTTGCCTTTTATCCTGCCACGCCTCATTTTTTGACATCCGCTTAGTGATCGCCATGGTTATTTTTACGGGGATTTGTAATCTTCCAACCTTCCTCCGGGTACAGCAGATATTTCACTTGCACCCCGTCCAGCCACTCCGACTGTCTGCGATCAAGCAGCACTTCCAATCCGCCCGCGTCAACCACTTCATCATGGGCAGTGGGCGCCGACAGCGTAACGCTGTAATGCGCATGATCCCCGTGTACATGATTGACTACCAGGCGCACTTTCATCCCCTTTGCTTCCTGTCCTTCCATTGCTTCTTTTAACTTTCGGATTGCCAGTTGGTTAAATGTTACTTCCACTGCTGCTACCGCCCTTCTCATCTTTGTCTCTTTGTCGCGTACTACAATCATTGACAGGGGATGAACTATTTAGTCAGGCCCTCATCAATTCGATCGAGCAATACCTGCACAATGCGCGGATCTGCCCCGACAGGCTCACTTACCCGAATCGTCATGCCGCGAAAATTGGCTTCTTCTTCCTTTGCAATTCGCACCGCTTTTCGCATCAAATAACCTTTTGACAAAAAATAAGGAACCATATGCAAACGGGTGACCCCTTTTTTCACACAAGTTAAAATAGCGGTTGGAATATCGGGTTCACACTGATCCAAAAAAGCTACTTCCACAACATCAATCGATTTCCGCCGCTTCATTTCTTCCGCCATTTCATACAGCGAATCGTTCGCATGAGCCATCAAGGATCCATGCCCGACCAGCAAAATGCCGTCCATTCTCTTTCCCTCCAGCGTCCGCTTTTTTTAAATGATTCCCGTTCGTCTACGCGGTTTCACCTTCTGCAGAACGAACAGAACGGCAAGCAGCAATGCACCAGACAGAGAAGACCACGCAAAATATTGATAGATCGAAAGCACACCGAACCGATCGTACAACCATCCAGCCGTATAACTGGCCGCCATCGTGCCTAAACCGTTAGCCATCGCTGCATAAATGGCCTGAGCGGTCACCTGTACACGTTCGGGAGCGGAATGTCGAATAAAATTGGCTGCTATCGGCAGGAACAAACCAACGGAAAATCCCTGCAGCAGGAAAAATGAAATCACCATAAGGGGGGACGGACCTGATGCATAAAAAAACCAGCGGGCCGCCGACACCAATCCTGCTAAAATGACCAATGTCAACATCCCGATTCGTCCCATTAGCCAGTCGGCCATTTTCATAAAAGGCGCTTCCGAACCGGCAAACAGTAAAAACGCCAAGCCAACGCCGCTCACTGCTCCGCCAATCGCTGTATAGAACAACGGAAAATACGAGTTGTTCGCGTAAATCGGGCCAAAGATCAGAAAAGCGGCAATCAAAAAGAGCAGATAGGACGGAATCCTCAACAAACTGCCGACATCCGTCAGTATACCGGAAGAACGCCGCAGCTTCCGTTTCGGAAGCAGCAGAGCAAGGTACGCACAGGACACAAAGGCGCCTGCATACAAGTAAAAGATTATCGTTAGCCCGAACCTCTCAGCCAACTGACCTGCCAGCCACACCGCGATGGCAAACCCAACCGCCCCGAACATCCGTATGCTGCCATAATTGGTTTTTCTGCCTTGAAAAAAATCAAGTGTCATCGCGTCAATTACCGGAACGACCGCACTCTGAAAAACAATCAGCAGGATATAGAGCAAGAGCAGCCACCCATACCGGCCGTTCACCGAAGGGAACAGCAGACCCAGACTCGCACCTGCCAGCAACGCCCCTGCCAACACCTGTTTTTGCGCCTGAAAACGGTCTGTAATCATTCCCCAAACCGGCTGCACCAGGATGGAGACGATCGGACCGGCTGACAGCAGTATGCCAATCTCTACACCGGACAAACCAAACGATTTTAAATACAGAGAAAACATCGGCAAATGGGCGCCAAATCCGAAAAACAGAAAAAAGTAAAACAGACAAAATCGAAAGGTCATTTTCATTCCCTTTCCTGAGTCAATGACATTTTACATAATATAACGCGAAAAGAGAATAATTTTCACAAAATTGAAAAGAACTCAGTTGATTTATTTTGAAGAAACAGACAATCGGTCGACAATTCTTTTAAGGCGGTCATAGTGGGACAACAATCGAACCCGGGCCGCTTCCGCTTCCGAAGCAGCAGGCCGCAGACCCCGAATATTCCAGTAATCAATCAGTGTATCGACAACCTGGTTAAAATAATGGACCGGACTGTAGTTGGCATGTTTCGCAATGATTTTCTCCCGTTCCGAAAAATCAGGCATAACCGCCCCCGGCATTTTGAAGTTCATGATAACGTCCGTCACCAGCATGATATAATTTGGCTCCAATTCGAGGTGAGTTTTCACCGCATCGCGATAAAACGTATAGTGGAGCGTCTCATCTTTCGCCAAACGCTTCAATAAAGTGGACAGTTCGGGGTCATACGGTTGAGCAGCTTTTGCCACATTCATGTAAAACACCATGGTAGCCAACTCCTGCACCGTCGTATAGACCATCGTTTCAAGCGGGGTTTCAAAATCGATTTCCCAACCGTTTTCAACCACCATCTTCCGCAACCGGTGAAGCTCTCGCGGATCCCCGTTGCGCGTCACGATCAGATAGGTTTCCAACAGGCTGCTGTGCTGATCTTCTTCCGCCGTCCATGTATGGACAAAGTCCTGCAGCACCTGGAACGATCCTCGAAACGTGGTGCTTAACCCGGTTGTAAACCAGGGCAAATTGACTTCTGTCAGCAAAGCCGTTTCAACCGCCGTATAAATTTCGTCCGGTACGATTCGTTGCTGCGGGAGCCACGGTTCCTTCTTAAAACAGCGCGCCTGCTCCCAGGGTATATATTCATGATAGCTCCAATCAATATTGGCCGCTTGTAATTTATGCCGGTTGTACAATTCCTGGAGTTGTTTTTCCAACCTGGAGTTTGAATCGTTTAATAGTAGCACTCGAAAACCTCACTTTTTTCAGAAAACTAAAATAACAATATTACCATATCATACAACAAAAAGTCAGTGATGAACAGTACGGATTTAACGGGTCAGTTGTTGCTTTCTATTTTTTGGTTTAGGATGAGTACAACAGAACCTGAACCAATCAAATCAAAAAGGAGAGAAACTCTATGTCATTAACCCCTAAAAAACCTGCCGAATCGCAAGTGGAAATGGCAGATATTATACTCCCCGCCCAGACCAACGCATTGGGAACCATTTTTGGCGGGGAGGTCATGTCGTATGTGGACCGTATCGCATCGATCGCCGCTTCCCGTCATTCCGGCCAATCGGTTGTCACTGCTTCGTTTGACAGCTTGGATTTTCTGTCTCCTATCCGTCTGGGGGAAGTGATTTTACTGCGGGCAGTCGTTACCTGGACAGGCCGTACGTCAATGGAGATCATGGTGACAATTGAGGCAGAAAACAGCAGAACAGGGGAACGGCGCGTAACGGGCGTTTCTTTTTTGACATTCGTCGCGGTAGACCACGCAGGGCGCCCCGTCGAAGTACCCCCGCTTGAACCGGAAACGGATGCGGAAAAATACCAGTTCGAGCTTGCCAAAGATCGCGCTGCTCATCGCAAACAAAGACGAGAAAAGTTCGTATATTGAAAGAAAGCACCGCATCCGGGTTGGAATACCGGCGCGGTGCTTTTTAACAGCAGTTCTTTTTACAGCAGTTCCTGACAATCCTATTTATTTTGCATTCACCAATTGGTTTTTCAAAATTTCCGGCACCTGGCCGATAGCGTCCGTTAACTTGGCAACATCCCGTCCGCCCGCTTGCGCCAGTTCGGGTCTGCCACCGCCGCCACCGCCAGTAATCGCCGCCACCTCTTTGACGATCTTGCCTGCCTGCAAACCTTTGCCTACAAGATCCTTTGAAACCGCCACGACGAAGTTCAGCTTGTCATCGTTGGCGCCGCCCACCACGACGATGCCCGAACCGATTCGGTTGCGGAGATCTTCCGCCACACTGCGCAGACTCTCCATGTCGAGCCCTGACAGTTCCGCTGCAATGAACGGGATGCCATCCACCTGCTGCACCTTGTCAAGCAGGCCTTTTACTTCGTAGGAAGCGAGCTTGCCTTTCAGACTTTCTATTTCTTTCGTCAGTTCCTTCACGTTAGACTGCAGAATGTCAATCCGGAACGGAATGTCCTGCACATTCGACTTCAGCCTGCTTGCCACTTCTTCCAGCAACTGGGTCTGTTGCTTCATGTATTCATACGCACCGCGCCCGGTTACCGCCTCAATACGACGCACTCCTGCGCCAATTGAAGATTCGGAGACGATTTTGAACAGGCCGATCTCACCCGTCCGGTTTACATGACAGCCGCCACACAGCTCAATTGAATAGTCGCCCGCCTTTACAACGCGTACAACATCGCCATATTTTTCACCAAACAGGGCCATCGCACCCATTTTTTTCGCTTCATCAATCGGCATCTCACGGATTTCAACCGGTTCATTCGCCCAAATCTGCTCATTCACTTTTTGTTCCACCGCTGCCAATTCCTGCGGAGTCATGGCGCTTAGATGAGAGAAGTCAAACCGGAGACGATCCGCTTCCACCAACGAACCTGCCTGCGCCACATGCTCACCGAGCACTTCTCGCAGCGCTTTATGCAACAAGTGGGTGCCTGTATGGTTTTTCACGGTATCTGCCCGTTTTTCCGTGTCGATGGAAGCTTCCACCGTATCAAATACATCCACTTCACCGGAGATCACTTTCACTTTGTGGACATGATAGCCATTTGGCGCCTTTTGCACGTCAAGCACCTGCATCTGTGCCTTTTCTCCCACGGAGATAATCCCTTTATCGGCTACCTGTCCGCCCGATTCAGCATAAAACGGAGTATAGTCAAGAATCACGTCGACCTGGTCGCCTTCCTGAGCCGATTTTACAATTTGATTGTCTTTAATAATCGCCAATATTTTACCGGCGGCAGCCAGGTTGTTGTATCCGACAAAGCTGGACGTCAACTGACCAAGCTCATCAAATACAGTATTTTGAACCTGCATGGAAGAAACGTCCTTACGCGCAGCGCGGGCACGCTCCCGTTGTTCCTGCAAGGCTCGTTCAAATCCTTCACGGTCAACCGACAATCCATGCTCCATCGCAATATCTTCTGTCAAATCGATCGGGAAACCGTATGTGTCGTAAAGCCGGAATACCTCTTCGCCCGGGATTTCCGACTTTTTCTCCGATTGTACCCGTTTTATCACGTCTGCCAGAATCGCTTCCCCTTCATGCAGCGTTTCAGAGAAACGTTCTTCTTCCGCTTTGATCACCCGTTCGATAAACTCCCGCTTTTGCAGCACTTCCTGATAGTAGCCGCCCATGATGTCGCCAACCACTTTCACCAACTGATACAGAAACGGCTTCTCAATTCCCAGCACTTTTCCGTACCGAACAGCGCGGCGAAGCAACCGGCGGATCACATAGCCACGTCCTTCGTTGGATGGCAAAGCGCCGTCTCCGATTGAAAACGTAACGGTTCTTACATGGTCCGCGATCACTTTGAACGCGACATCCCATTCCTCTTTTTGGCGATAGGGTTTGCCAGCCAACCGGCTTGTCTCCTCAATCACCGGCAGAAACAAATCGGTGTCAAAATTGGTTTCCCCGTTTTGCAGCAGGGAACACAGCCGTTCCAAGCCAGCCCCCGTATCAATGTTTTTCTTCGGAAGTTCCGTATAGGTGCCATCCGGATTATGGTTGAATTGTGAAAATACAAGGTTCCACACTTCCAGAAAGCGGGTTCCGCCATCCAGATCCGGATGGAATTGTTCCGGCTGGCCTTTTTCCGGATTTCGATCGTAAAAAATTTCCGAACAGGGGCCGCACGGTCCTTCCCCGATATCCCAGAAATTGTCCTCTTCTGTACGGGCAATTCTATTGTCGGGCAGGCCGATTTCCTCGTGCCACAACTTGTACGCCTCTTCATCCTCATGATAGATGGTGACATACAACCGTTCTTTATCAAATCCGATCCACTCTGGAGAAGTCAAAAACTCCCACGCCCAATGAATCGCTTCCCGTTTAAAGTAGTCACCGATCGAAAAATTGCCCAGCATCTCAAAAAACGTATGGTGCCTTGCTGTCTTCCCTACGTTTTCAATGTCATTTGTGCGAATGCATTTTTGCGAGTTGGTCATTCGCGGATTTTTGGGGATTTCGCTGCCGTCAAAATATTTCTTGAGCGGTGCCATTCCCGCGTTAATCCACAGCAGCGACGGATCATTGTAGGGCACCAGACTGGCACTGGGCATGATGTCGTGCCCTTTCGATTCAAAAAAACGAAGGAACTTTTCGCGAACTTCTGCCGATTTCATAATTTCCTCCTGATTTTTGGTAGTAAATAAAAAAATCCTCCGTCCACTGCAGGGACGAAAGGATTTGCTCTCGCGGTACCACCCTGATTATCTGCCTGGCCACATACCGAGTAAAATGGCTTTCGATGGCAGATCGCCTTGATGTGCAGTAACGGACACAAACCGAAAAGGATGAATTTGCCTGGAAGCAGCATTCAGACACCCTTCACAGAGCAACCTTTTCAGCCTGGAGGTTCCCTCTCTGACTGTGGACTGCGTCTTACTTCACTTCCGCATCGCTTTTGGAAGATCTCACACTTTTTATTCTCAACTATTATAGCGATGTAAAATGGCATCGTCAACAAGGTGCACCATATGTTTCCAGTTTTGTGCGAAAATGGTCTGTAACCTTTTTCCGCTTTTTTTCGTCAGACGGATTAGAATGGTTGTAAAATGGCAGGAAGGAGGATGTTGCCATGGAGGAATTTATCAGACAAGCGCTGATTGATGAAGAAGCGATGACTTCCCTTTTAAAAGAATTGGAACCGTTTGTCTATCGTCTTTCCTACCATTTAACACGCCATCAACACGATGCGGAAGATTTGGCTCAGGAAGTGCTCTACAAAATATGTACCAAGCTCTCGTTATATCGAGGCGACAGTTCACTTCAGACGTGGGTATATTCCTTGGTGTTAAACACATATAAGGATACTCTGCGAAAAAGAAAAGTGCGGCAGTTTGAAGAACTGACCGAAACCGCCGCAACCCAGTCGTTTGAAAACGCATCGAATTCAAAAATTTTGCTGGAAAGTTTATTGGAAGATCTGCCGGAAATTGATCGCCATATTTTGATACTTCGTTTTCAAAACGATTTGTCTGTGCGAGAAGTGGCCGACATTATGAATATTTCCGAAGCCAATGTAAAAACAAGGGTGTTCCGGCTAAAAGACCGGCTGCGCAATCTGTTTCGACAAGGAGGTGAAGTTCTGTGAAGTGCGCCGATGTTTTAAACGAATTATGGTCAGGCAAAAAATCGGAAGAGATCCGTTTGCATCTTGAAATTTGTTCCTCATGCTCGCAAGAAGCGTTTGAGATTCAGCAAATTGTGAAAAGCCTTCGTTCGATTGAATATCCGAAGCCCAGCCGTTCGTTGCTTCCCAACCGCGATACAATCCGACAGATCGTTCAGAAAAACCGCAAAAAACCTTGGCAGAGCATATCCAATGTGGCTGCTGTGGCAACTATACTGCTCGCCGTTGGAACTGGCGTTCTGATTAACCATTTCCAAAATCGCTCGACCGGGTTCACGACCGGCTCGCCTGTCGCTTTAAGCAATCCATCTGCGACAACCGGACTCGCTTCCGCTCCCGGTTCATCGAATACGGAACCTGCGAAACCGCCAGCCATTTCGGACAGCACAGGGGATAGTGAAGGAAGCAAACTGCCCGACGCTGTGAAGGGATTATTAAACAATCCCGCTCTTAAAGGTGACGACAAGTCGGCAGCCCGAGTACGTCCCAGCGACCTGCCCATTCCGCCAAACAACGGAACTGACAGCACTCTGTCTGTTGAAGTTCCTGCCGATGCCGCCAAAGCAGCAAAAGTTGCGAAGAGCCCAGCCAGAATGCAGGGAATCGCAGCGGCAAAACCGGACAACACCAACGCAACCGCCGACACACAGGCAACCCCGGATCCGCAGCAATCTGAATTTGCAAAAAGTATTTCAGCCTATTTTAACGGACCCCATAAACCTGCCGGCACGAAAGAAATAACCGTTGAGAGTTTTACGGCCGATCCGCAAACAGAAGATCGGGTATTGACAGGTAAAGCCGTTTTGAATGTTACATTGGAACCGAATGCAAAATCCGACTTTCAGGCAGGCAAAAACGAAGTATTTGTTCTGTTTGTTCTGCGGCAGGAAGTTTGGGAAGTCGAAAAAACGTCAACTTCCCCGTTAACGACGGATGATGCGCCGCCCTATTACTTAAGTCTCGATAAAATCGGTCAAACGATAGGCGGACGTGTAACTGAAATCTACATCTCCGAGTATCGGGATGACAAGTTTGTTCAACAAATACACAGCATCAGAATCCTAACCGATCCAGACCAAGCTCCTAACGGAACGATTCGACCTTCTTCCTTTATCAATATCGATTTTAATCAAGACATGCCAGAAGGGCTTCGATTGGCCCTTAATAAAGGGGATCGGGTGATTGTAACCGTTGGGCCGCTTGATCCGAAGGTTGTAAAGGAAGAGAACCGCTGGTACAGTACGCTTGATCGGTTTTTCATTTATCATGGCGGCAAATATTATGATTTCAAAGGAAATGTCGTCAATCTAAAAGACATCAATCCGCAGCAAGCAAACCCTCAAAAATAAACCGTCAGGATAATCATTGAGTAAGAAGGCTCCCGTTTCACCGAAACGGGAGCCTTCTTTCATTTTAGATACGGAAAACCGCAAAAGTTACGGCTGCAATTCCGATCACGATCAGCGCAAACAGACCGATTTTCCTCATCAATTTCGCTTCTTTGTCGGCAGATCCCGCAATCACAGCCGCTAATACAACGCGGGATGGGGAAGCCATAGTTTGCCAACCACCCGGCGATCGAACCAATCATGCCCGCGTCTTTCATGACCATCCCAAGCGCCACAAAGCAAATCGTCGAGATAACGGTCGGTCGCGATTGCCGCCAGGTGTCCCGCACACTGTTTGAAACCTCGCCGATGGAAATTTTGTATAACCGCAACAGAATCAGGCATGTAATCAACATGACCGTGCCCGGACTGTCCAGAATAGAACCGGAGAGCCACTTTGCAGCTTCCGGAATTCGATGGAGCAGTTGATCACTCAGGAGAAAAAGCAAAAAAACAAGATAAGGCAACAGCGTCTGCCACGTATCCCGCAAAGGCTGTTTACCCGAATCGCTTTTCTGTTGCTTCCTTCTCCAAACGATTGCTAACAGGAATCCGGTTATCAGCCCCGCTGTCACCCCTGCGGTTGGAACTTGCAAGTATCGGTTGGAAACATACAAACTCCCGCCCAAAAGTCCCGCTGTTAAAAATACATCCGGAAGTTGTCGAAGCGCCAAACGCCATCCAACTGCCGTCAGAGCTGCTGTAAAAATCCAAAACAGCAGAAGAGGCAATGAAAATATCGTGCACAATACGCCGACCGTTTGCAAGGGAACGTTTGCGATTTCCGATCCCAGTACAGTCCCGACAGCCATCGCTCCCCATGGGACCGCATTTTGTGTGAGCAGGGCAAGTACAGCTGCCTGCATGCCCCGGTAACCGAGCGCCAAAACAAGCGGCCCAGTCAACACAATTCCTGCCCCAAATCCGCTTACCGCTTCAAAAAACGGCCCCATCACCGCCACTACGAACAACGTCCGCCGCAAAGGATTCTCTGATAAGCGATCAATCAGATCGGGGAATTTGTCAAACACTCCGGTACGACGAAGCAATTGATAGAACCACAAGCCCATAACCACTACATAAACGACCCGAAAAGCGGGAGAAAGTCCGTGCGATAAAGAAACAAGCGACTGCTTCCAGGACAATCCAAAAACAAAAACTGCGATCAGTAAAGTTATACCGAGTCCGTACAAGCTGGTTTCAGCTGTCCCCCTTTTTTTCACGAGCAGCAGGAACAGCACAGCAAGAAACGGAATGGCGGCAAAAAGCACGGGCGACAACCGAATCCCCCTCTCCTCACTTGGCTACCGTTTGTTTTCTTTGGTCGATAGGAATTTATAAATTTTATCCTATCGACATAAGGTCAAGAGGATCCCACCAAAGTGCTTGCCACTTTGGTGGGTGGAACTTTGCTTCCGCCTGCGCCAAAGGCTTGGCGAAAGCCAAGTTTTCTTTATATACTATAGTAAATCAATTTCTATTATAGTGTGTAAATTATGTAAAATTCAAGAAATTTTCTACTATAGCGGAAACAAGGAAAGGAGATTCCTTTGATGAGTTTTGGAACCCATGTACGAAAAGCAAGAATCGAAAAAGGGCTCACCTTACAGGATCTTTCCGCACGCAGTCGGGTAAGCCGCTCCATGTTATCCCAAATCGAACGGGGAGAAAAAAACCCGACGCTGCAGGTCGCTTGTCAAATCGCGGAGGGATTGGACACTACATTATCACGTTTATTAGGAGAACCTGAGACGGATCAAGTTGTGGTGATTCGTAAGGAACAGCGGCAGGTTTACCGGGACGCTTCCTCCGGTTTTGAACGGCATCTGCTGTCCCCTGCTTTCCCCGCACGGGGCATTGAGTTTATTTTAAACATTATTCCTCCCGGCGGCGATTCCGGTACCTTTCCGCCGCACAAATCGGGCGTCAAAGAATATATCACCGTTGCGAAAGGGAGTTTGCAGGCCATTTTAAATAACCAAACCTATTTGTTGCAGAAAGGCGATTCCATTTTTTTTGAGGCGAATGTGGAACACCGTTTTATTAACATCGGAGAAGCGGAATGTCATTATTATCTGGTGATCGATTCCAACACAGCGGGAGGATGATCTGTATCAGCTTACAGACACCCGGTCGTTTCGGGAATGTGCCTGGCGCTCCTTTTGCATTTTGAACGTAAAGCCAATGCCGAGCAAAAGCATCAGGAACGCAAATAAGAACGCTTGGTTAAAACCGCCTAAGTGGTCAATAATCCAGCCGGCAGATCCAGGACCGAGCAGCTGACCGGCCGCAAAAAATAATGTCACGTAACCGAGCGCCACCGGCGCCAAAGAAGTGGGGACTTGCTCCGTTGAAGCAGCCTGAATCAATGCCAACATGCCGCCGACTGTGCTGCCAAGCAGGATTTGGCAGATGATAAAACTGGCCAGACCGGGAAGCAAGATGGGCAGCAACGTCCCGATTGCCACTACGGTTAACGATAACAGGAGAGACATTCGTCTGCCGACTCGATCGGAGAAAACTCCCCATACCGGGCCGCTGAAAACCGATAAAAATCCGCCAATTGCCATGACAATGCCAGCTACTTTCGGATCAACCTGATGCTCCAGCATGAAGCCCGGCAAAAAGGTGGGCGGTATGATATAAGCCACACCAATACACATATAAATATAGGCCACCAGCAAAACTTCTTTTTTTCTGTAAACGGCCGATAACAGATTGGGCCGCTTCTCTTTTGAGTATGATGCTGCTGCAGGGGGATTTTTTAAAATAAAAGCGGCCATTGCCCCGACAATCAGACCATAAACGCCAAACGATTCCCACGCAATCCGCCATCCGGAATTTGAAAACAAATCGACTAACCAAGGTACTACCAGCCCTGCAATGAAAGCCCCAAGCCCTAAGCCATTGGCAAGAAAGCCGATCATAAGGCCTCGTCGATTAGGGAACCAGGAAACAAGCAGAGAAGCCAATGGCGTATATGTAAAGGCTGTTCCCACACCGGCCAGGAACATCCATACGGCCGCTGCATGAAATGAAGACACCCACGCCAACGCCAATAAAGAAAGTCCCGTTAAACCGGTTCCCAACATTACGACCTGTTTACTCCCCCAGCGGGCAGCCAACCATCCGGCAATCGCGACCATGACAAAATACCCAAACGCGGTGGATGTACCCAACAGCCCCGCATTCACATAACTTAAATGGAGACTGTCTCGCATAAACGGCATCACCACTCCGTATGCCATTCTGCCGAAACCAGTCGTCGCGATCGTCAACAATGTTCCTATAACGGCATACTGCCAAATTTGACTGCGTTGTTTGCCCATATTCCGCCTCCTGTTCCCGTACGATTGCTTTCAATTCGATTGTATGGCAACGGCAAAAAAATAAACAGCCCGTTCCCACGAGCTGTTGTTGTATTTTAAAATTAAAATTCAATCAATCCAAGCGAAATCAATAATGCATCATTCACACGAGACATCAATTCATCGTCCAGATGCGTAATTTTATCTGTTAACCGCTGTTTGTCAATAGTGCGAATCTGTTCCAGAAGAATAACCGAATCTCTTTCCAGTCCGTCTTTATCAGCTTTGATCTCTACATGGGTAGGGAGTTTCGCTTTTTGAATTTGGGCGGTAATAGCAGCCACAATTACAGTAGGACTGAATCGATTGCCGATGTCATTTTGGAGAATGAGCACGGGGCGGAACCCACCCTGTTCGGAACCGACCACGGGTGATAATTCAGCAAAGAAAACATCCCCACGCTTGACACTCAAGGGCTACACCCCGCTTACAAGCCGTTCTAGTGTTGTCTCCGCTTCTTCTTCCGCCAGGAACGCCTCCGAGGCAATGTTTAAATTGATTTTGGCCATTTCCATATAACCGCGCTGCATGGTTTCTCGGATGAATCGTTTCTTCCGCTCATTTAAATACAAACGCATTGCTTGGCGAATCAGTTCGCTGCGGTTTGATTTCTCCTGCTCCACGATACCGTCCATTTCCTGCAGAAGATGATTCGGAATACTGACCATTATCCTTTTTTTATTTGACAACATCCGGCACCCCCGACAATGACCTATTGCCCACTCTGGTATTATACCCAAGTTTCTCTATCGCTGTCAAAAGTCTGAAATCTCCTTTAGTTTTACTCAAATCTGTACAGCCTGGGCACCCGTTTTCCCAAATCGCAAGCCACTTCATAGGAGATAGTTCCAATTAAATCAGCAATCTCATCCAATGAAATAAACTCGTCGCCTTGTTCGCCGTACAACACCACCTGATCGCCTACGGAAACCCCTTTAATATCCGTCACATCAATCATGCATTGATCCATACAGATACGGCCTATGATCGGAGCCCGTTGACCGCGAACCAATACGGACGATTTATTGGACAAAAGCCGTGAATATCCATCTGCATATCCGACAGGGAGGGTAGCAATCAACGCCTGCTCCCGTTCCACCGGTGTTGCACCGTATGATACCCCCGCCCCGCGCGGCAACATTTTCAAATGCACAATCTTCGTAACAAACTGCATGGCCTGGCGAAGATCTATAAGGGATCGGTCAACCTGTTTGCCCGGATAAAGTCCGTACAACGAAATGCCAATCCGAACCATATCATATGCCATTTCCGGAAATTTTATGGCCGCCGCACTGTTTGCCAAGTGCCGCAGCGGAATCTGTATCAGATGATCATCCAATTCTTGCAACAACCGTTCCCATCTGGAAAATTGGCTCCTTACATAGCGCGGATCCGGATCATCAGCGGTAGCCAGGTGGGAAAACACACCTTCCAGTTCAATCCATTCCCGCCGCGCCAAATCTCTTATAAACCCAATCGCCTCTTCCGCCTGCAGCCCGATTCGCCCCATACCCGTATCGATCTTTACATGGACACGCGCTTTGGTTCCCGTTCGCTTGGCGGCGGCCTCCAAAGCGTCCACCAGATCATTTTGAAATACGGTTTGCGTCAAATTCCAGCGAATGACTTGTTCTGCCGCTTCCGGAGGGGTATATCCCAATATCAAAATCGGTTCTTCAATTCCTGCCTCCCGCAGCGGGATTGCTTCTTCCACGCTGGCTACGGCCAAATAGTCGACCCCGCTGGCAATTGCCTGTTTGGCGACCGGGATGGCACCGTGTCCATATCCGTCTCCTTTGACAGCTGCCAGGATGCGGGTAGTCGAGGGAAGAACTCTACGAAATTCCTGAACATTATGGGCAATATTCGAAAGATTGATTTCCGCCCACGTCGGTCGAATCATATAAGGTCACGCTCGTTTCCCGTTTTCCCAAGCGTATCAACGTACAAGCATGGCGTCAAGCGCCGCTGTCTTTCCCCTACACGAAATATACATGCAAAAAACAGCCATGCCGATGCAATATGGCTGTTTTTTTATTTACCGGGATGATTGACCTCACATCCTATTTGCCAATCGCTGACATGGTGGACTGCGCCATTTTCGTCATTTCCTGAACCGGCAAGGAAGATGTAAGCGAGAACTCCAGATTTTGGTGTGTCCAATACAGCGTCTTCACATTTCCACTGCCCGTTACGATGGCAGGCGTGCCGAGCAGATCCTGCATTTTACCGGATGGCAAAGCGACTGCGCCCGGTTCCGCCCTTGCTTCCGTAATCGTTGCCACATTTCCTTGTGCATCTGTATAAACCAGATAGATGGTTTGATCCTGCTCTTTTACGTCTTTCAACGTCATCCCCTTCGGCAGATAGGCAGGTTCTATCACGCCAAAATCGGATTTCCCCCCCGCCACCGCCACCGTACCATCCGTATTGGCTAACGCCATTGCCGCTTCCGGAGTAAACGCATCCTTCTGGAAATTCATTCCTGTATCAAACGACTCGTAATCGACGGTGACAATCGGTTGATTCTCCTTATTGAAGAGTACCATCTGTTTCGGATATAATTTCCGGTCATCAAGCAGCACTTGCTGTTTCGTTATGATCGGATTTTCCGGCAGCATAGACATGTTAATAAGCACTGAATCTTTCCGAATTGACAACTCCTTATCCTTTGCCTGCAAAATCCGGTCAACCAATGCATGATAGAGGTACACATGCCCGCCTTGATTTTCCGACCAATCGCCTCGGAAACGGTAACTCTTTTTTAACTGCGGATTGACGACATAGATCCCATCCTCATTCCGCAATATAACTTGCGAGATCTCTTTCTTCTCATTGCCCAGCGCGATGCGGTAATTGCCTGGCGCCTGATACCACGTTTCAATATAATATTTGCTTGTGGATGATGGCGTCTGCACCGTCATGGTGGCGGTGCTCTTATAGGACTTCAGATTCTTCTGCACACTCTGCAAATTTTTTACCACATCATCCGCCGACCGGATTCCACAACCGGCCAATCCCACGCATATGGCAAATACCATTACCCATACTACCCTTAATGATTTGCGCATAGCACCACCCCTTTATCGGCTGTCCCCGTGATCTGATTTCAAGATATTCGGCAAGTCCGAAAAATAGTACAAGTCAACTGAAAAACGGAAGGGTTCCGAGAAGTGCATAGCGAACGTTTTATAAATAGGGAGGGGTAAGAATGAATATGGAAAAAGCATTACAGGGACAGGTGGCGATAGTTACCGGTGGAGCGACTGGACTTGGCCGAGCGATGGCCCTGCAGTTTGCCGAGATGGGAGCCACCCTTGTAATTGCCAGCCGAAATATGGCAAACTTGCAAAAAACAGCATCCGAAATTGAACAGCGAGGCGTTTCAGCACTGCCTGTTCAATGTGACGTACGCCATCCTGAGCAGGTTGAACATTTAGTAACGGAAGCGATTTCCCGCTTTGGCAAAATCGATATCCTGGTCAACAATGCGGCAGGCAACTTTATCTGCCCGACAGAAAACCTTTCGTTCAACGGTTGGAATTCGGTAGTCAACATTGTCCTGAACGGGACATTCTACTGCTCGCAAACGGTCGGAAAACGTTGGATTGAGGAAGGCCGGGGCGGCAGCATCTTGAATATCGTTGCGACATACGCTTGGACCGGCAGCCCTGGCGTCATTCACTCCGCATCCGCCAAGGCCGGAGTTGTCGCGATGACCCGCACATTGGGGGCCGAGTGGGGAAAATATGGAATCCGCGTCAATGCCATCGCACCCGGACCCATCGAAAATACGGGCGGTGCCGATCGGTTGTGGGGGGACCCGCAAGCGGAGCAGCAAGTGAAAGCGGGCATTCCGCTTGGAAGATTGGGAAAACCGGAGGAAGTGGCGCATCTTGCCGCATTTATGGTATCTCCTTATGCCTCCTACATGAGCGGCGAAGTGGTGACATTGGACGGAGCCGCTTGGTTGAACAGAGGACTGCTTCGGTAGTCCCCCTTTTTTGTAAGTACTTGAAATTATTGGTTGTCTATGCGTTAATATTTGTAGTATCCGTTTGTAGTCGGAGGCTTTTTCCTATGCAGTTTACCTCTAAAAAACTGATCATTCCCCTCGTCTGCCTGGTCGGGTTGTTAGGCGGCTTTTTCCCATATTATTTCTTGAGTCAGTCTGAACGGCAATTCTTTCTTGCCCAAACAAACGAAACCTTAACGCAGATCTCAGGGGCGGCAAGGCAGCAATTGAAAGGGGTGACGTTCGATGAAATGCTGGAGGCCGCACAGCTGTCAACCCATCCCGCAGATATCCAACTTTCTTATCTCAACACTGCTTTGCAACCACTCGCGGAATCGTTTTCCGAAAACGGCATTTATGTGATGTTTTACGATACAACGCGGGATTGTGTTGTCGCATCTGCGCCTGCAAGCGAAACGAAAAATTCCTGGTTTAAGCGCCTGCCTGCCGATTACCCCAGTCGTATTGTATCGGAAACCAAACATCCTGATTTTCGGTTGGTGGATAATTCGACACGGGGACCTATGTATGTATTGACAAACCCGCTAAACAAAGGAGGGCAATTGTACGGTTTGCTTGTGGTCAGCATCCCTCAGCAGATCATCGACGAGAAGATCAAAGAACGCGAACGCTACTATCTGGTAGTCTCTTCCATTCTGGCAGCACTCGCAGTATCTTTTATAACTCTGGCCTATCTTGTCATCTATTTCCAATTGGGCGGGGCCGCTCAAAATCGATTTTTACGGTCATGGCCGAAATGGCTCTTCACCGAGCAAAGCGAATTATCCCTGCATCAGTTTGAACAAGCTCATCGCTCCCCTTTCATCCGACCCATGATTGAATCGATCTATTCTTTTCAGAAATGGGTTCTCCATATTTTTCAAGACCTGCCGACAGCCATTCTGGCAATCGACCATGAACGACACATTACATATATCAATCCGGCCTTTGAAAAAATGTCCGGATACACACTTCAAGAACTAAAAGACATGTCGCCTGAACAACTCAGTCAGCTGTTTCAGCCAGTCGGCAAATCCAACGACCTGCAGAATCTGTTTGAAAGCAAATCGAATAAGGAAATAAAAGGTGAATATCAAATCGATTCGAAAAACGGACAGGCAATCCCTGTTCAATTACAGTCCTATAACCTGGTTGTGCAAAACCGTATCGGAAGAATCGTTCTCTTTATCTTTGACAGCCAGGCACATCATCTCTTGCAGCAACTTCAGGCGCAAAACAGATTACTGTTGGAATCCTTGAACGAAGGAGTTTTGATTCTCGATAAACAAGGGACCATCCGTTATATGAACCATGCGTTTGAATCCATTTTATCCACCAACCGAAACGACTGGCTGGGGCAGTCTATTTTCGAAACCAATATGGAAAAATCGGTTTCCGAACTGCTGCGCCTCATTTTATCAAATCGTTCGGCACGCGCTCATTCGATGCCGGGTAAATTTTTGAACCGGCAGTTGTCTCATTTATCTCTCGATATCATTCCACTCGGCAGCGAATCCTCCAATTCGCAGGGGGCTTTGTTAATCGGTCGGGACTTGACGACCGAATGGCAATGGAGTGAATTGTCCAAACAGGCCGATCTCGTTCATTCTCTTAGCCAAATCGCCGCCTCTATGGCGCATGAAGTACGCAATCCGTTAACAGCGGTAAGCGGGTTTCTGCAACTGATCGCCAGGGATTCTCCGTCCGGGGACAAACTTGAAACCTATGTTCAGGTCATGCTGGAAGAGTTGGAACGAGCTTTGGGAATTATCAGCGAATATTTGAGTATGTCACGAAAGAACCTGAGCGAACGACAGCCCGTCAGTCTGCGGATGATACTCGACGATGTCCGTATACTGATGGAAAGCGAAGCGATTCTAAAAGGGGTAAATCTCCATTTTTATCTGCTTGATCAAACGATAGTTTGTGATATTACAAAAATGAAACAAGTGATGATCAATCTTGTGCGAAACGCTTTAGAAGCAACTCCACGCGGCGGTGTAGTAACCGTTTCAGTTGAAAAATCGCTGCCCGAACATGCGGTGCTGATTCAAGTGTCCGATACGGGGATTGGCATATCGGCAGACGATCTGTCAGAAATTTTCAATCCGTTTTTTACGACCAAAAAGGGTGGAACCGGTTTAGGTTTATCTGTCTGCAAACAGATTGTAGAGGAACATGGGGGAACCTTGGAGGCAACCAGTATCGAGTCGGCAGGCAGCACATTTACGATTCGGATGCCTCTTCCCGATACCACGGATTTAGGTGAACCAATACTTCTTCCACATCTGGATTCTCCTGTTTAATACGGTCCCGGATTGCACTTGCCACATCATGGCCTTCCTGGACCGTAATCGTCCCTGGCACGGCCACTCGGACATCAACCAAGATGTAGTGGCCATGTGCCCGTGCACGCAGCCGGTCAAGTCTTTTCACATACGGAACAGATAAAATGGTACGGGCAAACGACTCCACTTTGTCCGGTTCCACCGTTCTTTCCATCAACACTTCGACCGCTTCTTTTCCGGTCTCATAAGCCAGTTTGAAAATTAACAACGCCACTATAAAAGCGGCCACTGAGTCTGCGTAGTACAAGGAAGGCATTTGCAGCCAGTTGCCTGCAAGCGCAATCCCGATTCCTGCAAATGCAAAAACAGACGCAATCACATCTGCCTTATGGTCTACCGCCGTTGCTACCAATCCTGCTGAATTATATTTTTTCCCCAGCCGCATCGTATAGGAATATAACACCTGTTTGAGTATCCATGAAAATACGGCTGCCGCAAACGCGATCCAATGCGGCGCATGCGGCGTTTCGAAGAAAGCCTTAACGGACCCCACCGCAATTTCCAAAGCCGCAACCGCCAGGATGCCCGCCACGATTCCCGAAGCAACCACCTCAGCCTTACCGTGTCCATAAGGATGTTCCTCATCAGCCGGTTGATTGGAAATTCGCATGGCAAAGAGAACCGCGACCGAAGCCAACACATCCGCAGCAGAATGAAAACCGTCCGCGATCAACGCATTGCTGAGAAACCAATATCCAACCGCCAGCTTCATTATGGTTAACATCACGTTGGAAACAACAGAAATCCAAGCGGCTTGTTTACCTGCTCTCTCGCGCTGGTTCAATCCGGCACCTCCTCATCACTCACTCATTATATCCTGTATTTCTGTCTGTTCATGCACCATTTCCCAAACATTTCAACTGTCTATCAAAAAGCAGTGAATTCTAGCAATCCCGGGTATAAATTAAAAGATTGTTGCCTAGACTATAGAAAAGCGGTAAAAGGAGGAAAAACCGGATGAAAACAATCGGGCAATTTATCCAAAATAATCATGTGGATCTGCGAGCCTATTTACACTATTTATTCACATTGTCAGGAACGCGTCAAACTAAATGATAAACCGTTCCAGATCCACGGCAGTTCCCTCGATTTCTGTTCTATGATAATCTAAAATCAAGGGGGATGCGATATGGTAATAAAAGTATTTGCCACATTCCGGCAAATTGTAAAGGGCAAGCAGGTTTCCGTTGAATTTAAGGATGGGCAAACGATCGGCCAGTTATTGCAAAGTCTAATCGAGCAGTTTCCAGCTTTTCAAAATGAGTTGTTCGATGAAGAAAACCAGTTGCATCAACATGTTCATGTATTTATAAACGGAAAAAACATTATTCACGGACAGGGTCTCGATACCATATTGTCGGAAACCGATGAAGTGGCTCTAATCCCTCCCGTTGGAGGCGGTTAATTGATGCGGTTGGAATTTCGGGGATCTTATCAGTATGTGTACAAACAATTTCTGCTGGAAATGGGCGGGAGAGAGGTGGATGACGCTCACTTGTCTGAAGATGTTGTGATCGCGGGAGAGGGGTGGACGGCTCACTTATCGCCGGAAGATTGGGTGGAAATCACGAAAGTCATCCGTATCCCAAGGACATTCATCACGTTTTCAGGAGATCCGGAAAAAGTGGACCGACTGATTGCCCAATTTCGTCTAAAAGCGCTGCGCGGCGGAGGATAAACAGGTCGCATAGAAAAAAGCGGAAGACCGAGTATGACCGGTCCACCGCTTTTTTCACCTGTTACGAAATAATTTGCAGTTCGCGAAGTTTGGCTTCCGGCACTTTGCCGTTTTCCCAATTGCGAACCTGATAGTATTCTTTCAGCATTTCATCCAGTTTTACAACCTCACCCGCACTGCCTCCTGTTCCTCCTTCTGTCAGGAAGCGCTTCGGCAGGGTGTCCGCTTCCCCGTCAAATCCAGCCAGATTGTTGAAATAACGTTCCAAGTTGTAAATTCGCTCGCCAATTGTCAATACATCTTCCGGTGTAAGTTCGATCCCAACAACAGACGAGTACTGTTCCGCATATTCGGGCAAACCTTCTGCGAAAGAAGAGAATTTGCAAATATCGAGCGAATCGGAGAATGCGTGCATGTCTTGGAAAATCTTCAACAAGGCGCCTTTCCCTTCCGGCTTCAGACGATCAGTCGGTTCGGGGATACCCATAATTTCACTGGCCACTGTGTACCCGCGCAGGTGGCAAGCCCCCCGGTTGCTGGTTGCATATGCAAGACCCATTCCCTGAATCCCACGCGGGTCGTAAGCCGGGATGGATTGCCCTTTAACCGCCATCGCCAGATCCTTATCTCCGAATGCGGCAGCAGCACGGGCTCCACCTTCGGCAAGAATGTTGCCTACGCCTTCCCGTTTTGCAGTCTTCTCAATCCAATCGATCATGACGTCCACGTCGCCCCAATCGATACGGTCCTTAGACAATCCTTTTTCGTAAGCTTCCATGGCAACTGACAGCGTGTTCCCCATTTCGATGGTATCCATGCCATATTCATTGCATTGGTCAAGCATGTAAGCAATCGCTTCTTTATTGTTGTGACCGCAATTCGCGCCAAGCGCCCAGGCGGTTTCATACTCATAACTTTCCACTCGGGTTTTGTATTTTCCATCCGGCACTTCGACAAGTTTTTTGCAGGCAACCGGACAGGCATGACAGGTCGGTTCTTCTACCAGAATCGTATCCCGGATCGTTTCACCGCTAATTTCGTCAGCCCCCTCCCAATGCGAAACTTGTGAGTTTTTGCCTGGCAATGCGCCGACCGTATTGGTTACGTTCATCAGAACGTTGGTTCCATACAGGGACAGACCTCCCTTGTTGGGGGCCGTAACAGGAGAATCCATCAGCGTTTTCAAGGCGTTTCTGACAGCCGTTTTGTATTTTTCTTCGTCTGCCGGTTTCGGCATGTTCGATTTAGCTTTTACCACGATTGCTTTTAGATTCTTGGCGCCCATTACCGCACCGGTGCCTCCGCGTCCGGCAGAACGGTCGTTTTCGTTGAGAATGGCCGCAAACTTTACCAATTTCTCCCCCGCAACGCCAATCGCCATGACCGCCAAATCTTCTGCTCCATAACGGTCCTGCAGCACTTTAATTGTCGCCCGCGTAGACTTGCCCCACAGATCGGACGCGTCACGCAGTTCTACATTCCCATCCTCTACATACAGGTAGACCGGTTTATTGCTTTTGCCTTTAAAAATGAGTCCGTCCAGATTTGCCCACTTCAATCTGGCAGCCGTCCATCCCCCCATATGTGAATCGGTAACAGTGCCAGTCAGAGGCGACTTTGTGACAACAGCCAACCGGCCGCTCATATTGATACGAGTTCCGGTCAGCGGACCCGTCATGACGCAAAGCAGGTTATCTGGGGAAAGGGGATCAACTTGTGCACCATTGTCAAGCACATATTTAACACCCAATCCGCGTCCACCTACATATTTCCTGGCATTTTCCTCACCGATCGGACGGTAGTCAATATTTCCGTCGGTTAAATTGACCCAGGCAATTCGATCACGGTATCCACCCAATTTCATTCTTTTTCCCCTCCTAATAGACAAATTTTTCAGAATCAATGCTACTCTTATTATACTATATGAACGTTTCAAATTCCTTCTAGTAATGTATGCCTATATAAGTTAAGTTATGAAGCTCTTAATTTGGCACGGTCATTCGGTAAGAAACTGCCAATCCCCCAAGCTGCAATCGGAAGAATTGCTAGAAAGCGGAGAGCCGATGTTATTCCGAAGCTGTCTGCCAAATGGCCGAATACAGAAGCTCCAATCCCCCCGGCCCCTAATCCCAATCCAATCATCAGTCCGGAAATCATGCCTACTTTACCCGGCACAAGTTCCTGCGCATATACAACCGTGACTGCAAAACTGCACAAGCCGAAAAATCCGCAGAAAAAAATATTAATGAATGCCCAAACGCCTGATAGATAGGGAATCAGCAGAATAAACGGCAGCGACAGTACAAGTGAGTATACCAACACCTGTTTTTTTCCGAAACGATCGGCCAACGCGCCGCCAAAATAGGTGCCTACCGCACCCGCCATCAAAAACACGAACAAAACCATTTCGGACAACGTGACTGATGCTTTGTTGACATCGACAAAGTATACCGGAAGAAAGCTGGCAATCCCGCTTTGTAAAGCGGAACGGATCAGGACGATCGCCACCAAAAGAAGTAACGGCCCGTAGCGGAAGGTAACCGTTTCGGCCGCCGCTTGCTTTTTGACCGATGTGCGATCTTTATACCAGACAGAGACCGCCCAAAGAGTCACAGCCGACAAAGCGGCAGGAACTACCAACCAAAAAGAACCGTGCATCCCTAGCGGAATCAGCAAAGCGGCCACAAACAGCGGCCCGCTTGCCTGCCCGGCATTGCCGCCCATCTGAAAAATCGACTGTGCTGTGTTTTTTTTAGGTCCTGCAGCAAGATGGGCTACTCTTGACGCCTCCGGGTGAAACGTAGCAGACGCCAGTCCGATCAACGCCACCATCCAAAGAACCTGGGCATAACTGCTGGCCAGCCCCATTCCTACGAAACCTGCCCCGGCTATCACGGCAGCCAGCGGCAACAACCACGGATATGGTTTTTTGTCAGTGGCAAACCCAATGGCCGGCTGAAAAACGGAAGATATGGCAGTCGTCACCAGAACGACTATCCCCAACTGTGTATAGCTCAGATCGAACGCATTTTTTAAAACCGGCAGCATGGACTGCACCAAAGATGTCAACAAGTCTTGCAAAAAATGCGCCGCACAGATAAAGTATAAAATCCGGTAATGCGTTTTACTCCCCTGTCCTTGTAAAACCGTCTCCTTCCCTCTGATAACCGTCTGCATTTCTTATGCCTCCCAGTAACGGAACTCCTTATCACAAAGCACGCGGGGACAGAATGACCCCGTCTTCATCCGCATACACAAAATGGCCCGGCGTCCATTTGACACCGCCAAACTCAAGCACAACGTCCCGTTTACCCTTGCCTTCTTTCTTACTTTTTAGCGGATTGCTGCCAATTGCCAACACACCGATTTTTTGCAGGGCAAGATCGGCTACGTCACGCGCACACCCGTTAATAATCACACCCGCCAAACCGCGTGATTCGGCGATTGCACCCAAAACGTCTCCCAGCAGGGCGCACCGTTTCGACCCGCCGCCGTCAACTACCAGTACAGTTCCTGCCGGAAGCGTTTCCAATGCTTGTCGAACCAGTACGTTGTCCTCATACACTTGAAGCGTCGCAATCGGACCTGAAAAACGGCGGTTGCCTCCATAGGATTGAAACCCAATCTCGCACACCTGCAGTTCTTCCGAAAACTCATCGCACAGATCAGCCGTTTTGAAACTCATATTTTTTTATACTCCCCCACTTTAATTTTGTAGTTAGTGTAACACGCTTTATGAAAACAAACGAGTCCCTAAACGGGACCCGTTCTCTGTTCCTCTGCCTTTATCCTTTCGGGCGAAATGCAAGTGCCCCCAACAATCCGAATATGATAGCAGCTGAAATACCAGCGCTTGTCACTTCAAAAATCCCTGTTATCACCCCGATGATTCCATCATGTTCCGCCTCTGCCATCGCTCCGTGCACCAAAGCGTTGCCAAAACTTGTGATCGGCACCGAAGCACCTGCGCCGGCAAATTTAATCATCGGATCATACAGGCCGAATCCATCCAGCACGGCACCTACCACGACGAGCGTTGACATGGCATGCGCCGGAGTCAGCTTCATTACATCGAGCAAAAATTGGCCAATTATACAGATCGCGCCTCCCACCAAAAATGCCCACAAATACGTCATCCTGATCCTCCTTAAGCTCATTCCGTTTCGATTGAAACCGCATGGGCGATACAAGGAATGCTTTCTCCCTGCTGATAGGACAGCGGAGAGAGCAATGCGCCGGTAGCTACCACCAGAATTTTTTTCCAGGTGCCTTCCTTCATCTTCCGCAGTAAATGTCCGTATGTAACAGCAGCCGAACAGCCGCATCCACTGGCTCCCGACCATACGTCAGGGTTGTCGCCGTACAGGATGATGCCGCAGTCCTGATAACGGTCAAGCGGAATCTCGATTTGATGTTTGGGCAGCAATTCGGAAAGGATCGAATGACCCACTCGCCCCAAATCGCCCGTCACCACCAAATCATAATAATCGTAGGGCAACTGGCGATCACGAAAATGGGCTTCGATTGTATTCAGGGCAGCAGGCGCCATAGCGCCTCCCATGTTGAACGGATCCTTCAATCCCATATCCACTACGCGTCCGATTGTGGCAGACGTAACACGCAGCCCTTCCCCGTTTGCGGAGACAACCGCCGCCCCTGATGCTGTCGCCGTCCACTGGGCAGTCGGCGGTTTTTGCGAACCGTATTCGGTTGGATACCGATACTGTTTTTCAGCGGACGCGTTGTGGCTGCATGTAGCGGCCAGCACATATTCGGCCGACTGGCTGTCTACCATCAATGCAGCCAGAGCCAAACCTTCCATGGATGTGGAACACGCGCCGAACAAGCCGAGAAACGGGATTGTCAAGGTCCGTGCACCGAAACTGGAAGAAACAATCTGGTTCATTAAATCGCCGCTCAGAAAGAAGTTAATGGTTTCTTTTGTGAGACCCGCTTTTTCGATCGCCTTGTCACACGCTTCTTCCAGCAGCGTGCGTTCCGCCTTTTCCCAGCTGTCCTGACCTATCATCAAATCGCTGTGCAGCGTGTCAAAATCTTCCGCGATCGGGCCCTTCGCTTCAAACGGACCACCGATGGCGGATGCCGAACGAATCACTGGTTTACTGGCAAACACCCAGGTTTGATGACCTTTCAGCATGGCTATCCCCCCATTTTTATCAGCGTTTTGATGATCCCAATCACAAAGGCTGCCACCGAACCAAATACAATGACCGATCCTGCCAATTTGAACATATTGCCGCCAATCCCCAACACCATCCCTTCGCTGCGATGTTCAATCGCCGCAGAAACGATAGAATTGGCAAATCCGGTCACCGGGACTGCCGTTCCCGCTCCCGCCCATTGGGCAATCCGGTCATATATGCCAAGCCCCGTTAAAATAACGGACAGAAGGATTAGCACAGCGACCATCGGATTGCTTGCTGTTTTCTGCGTGAAATGAAAATATCGGATAAAAAAATCCTGAATGGCTTGTCCGATCAAACAAATCAGCCCCCCTACAAGAAAAGCTGCCGTAAAATTACGCAGCAGCGGGCGGGGCGGCTCATGACGTTTTGCGACAGCCTGATATTTTTGCTGGACAGGCGTCAATTTCTTTTTCTTCTGGTTAGCCACTTGCGTCTCCTCCTGTATCGGATTATCGCGTCATCAATGGGGTCAACTGCTCAATCATTTCCTGCATCCGTTTGGCGTCTCGCTCAAACGTCTGTTTGACGGTCTGATCTTGCGCAGCTAACGCGTACAGTTCCAAGTCTGCCTGGCATTTCTTCAACACCGCATGAACCTGTTTCAAAATTTGCGGCTGCGGAACCTGAATTTTATCATCATACAAGTCCACGTAGAGTTGACCGTTGCCATCTACCTGTCCCAAAAACACATTTTCCAGGGCAACCCCCGTTTTTTCCAGTTCCGTCTTTAACCACTGCCGGTTGAACCCGATCGTTGCAAGCGGTTCATCCATAATTTCACCGTCCAGAATAACCGTTTGCGGCTCTTTTACCGGCGCCACCTGCTGTCCCATATGTTTCGGGGTGATCGGCTGGTTATCCGATTTAAGCAATGCACTGACGGAACCGTTCGCTTCTAATACAGCAAACTCCACATCGGCCGCCTGAAACGCAT
The DNA here is from genome assembly GCF_015097055.1 of Effusibacillus dendaii. Taxonomy (NCBI): domain Bacteria; kingdom Bacillati; phylum Bacillota; class Bacilli; order Caryophanales; family Alicyclobacillaceae; genus Effusibacillus; species Effusibacillus dendaii. Next base: position 2,125,496 of record NZ_AP023366.1, read on the forward strand.
TTTTCATACGGAGATGCTGCATCAGTTCCTCAACGGACATCCTCTCTTTCCTAAGATTATCCTCCATAATTTTGCCGTTTTTAATCAGTACTGTAGAGCGGCCCCCAATCAAATCCCGCAGCCATTTGCTCTTCAGCGCCAACCATGCCAAAAGAATCGGCACCAGTCCGTAAATCGTCATTGCCAATAAGCCATATATGATAGGACCATCCAGATCGGTTGCAATGACAGCCGCGATAGAACCGATTGTAATCCCGACCGTATATTCAAAAAACGTCATCTGTGACAGTTGCCGTTTACCGATCAACCTGGTCAAAAAAAGCAGATAGGCAAGCGACACAACGGACCGAATCAGAATATTCAACCATTCAGGCATAAACAGATCCTCCTCAAAGGGGTGGGAGAGGGATCTCCTCTCCCCTTTTACACCGGAATTAGAAACCTTTAAATTGCGGCTCCTCTTTCTCCAGTTGCGTTACCCGTTGTTCCAGCGTATCAACAACCGACTGAGTAGTTTGGGCAGCCTGCGAAAACACCTGTTTCGCCTGTTTGTTTTGAGTGTTTAACGCAAACGATTCCAGATTGGCTTGTGCGCTTTTCAAAGACGCCAGCGTGGTTTTCACCTGTGTAGCAATCGTCATCTCCATCACCCCCTCACGTCCTTTAGATTCAGCAAAAAACAAAAGGATATGCGCTGCATTGCGCGCGAAAAAAAATAAAAAACAGGCATGAAACTGCTGCCTGTTGGATATGCTCCGGCCCTTCACCGGCCCATCACTTTACTTACTCCCTACTTTTTCAAAAACTCTTTGAGTCGGATCTTCTCTCCTTGTTCGTTCCTTCGGCTCCAACCCAAATACTGATTCTCGACATGGCCATCCGGTGTCATTTCGACGATCGCCGAAAAGGGAAAGGAATCGCCGAATCGAAACCGCAGATCGGTCAGCTTCAGGCGGATTTTGCCATCCGTTTCTTCCACCTGACGGTATACCGACTGTGCAAAATACAGAAATGCGTCCGCCACTTCACTTTTCATATTCAACGGATAGTCAAGACCATCCACCAATTTCTGCAACGTCATCTCTTTCACAAAGGAGCCATTTTGGATTTTGCCGAGCAAAAACTGCTCTTCTGTCTCCACAATCACCTGCCAGCCCCAAAAACGAAATGTCGGGATTACCCGAACAAACGGTGTTCCACCCGGTGCCATCTGGTTAGCCACCATACGAACCAGCCGCCGGTGATACACGGCGCGAATCAGGATATAAACCAATGTAACGCCGTCAATCCAACCAAACATCGGACCTGGTGAAAATATGCCAAACGCCCACAGTAAAATACCTGCCAGTTGCGTGATAAAGATAAACGGATCCAGGATCATCAAAATATCTTTCGACAGCCATTTCTCCGAAAAGGGACGTAACGCCTGAGTACCATATGTATTTAATACATCAAGCCCGACATGGATGCAGACGGCAATCAGACACCATAGCCAGAGTAACCATCCATCAATCCCTGTAAAAAAAGGGAGCATGCAAAATGTAATCACCGTCGGCCAAATCAGTAAGGCCGGTATGGAATGCGTAATACCGCGATGATTTTTCAGATAGGCAGCCTGCCCTTTCCACTTGTACACATAATCAAAATCAGGCGCTTCCGATGCGATCACAGTGCCAATTGTAATCGCCGTCCCGAGTACAGGATTCGTTGCTACTAATGGTGAAAGATGAGCCAATCCCCCCAGTCCCACACCGATGAGAAAATGACTGGCTGTATCCATATCGAACCTCCAGTTTGAAAGTGTATGACCAGTATAGGAAACCGACCAGGCCACGTCAAGAAATCGCCTTTTGTCTGTAATCGGGATCACCCGTTACCATTTGACAGGAAGAAAACGGAGAGCCCATAATAGGTAAGTGCGCATGAATATCCGCTTTTTGCACAATAAATGAACTGTAAGGGGGGGCGGCAATTTTGCAAAAAAGACGTTTGGGAAACAGCGGATTGGAAGTCTCTGCTCTGGGGCTTGGGTGTATGGGAATGTCCGATTTTTACAGCAATCGGGATGATCAGGAGTCAATTGCGACCATCCACCGTTCGATTGAACTGGGCGTAACGTTCTTGGATACGGCCGATATGTACGGTGTAGGCAAAAACGAAGAGTTGTTGCGGGAAGCATTAAAAGGCCGCAGACAGGAAGTCATCTTAGCCACCAAGTTTGGCAACGTACGGGGAGAGGACGGATCTTTTCTCGGAGTAAACGGGCGGCCCGAATATGTAAAACAGGCGTGCGAGGCCAGTTTGCGTCGATTGGGCACTGACTATATCGACCTGTATTACCAGCATCGTGTCGATCCAAACACCCCGATTGAAGAGACGGTCGGCGCCATGGCGGATCTGGTGCGGGAAGGAAAAGTTCGCTACATAGGCCTTTCGGAAGCAGCCCCTGCTACCATTCGGAGGGCACACAAAGTTCACCCGATCACCGCGCTGCAAACCGAATATTCGCTTTGGAGCCGGGATGTAGAAGACGAAATCCTGCCCACCATACGTGAGTTAGGCATCGGATTTGTGGCATACAGTCCGCTCGGCCGAGGTTTCCTGACCGGTCAGTTCAAAAAATTTGAAGACTTGCCGGAAGATGATTACCGTCGTTTTTCGCCGCGCTTCCAAGGTGAAAACTTCCAGAAAAACCTTGACGTGGTTAAAAAGATTGAAGAAATTGCGAATGAAAAAGGTTGTAAACCTTCGCAGGTGGCATTAGCATGGCTGTTGGCGCAAGGCGACGATATTGTTCCCATTCCCGGCACCAAGCGACGTGCCTATTTGGAAGAAAACGTGGCGGCATTAGATGTAAACTTGACAGCCGATGATCTGAACCGGATCAATGAGTTGTTGCCGCAAGGGGTCGCTGTCGGCGAGCGTTATCCGGAACACACGATGAAGAGTGTCAACCTCTAAACAGGATTAAAAACCCGTTTCGCATGGAGGAGCTGGTTTCAACCGTTCTTCCATGGAAACGGGTTTTGGTTATTGGGTAAGCAACCAGATTTTTTCACGGTTTATACAAGTACTTTCTGCAGAAAATTCAGCGTCTGCACAAATGCATCGCGCGCCGCCTCCACCTGATAGGAAGCACGGGTATCGTTAAAGAATGCATGATGCGCCTTCGGGTAGATCTTATATTCGAACGATTTGCCAGCCGCTTTCATTTGCTCGGCGAAACCGGGTACGGCATCTGTAATCCGAGCATCCAGTTCCCCATACAAACCGAGTACCGGGCAGTTGATATTTTGGATCAGTTCCTGCTTGGGAGCCGTTCCATAGAATATGATGGCTCCGCGCAATTGAGGATCTTGCGTGGCCAAATAAGCGGACATGGCGCCTCCCATGCAAAAGCCCATCGAAGCGATGCCTTGCTCTTTCGTGATTTCATGCTGATTTCGCAGAAAATCGGTTGTGGCAATCAATTGCTTCGTATAATTGTCAGGAGACAATTGGCTGAACATGGCAGCAAACGTTTCGCTGATCCGAGTCTTCGAATCTTCCGGTCGTTTTGCCAGTTCCTCTTCACGTTGCGCCGGATCGTTCCATACAGTCGGCGGCACGCTCTCCAAAAATTGAAGCACTTCCGCAATCCGTTCGTCCGTCATATTTCCCGGACGTTTTCCGTACCGCGCGTACAAATCGGGAGCAAAAGCCAGGTACCCCGCGTTTGCAATCCGGTTCGTGACGTCTTGAATATGTGCGTCAACACCCCAAATTTCCTGGAATACAAGCACAGCAGGCAGTTGGCCGTTTACCTGCTTAGGTTGAGCCAAATAACCCATAAACTCTCTATCTGTTCCGTACGACACCCACTCTGTATGCAGATTGATTTTAACCCCTCCCTCTTTACGGTCATGGTACCGTAACACAGCTTTAGTTTGGCTGTTCTGTAGGACGCACCATAATTTCATTCACGTTCACATGTTGCGGTTGGCTGACCGCGTAAACGATCGCATTTGCGATATCCTCCGAAGTTAATGGAGTTAAACTCCGCTTGGCAACCGACTGCTGAACATCCGGATCGGTGATGTGATGAGTCAATTCTGTCTGCACGATACCTGGTGAAATAATCGTGACGCGAATGCCCGACTGAGGCGACAGTTCCATGCGCAGCCCTTCCGAAATTGCCCGAACGGCAAATTTGGTACCGCAATACACAGACGCGGCCGGAATCACCCGGTGACCGGCAATCGATGCCACATTGACAATATGACCGTTTTTTTGCTCTTTCATGATGGGAATCACAGCTGCCGCTCCATACAGCACACCTTTGATGTTAACGTCGATCATGCGGTCCCACTCTTCCACATGCAGCTTATCCAGGAAAGAAAGCAGCATAACACCCGCGTTGTTGATGAGGATATCGACTTTTCCGTATGTATCCTTCGTGGTTTTAACTAAATTCTCCACATCGGACCGATTTGACACGTCAGTGGGAACGAGCAGACAATCCCCTTTTATCCGTTCCTTCAGCTGCTGCAAACGGTCTGTGCGACGCGCTGCCAATACGACTTTGGCACCCGCCTCCGCCAATGCAATTGCTGTTGCCTCACCAATTCCGCTGCTCGCACCTGTTACAATCGCTACTTTGTCTTTTAAATGATTCACCATACACACTCCTTTTCTCTTCAGTCGGTTACACGCAAAATGATTTTCCCAACATTTGCATTAGACTCCATGTAGGCGTGCGCTTTGGCCGCGTCTTTCCAGTCGTATACCGAATCGATGATCGGCTGCAGACGCCCGTCTGCAAAACGCTGCCAAGCAAAATCACTAAATTCCTTTGTCAACCGGATTTTGTCCTGTACACTGCGAGAGCGCAAGGCGGTTCCAATAATCTGCAGACGGCGTGCCAGAATATAGCCCAGGTTCAGATCGTTTACATTTGAACCGCCCATCGTCCCGATAATAACCAATCGCCCGTCCACCGCAAGTGAAGCCAGATTGTCGGCGAAATAAGAAGCCCCTACAAAATCAAGAATGATGTTGACACCTTTCCCGTCCGTCTGTTCCTTGACCCAGGGAGCAAAGGAGCCTTCCTTGTAGTTCCAACCGGCCGCCGCTCCCAATTCAAAGCAACGCTGCAATTTCTCCGGTGCACCTGCTGTTACGATTGAAACGGCGCCTGCTTCCCGAATCAGTTGGATCGCTGCCGTACCGACACCGCTTGCTCCCGCATGCACCAGCACTTTCTGTCCTGGTTGCAGCCCGCCCAACCAAAACAGATTCAGATAGGCAGTCAGAAATACTTCCGGAATGGCAGCCCCCTGTTCAAAACTAAACGAATCGGGCAGACGAATCGCCATATCGGCTGGAATCGAAACCAACTCTGCATAACCGCCACCCGGCAGCAATGCGCATACGCGATCTCCTGGCTTCCAACCCGTGACAGCCGCTCCAACAGAAACTACTTCTCCCGCCATCTCCAAGCCCAAAATCTCCGATGCGCCTGGCGGCGGCGGATATAATCCCCTTCGCTGCAGTAGGTCGGCGCGATTCAACGCGGTGGCCCTAACACGCACCAATAAATCTTGCTCACCCATAATGGGGTCCGGATGTTCCCCAATATAAAGCACATCACTGTCGCCGAACCCGTTCATCAGTACCGCTTTCATACCAACACCTCTCTTCAACTCACATTATCTAAGATTTTATAAGATTTTTCGAATTTCTCCCACATCAGGCATTTCCCGAAAATCATGCACCAGAATAGCCCCATGCGCCCCGATGTAAGAGGGTATTGTGCTGATTTCCAAATCATGCGCCAACTCATAATTACGTTCGACTGCCCGCCGCCATGAATCATCCTGCAAGGCCCCATCAAATTCTTTTACTGGCAGGCCTGCCCGTTCAGCTGCCTGCAGGATTGCCTCGCGAGTTGAAATGTCCTTGCTTTCCGCGAAACGAATGGCGAACACCTGCTTGACGAACTCCAACTGTTTCCCAAACTTTCCGGCAATTTCCGTGCCAATATGTGCCCACGTAGTATCCGCTTTTTCCGCAGGGGGATGAAACGGCAGGTTGCGTTCTTCCATCAGCTTCGGCAACGCTTCTTTCGCCGCTCTCCCGTATCCTTCCGGTTTCGGCGGCGGTGGTGTTATGCCTTCTGGCATCTTCCAGCCGATCCATTGGATGTTCACATTCCCGTCTTGATATAACGGTTGCAGAGACACCGTCTCCGTGTAACAAAACGGTCAGTTGAAATCAAAAAACAGCTTCATCTCTTTCATACAAGGCCCCCCAATGTATAATTCATCATTGAATAGAACGCATTTTCTTCCACTAGAGTACACCATTCACTGAAAACCACCAAATACTGGCTGCTTTTTTGAGTATACAATTACATCCCGCTTCCGTCTGTCAGGCAGGTCACAAAAAATACTCCTCCTCACGGAAGAGTCAGACGGCCTTCTTGATATTGATTCGTTGAATACGACGGTCATCTATCTTTTCGATTGTGAAAACATACGGATCTTTCCGTACGGAAACTCCCACTTCCGGCTTGCGGTCCAATACGGAGTACATCCAGCCGCCAATCGTGTCTACTTCTTCATTGTCAATATCCAGGACAAGCAGGGCATTAATCTCCTCAATGAGCACCAATCCATCGACCGAATACCCATCATCTGTCAGGACAATCGGTGGCTGCTGGTCCACATCGAACTCGTCCCGAATATCGCCGACCAATTCCTCCATAATGTCTTCCATTGTGATAAGACCTGCCGTCCCGCCATACTCATCGATCACCACGGCAATCTGTGTGCGGTTTTTCTGCATCTGTTTCAGCACGGCGCTGATTTCCGCCGCTTCCGAAACCGTCACGACTTTCCGTAAAATATCCTGTACTGAAAATTCATGCTGGCGGCTCATATGCAGGTACAGATCTTTTACGTGGACAAAACCGACAATATGATCTTTGTCCCCTTGCGATACCGGATATCGGGTATGCCGATTCTGTTCAATCGTCTGCAGCACGGTTTCATAGGAATCGTCCAAATCAATGACAGTCATATCGACACGAGGAATCATGATTTCACGGGCAATTCGATCTGTAAAATCGAATACGCTGTCAAACAGAAACATTTCCGTGTTATCGATCAATCCGCTGCGATGGCTTTGATTCACCAAAATGCGGATTTCTTCTTCCGTATGCGCCAACTCCCCTTCCTTCGCCGGTTCAATTCCCATCCAACGGAGCAGCGCATTGGCCGTTCCGTTTAATACCCATATCGCCGGATACATCACTTTCCGGAACCAGACCAAAGGTCTTGCCGCACGTAAAACCGTACCTTCCGACCGATGAATGGCCAGCGATTTGGGCGCCAACTCGCCGAGCACAATATGTAAAAACGTAATCACGGCAAATCCGATCACAAATGAGATGGAATGAATGGCAATCTCAGGAACGTGTAAGAAGAGGAGCGGCTTTTCGATGAGACTTGCGACAGCAGGCTCCCCCACCCAGCCCAGTCCAAGCGATGCCAATGTGATCCCCAATTGACAAGCTGACAAATACGCATCCAGATGATCGGTTACCTGCTGCGCCACTTTTGCTTTTCGATTCCCTTCCGTAACCAACTGACTGATTCGACTGGTACGGATTCTCACCATCGCAAATTCAGCAGCAACAAAAAAACCATTCATAAACACAAGAAAGAACACTAAGATCAGATTGAAAACGACCGTTCCCGCATCATTCAATGGAATTGTCCCTGTAAAGGGACACACCCCCTTCTCCGTACATCATGCACACATTCAAAATCGTTCTGTTCTATATCATACAATGTGACAAATAAAGCTGGCTCTGTCAAATTTGCCCTGTCAGGCCCCCAGCTATGTAACAGTTTTGGTTCAGAAGAATTGATTTTTTGTTGAATCCGTACTAAGTTGAAGAAAGGCAGTCGAAACCAACATCAGAATTTTGGGAAATGGAAGTGGAGGGAAGAGAATTTTGTACCGTAAAGACCTTTATGTATTTGACGGGAACCGTCCGGTCAGGGCACTTGTCCGGAATTATACAGAAGCCGATTTTAATCAACTGATCGAAATTCAACAGGAATGTTTCCCGCCCCCTTTTCCGTCTGAATTGTGGTGGAATAGGCAGCAGCTGCAAAACCACGTCACACTCTTCCCAGACGGCGCTCTTTGTATCGAAATCAATGAAAAATTGGCCGGATCCATGACGGGGCTTTTGGTCCATTTCGATCCTGATCACCCGAACCACACGTGGGAAGAGATCACCGATGCCGGATACATTCGCAATCACGATCCGAACGGCAACACCTTATACGTGGTGGATATCAGCGTCCGCCCTTCGTACCGCAAACTGGGCTTAGGAAAATGGTTGATGCAGTCCATGTATGAACTGGTCGTTGAGAAAAGGCTGACCCGTCTGCTTGGCGGCGGTCGGATGCCTGGCTACCACAAAGTGGCTGACCGGATGTCACCCGAACAATACCTGGCTGCTGTCCTAAACGGCGATTTGCAGGACCCGGTCATCACGTTTCTGCTCCGCTGCGGGCGCACACCCTTGCGCGTGGCAGAAAACTATCTGGACGATGCGGAATCCTGCCATTATGCCGTTTTAATGGAGTGGAAAAATCCTTTTTTAAACCGTTTTCGGTGATTCCGTTTTTCGCCTTGCAAACAATAGGCCGCAAAGAATGGCAAACAGGAGGGTGGACAGTGTCGACGCTTCTAACAAACCGTTCATTCCCGTAAGGTCGTACACTTCCCCCAGCCAAACCGGCCCCAGTCCTGTCCCCAGAAACAGACAAAAAGCGAATACCGACATGGCTGTCGCCCTTGCCTGCGGCAGCAGTTCGGTAGCAAACGTTTGCAGCGCAGAATGGCAGAAGCTGTACCCCACGCCCAGCAGCACAAAGCCAATGGTTAAAGCGGTGACCGTCGGCAACAGCCAAATCACGCCATACCCCAAAGCCATCAACAAGCCGCCAAACAGGGGCATCTGCGGTTGGCCGATTTTTCGAACCATGACAGATATCAGAAAACTGCCGCCGAACGCCCCCGCACTATATAGGGCGGTCAACAGACCGATCGTGAAAAAGTTAAGGCCAAGCGATAAATGGCCGTATAAGCCAAGAAATGTAAACGCCCCGAAAAAAGTGGCCCCTTCCAGAAAGATCATCGCATAAATCGCCCAGCTTCTCTTCTTGGAAAAAATCAATCGGTATCTCTCGCGCAGCGGAATCAGGGCCTTTTCTTCCACAGAGTGCGTCGAACGCTGCCGGAAGAACAGCAGAACCGCCGGTACAGCCAATACACCGGTCATCACAAACAGCATTTTCCAACTCACGAACTGCGAAACTATACCCCCAATCACGATCCCTAATGCCTGCCCGGATGTGGACATCGACATAAAGAACGCAATCGCTTTCGGCCGTTCCTGAATCGGGAAGCTGTCCCCAATTTGTGCCAATGCAATTGGAATGATGCCGGCTGCAAACATACCGGTGACAATGCGCATCACAAACATCCAGTTAAACGAACTCATAAACGAACAGGAAAACGTACTGATCGCAAACAAAGAAAAAGCAAGCGTAATCGTGCGGATTTTACCAATCCGATCCGCTAAGGGACCATAGAATAACTGAAACAATCCGTAAGGAATCGAGTAAGCCGTTATCAACAGACCGGCTGTCGATTCCCCGACATGCAGATCGCTTGCCACTGCAGGCAAAATAGGTGACAGAGACCGGTTGTCTGCGTTTACAAGAAAACCGGACAATCCGAGCGCCCACAGCAAAGCAATCAACACGTTTCGGCCAAGCGCTGTATCCCTCTGAACTGTTGTATGGGGCAACGAGGGCGACAAATCTGATTTCATAGCAAGACTCCTTTTTCATAATGTTCACGCGAATGATGGCATCCAACTCGTTACTAGATCCACTATAGTACAGATTGTAAAATCAGGGGAGCCATATTCACCCAATTTTGTTGATGATCGGTGGATATACTCATTTCCGAAGGGAACATTTACGAACGGGGGAACGGATATGACGATCGATTACACACCGACAATCTGGCCGGAAGAACCGCCTCTAATCGATGCGGTCAATTGCCAAAAATGTGAACTTGCGATGCAGCGTAAACGGGTCATATGGGGAGAAGGAGATCCGAACGCTCCCATCATGGTGCTCCCGGACAATCCGGGAGCACGGGAAACGCCGTCCGGCGAGTCGTTTGTATGTGGAACGCGGCAAACGTTGCAGATAGCCGTCCATCAAGTCGGTTTACAAAAAGAGAACCTGTACATCACGTCTATTCTGAAATGCCGTCCCATTCGGGCCTATCAAAAAGACACAGCCTGTTCCGCCTGTCTATCCCACCTGAATCGACAAATCCTTGAAAAATCGCCGCAAATGTCATTCTGTCTCGGCAATGTGGCGGTTCAATCTTTTTGGGACGACCCTACTTCGGACATCAAACCCCTGCAGGGTACCTGGCACACGGTTCGGGGTATTCCGACTGCAGTTTCCTATCACCGCTGGTTATCCGCCGCAGGCCGAATCTTCTTGGCGTTTTTATGGAGGATTGGCAACAGGTAGCCGAGCGGTATCGTACGCTTGATTAACACTCTTGCCAAGTTACATTTTGAAAAGAAAAAAGCCACCCCTCTACGGCGCCAAGTTCACTTCGACCCATACTTCAGACCATTTTTGAATGCCGCGAATGATCGGCTCCAAGGCGTTCCCTTTTTCCGTTAAGGAGTACTCGACACGTATAGGTACTTCCGCGTATATTTGACGGTTTACGAGACCTTCCTCTTCCAATTCTTTGAGTCGTTCCGAGAGAAGTCTTCCGCTCACGGGAAGCGCTGATTCAATTTCAGAAAATCTTTGGGGCCCGGAAAGAAGCTGATATAGGATCAAAACGGTCCACCGCTTGCCAAGCAACTGCATGGCTTTTTCAAATCTGGGTCAGAGATGAGAACCGTGCATATACTTACCCCCTTACTCGTAAATTCAGTATACTCTTCCCCTAAGTCCTTTTCAAAAAACAGTTTTCCTGAATCGCATAATCCGAATCTACCGTTAAAATTACATCCGTCCCGATTGTAAAAAATTACGGTTAAGCACCAGTAAGTGCCTAACCGCTAATATTGTCTTTGATTGCCCAAAGACGATTGGTCTCCTGCTAATTACAATTATGCGGATTTGTTAGCCTTCTGCAAAGCCCATGCGCCCGGACCGCTCAAAAAGACAGAAACAGCGCCGGCCAGTAAAAGCAGCTCCAACTCGTACCCGCCAACATATCCCTTCCCTACTTTCGTGAGAAGAATTGCCAGCAGCATATCGATCGCCAAAAGAGGGGATACAAATCGTGTACCTGACCCAATGAATAGCAAAATCCCTCCGGCAACTTCCAGCAACCCAATGAAAATCACAGCCTGATAAGGCAGCGGAATGCCAATTTTCTCGAAAAATGGAGCCACTTGTGCCGCGTTTGTGAGCTTTGGCAACCCGTGCAGAATAAATGATAGCGCAAGTACAAAACGGATGACCGTTGGAGCAAACCTCGAAAGTTTATCCAAAAATAAACTCCCCTTCCACAAAATTACGTTAAGTAATGTACTTACTTAACGTAACGAATAATACTTTAGTAACAAAATTTAATCAAGTATTATTTTTTAGTCGATCGGATTCGTGTTGTTTACCCAGGTTTCAGCCCATTTCTGTACTTGTTCCATTACAGGTTGAAGCGCTCGTCCTTTATCAGTCAATTCATATTCTATTCTTACCGGAATTTCCGGATAAACCGTCCGTTTGATAATATCCTCTGCTTCCAACTCCTTGATTCGCTCCGTCAACATCCGATCGCTCATGTTCGGGATCACTTCGGAGATTTCTTTGAAACGCTTGGGTCCGCTTAGAAGCACTTGGATAATCAGTCCACTCCAACGTTTTCCCAATAAATTAAAAGCCGATTCAAACTTTGGGCACAATGTTTCATGTTCCATTGAGATATCACCTCTCGCTACTTATTTTATCATAGTCACTTGACAAAAGTAAGTTATTGTTTGTATTATACTGACATAAAGTAAGTAGCAAACATTTTGTATAACAGAGGAGGAATATTAGAAATGAGCGCAGGTCTGCTTATTATTCGTTTAATTGTGGGGTTGACTTTTATGGGACACGGCGCCCAAAAACTTTTCGGTTGGTTCGGCGGATATGGTCTGAAAGGAACCGGCGGATGGATGGAATCAATCGGATTTAAGCCGGGGGTTCTGATGGCTGCCTTAGCCGGTATTGCCGAATTGCTGGGTGGACTCCTGCTGGCTTCCGGCGTTTGGTTTACATTAGGCGCCGCACTTATTGTCATTACGATGTTAGGTGCGATTCCTGTGCATATTAAAAATGGATACTGGGCTGATAAAGGCGGATTTGAGTATCCATTCATTCTAATCGCAATCGCTGTCGGCTTGGCACTAATCGGACCAGGAGGTTACACACTATGATTAAGGTATACCCTGCGGAGTCGCGGTTTAACGCGAACCACGGGTGGCTGCAAAGTTACTTCAGCTTTTCGTTTGCAGAATATTACGATCCCACCAACATGAATTTCGGCCCCATGCGTGTCCTAAACGATGATACGGTGCAACCTAAAGAAGGATTTGGAGACCATCCGCATCGCGAAATGGAGATTGTCACGATTGTGCTGAAAGGACAGTTGCAACACCGGGACAGCGTTGGGAACACCGAGATATTGAGATTCGGAGAAGTGCAGCGAATGACCGCTGGAACAGGTGTCATTCACTCAGAAGTAAATCCGTCCGAAACGGAAGAAGTAAACCTGCTGCAGATGTGGTTTGAACCCATGCAAAGAGGGCTGCACCCTTCTTACGAGCAAAAGGCATATAATAAGTCAGACATGAAAAATCGCCTGTTGCCGGTTGTTTCAAACCAGCATCACTCCGAGAATGTGACCCATATTCATCAGGATATGACGATCTATCTTTCGGAACTGGATGCAGGCAGCTCCCTTTCGTTTACACAAGCCCCCAATCGGCGAATCTTCTTTTTTGTAATCGAAGGGGAAGTAAATTTGAATCAGACTGATAAGTTAAAAAGACGTGACTCGGCAAGAATCACCGCCACCCCAACATTAGACATTCAAACAGATACCGGGGCGTTTATCATGTTAATTGATTTGCCATAAGTTCGGTTAATACACATTTTAAATACAATACCTACATTTGAATGGAGGATCCTTCACATGGCCAATGTAAAGCTTGCAATTATCTACTACAGCTCGACAGGCACTAACTACAAGCTCGCTCAAACAGCTGCTGAAGCGGCAAGAGAAATAGGCGCGGATGTAAAAGTTTTGAAGGTACAGGAACTGGCACCAGAATCCGCAATCGAAAGCAACCCGGCATGGAAAGCTCATTATGATGCGACGAAAGATGTGCCCGTCGCAACACCTGATGACATCGTATGGGCCGATGCAGTGATCTTCTGTACACCGACTCGTTTCGGGAATGTGGCATCACAAATGAAGCAATTTCTGGATACTACCGGTGGGATTTGGTTTCAAGGCAAAACCGCTAATAAAGTAGTAAGTGCAATGTCTTCCGCAAGCAACTCTCACGGCGGCCACGAACAGACAATTCTCGCTCTATACGCCACGATGTACCATTGGGGTGCTATTGTTGTGGCTCCAGGCTATACAGACCCTTCTGCATATAAGGCGGGGGGAAATCCATATGGAACAAGTGTAACGGTCGATAACAACGGCAACTGGATAGAGGACGTGACGGATGCGGTACGCCATCAGGCTAAACGGGTTGTAACGGTAGCAGATTGGATAAAGAAAGGTCAGGCCTGAATCAATCGCGTACAATAATTTACGAGGCTGCCCAAAGTAGTTTTTCTACTGGAAGGCAGCCTCTCGTTTATTAATTTTTAGTCATATAGAAAGCATTAAGAGGATAACTGATTGGGATAAGATCTACTCATAAACAAACCGGCTCCCACCACCACAGATGAACAGAGCGCCCATAACCCAATCATGTCCACCAATCCCAAACGAATTGCATGGCTGATCGCAGCGGCCAAACGGTGATCGATGACGCCCCGTGCAGAATGCAGTTTTCGTTGCGCCATTCCTCAATCATATACTGAGGACTGCGGCTTAAGTAGCGGATGAGAATCAACACAACGCCGATAACATAAAAAAACGAATCCCAAGCGATATGAGCAACACTGACCCCAGCGACGGAAAAGCGGATCCAAACAGAGAACTTCCTGCAATTACGATCGACTGTGTCGTAACACACGTCAATAAAATTCCGCCATGCACTTGATCCCACAGCTTCTCCCTTATGATCATCCTAAAGTTCCGAAATGCTTGAAAAAGATAAATGATCCAGAGCAGCACATTCACACTAAACATGACCAGCGCCCCATTCGAATCGCAGGCAGTTCTTTTGTTATCGAAACAATGGTTACAGATATTTCGGCGACCCATATGCCGATGGCAAAACTGGAAATTGGGTTTGTAAAATGACGTTCATAGAATGTTCCTTGCAATACTTCCCTCCATATCCGACACATAGCCGGACAACCATCGTAAACAGCAGAATGGCGAGATAAGGTCCGGCGTAATGAAGCAGGGGATGGATTTGTCGGACGGCTCCGCTTATCAGGATTCCAAAAGCCATGGCTATCGCGCCGTCTCCCGTCTGGACGGGTTCCCGATAGAAGGACGCGATCATTAATGCGATAAAGAAAATAACAGCATAGCACCAAACCATCCCGCCACCACCTCCATCAGCATGCCGGATTTCCCCAGTTGATGTGATTTATGTCACAAGGGTGGCATGAGTTCTTCTTTATAATCATTCTGTGTTGGACCTGCTTATTAGATTAAAACTTGTGGAAGAGGGGAATTCAAGATGCTTAGTTCTGAAACAATCCAAATTATCAAGTCAACCGTACCCGTATTGCAAGTCCATGGCAACGCCATTACAACCCGCTTTTATCAGCTTCTTTTTACAAATCATCCGGAATTGCTGAACGTTTTCAACCATGCGAACCAAAAACAGGGCAGACAACAAACTGCGCTCGCCAATGCGGTTTATGCCGCTGCCGCTAATATTGACAATCTGGAAGCGATTTTGCCAGTCGTCAAACAAATCGCCCACAAACATAGAAGCTTGGGGATCAAACCGGAACAATATCCGATTGTCGGCGAAAATCTGCTGGCTGCCATCAAAGACGTGCTGGGCGATGCGGCAACCGATGAAATCATTCAAGCATGGGCGGAAGCGTATAACGTAATTGCGGACGCTTTTATCAGTGTGGAACATGATTTGTATCAACAAGCGGAACAACAAACAGGCGGTTGGAAAGACTTCCGTGATTTTGTAGTAACGAAAAAGGTGAAAGAGAGCAGCGTGATTACTTCTTTCTATTTGAAACCGGCGGACGGCAAGGCAGTCCCTCATTTTCAGGCCGGTCAATATCTTGGCATCAAGGCCACTATTCCCGGCGAGAAAAATACGCATATCCGCCAATACAGTTTATCCGATGCACCGGGCAAAGATTATTACCGGATTAGTGTAAAACGGGAAGATGCCATGCCGAACAAATCAGCAGGTATCGTTTCCACTTACCTCCACAATCAAGTGCAAGAAGGCGATATTTTACAAATCAGCGCGCCTGCCGGAGTCTTTACTCTCGATACGGAAAAGGAAATTCCGGTTGTTCTCCTGAGCGGTGGAGTCGGATTGACCCCGATGGTAAGCATGTTGAATACCCTGATTGAATTCTACCCCGACCGAAAAGTGACTTATGTCCATGCCGCAATCAACAGTAACTATCACGCAATGAAAGAGCACGTGGCAAAGCTTGCTGCTGAGAATGAGAACGTGAAGTCTTTCGTTTGCTATGAAAAACCGACGAAACAAGACCGAATAGCAAAAAACTTTGATAAAGAAGGCTTCATTGATTTGCAATGGCTGAAATCAATACTTCCGAACAACGAGGCAGACTTCTATTTCTGCGGACCCGTTCCCTTCATGAAAGCCGTTTATCGCGCTTTGAAAGAATGGGGTGTTCCGGAAGAACGCATTCACTTTGAATTCTTCGGTCCAGCCGGTTCTTTGGAAGAAGAGGCTGCTTCGGCAATTGCTCGCTAGCCCCGATAGCAAAAAAATCCCGATGGTTGCATGATTCCATCGGGATTTGCTTTTCTTTTAATCTGCTTTCAACCCCGCACCGCATAAAGGGATAACCACTTTTTCAGCATCAGACGCGAACGGATTGCTTTTGAAAAGCGGCTCGTGCTTTGATGACATCTTTCCGCTTAGACAGTGGTTTACATATTCGATAAACCCCGCATAAGTGGCAGCCGTTGTCGGTTCGACAAAAAAACCTTGCTTGGCCAGTTCAAGCCGGGCGCTCTGAATCGACTTTTCCGGAGCCGTAACGATCACACCATTCGTATCGCGAATAGCGGCCAAAATTTGGCGGCTGCGCGGCGGATCGGCAATCGCGATCCCTTCTGCTTCCGTACCGGTATTGACAACCGGCTCCGCCACTTCTTTTTCCGATTCGAAAGCATGGGCAAGTGGAGCACAGCCTTCCGCTTGCACAGCCAGGAAACGAGGCATTCTGTTTATCAGTCCCAAACTGAGCAATTCTTTGCATCCATAATAGGCGCCCAATACAAGGGTGCCGTTTCCGACCGGGATTACCAACACTTCGGGTACGTTTCCACCTAACTGTTCCCATATTTCAAACGCATACGTTTTGGTCCCTTGGTAGAAGAAGGGATTGTATACATGGCTGGCGTAAAAAACATCTCCTTTTTCGACAGCCGATTTTGCAGCGGCCGCTGTATCCTCTCTGCTTCCAGGAATCGTGTGGACCTTGGCTCCATGCGCAGAAATCTGTTTGATTTTCTTTGCGGACGTACTTTCCGGCACATAGATATCACATGCCATACCTGCCCGGTTCGCATAGGCTGCAATTGACGTTCCGGCATTTCCGCTGCTGTCAGCCGCCACCTTGGTGGCTCCCAGTTCCTGCGCTTTTGCAATCAGCACGGCCGCTCCCCTGTCTTTAAAAGACAAGGTTGGCATGATATAGTCTAATTTCAGGAGGACACCGGGTGACTCCGCACGGAACTGTATGAGCGGTGTAAATCCTTCCCCCATTGTGATAGACTGCCAGGCGTTATACTCCGGATCGAAAGGAAGAGCTTCCTTGTAGCGCCATAAGGTAGCGGATCTTTGTTGAATATTTTCGATCGGGAACTCGATTTTAAATGCTTCCAGATCAAGCAGTCCGCCACACTCACAACGCCACACAAACGTTTTGGGATCATATTTCTTTCCGCAATCACTGCATTCAAACTGCAAATCCATACAGACTTCCTTCTTTCGCCAATTTTCATATCAAACTCTTTTATAGGGTCTCTATCTTCGATTA
This sequence comes from Effusibacillus dendaii, assembly GCF_015097055.1. Classification (NCBI taxonomy): domain Bacteria; kingdom Bacillati; phylum Bacillota; class Bacilli; order Caryophanales; family Alicyclobacillaceae; genus Effusibacillus; species Effusibacillus dendaii. Next base: position 2,143,003 of record NZ_AP023366.1, read on the forward strand.
TCATTAGCATAAGCAACTGCGTTTTAGACTTCAAGAAAAATCAGTCCCTTTCCATTTTCGCGAGTAATTATCGTATATAAACAAAAGCATGAATCAAAATTTTCGTAATCGGAGGAATCACTCATGATCAAGATTCATCATCATGAAGATGTCGTTTGTGCAGAAGGAATCGTACAGATGGGAGAACGGAATTCGAGCGTTTATGTTTTCTTTGTCGATGGATTATTAGTGGACACCGGGCCGCAAAGCCTGGAAAATGACCTGATTTCGTTTTATCAGTCGATTGATTTTGATTCGGTCGTTCTCACACACAGCCATGAGGATCACGTGGGTACCGCCTCCTGGATCGAAAAAAACAGAAATGTGCCTATCTTTATCCATGCCTCGGGAGTGGATTTTTGTTCGCAACCGGCCGACTATCCAAAATACCGGCAAATCAGATGGGGAATCCGAAAGGAATTCACAGCTCAACCATTGGGACAGTCTATACAATCACAATCCCACACCTGGAAGGTCATTTACACACCCGGTCATGCGAGTGACCACGTTGCGCTTCTCAATGAGAATACGGGGATTTTGTTTTCTGGAGATCTGTTTCTGACTCCGAAAACAAAGGTGATTATGCGTGATGAATCCGTTCCTGTCATCATGAATTCGATTCGATCCGTACTTTCGTATGACTTTCAAACCATGTTTTGCTCTCACGCGGGATATATAGCCGATGGTAAAACGATGTTGAAAATCAAATTGGACGATCTGGAAAATCTCAGTGGAGACATTATGCATCTGCATAAGCTCGGCCTCTCCCTTACAGAAATCGATAAACAGCTATTCCCGAAAAAATATCCGATTGTTTTGGCTTCTGAAGGTGAGTTTGACTCCTTGCATATTGTTCGGTCCGTCATTGGAAATCAGGAGAATGATTGGTAAGCCCCCTAGAATATATCCGTATGGAAGGATGTTTTCTCGATCTCTATTCTAAGGGGCACACTCTATCCGACTTGCTTTTTTCCTGTTCGATTTTTTCTTATTCGGTTATGGCTTCAGCAGAACTTTGATGCATCCATCTGTTTTGGTATCAAAAATTTCATATCCTTTTTTTGCTTGATCCAGCGGCAGTACATGCGTAAACACGTCGCTCGAATCAACCTTTCCTTCGGCAATCAATTTGTACAGGTAGGGCATATAGTGGATAACCGGCGCCTGTCCCGTTCTGATGTTAATATTGCGTTGGAATAGATCCCCCAGCGGGAAGCCATTATACCTCATACCGTAAACCCCTGTTATTTGAATGGTGCCGCCTTTTCGAACAGCTTGACTGGCAATCACGAGAGCGCCCAAGGCACCGCCTTGCAGGTGCAATCCCGTTGCAAGAAATTCCATCGGGGTCATCTTCCCATCCATGCCGACCGCGTCGATGACGACATCCGCCCCGCCTTGGGTTATTTCTTTCAGATGATTCCCAATATTTTGCTCCTGTTCAAAATTGACCGTTTCCACCTTATTGGTGCGTTTTGCATGTTCCAACCGGTAATCGACATAATCGACGGCAATTACCCGTTTTGCACCTTTCAGCCAGCAAAATTTTTGCGCGAACAGTCCGACGGGACCACATCCGAGGACAATCACTGTATCCCCGTCTTTCACTCCGGCATTATCGACACTCCAGTACCCAGTCGACATTGCGTCGGCCAGTGGCGCCAATTTTTCATCTTCCAGCTCACTCTCCTCAGGAACCTTAAAATGGGTGAAATTCGCGAAGGGAACTCGCAAATACTCGGCCTGCCCACCCGCGTACCCGCCGGTCGTTTCGGCATAGCCGAAATAGCCCCCCATGTCGCCATGCGGGTTCGAGTTGTCACATTGACTTTCCAACTCATGCTTACAATACCAACATTCGCCACAACTGATGTTGAACGGGATGATGACTCGATCCCCTTTTTTTACTTTGGTAACCTCCGGCCCCACTTCCTCCACAATTCCCATCGGTTCATGTCCGATAATAAAGTTTTCGGGAAAATTGGGAATCATTCCGTGAATGAGATGCAAATCCGATCCACAGATGGCTGTACTTGTGATCTTGACGATCATATCATCCGGTTTTTCGATTTTGGGATTCTGGACCTCTTTGACCTCCACATCTTTTATGCCTTGATACGTAACGGCTTTCATGATCAGTTTGTCCTCCTAAATGTTTTTTTCTAACGTGTCGAATGTGCCGAGTCGAGAGGTATGGTCCGGGAACAGCTTTAATTCTGCAATCTTAAGCGTTGTGTCTGCTGATTTCATATCCAATTGAAATTGCTCACTCAGATTATAGGGATGAAACCATCCTTTACTGATCATGAGGTCGCTAATCTTCTCGTGCATCGCAAGAGCTTCTTCCATGTGATTACGTACGGTTGCCCGAACTTCAGGGGTTGCAATTTCTGTTAACGCAATCGCACAATTCCTTACCCCGTTTTTTGCCGCCATCAGAAAATCAAGCGCTATCGTTGAATCCGCAAGTTCGGGCATGCCTTTCGCGTTTATAGGGTCTAAAAAATCATTATTCATTCAGCTTTCACCTCAGATCGATTGGATTGGAGCTTTGGCGTAATGGCTTTTCAGTTCATTTATTTGTTTGATCGATTGTTGTACGTCCTGCTGCATCAATTCTTTAAGATCTTTATCAAACACTACACCTTGCATCAGTTTCGATTTGGCTAAGCAAATGGTTTTAAAGTTGAGAAGTTCGTGTATTTCCATCGATTCGTGAAATGCTAACCCTTGCGTTTCCATATGTGCTTCACCTCCCATTTTTGCGCAATCGCACGTATTTTCTCCTGCCGGTGCCGGTTTATACGAAAATCCAGTCCGGCCCGTATCGTTCAATAAAAAAGATGCCCCTTGCGATTTTAGGGAGCATCCCGTTGCTATATTTTCTCTTAATAAATAACATCGTTTGAGCTACACTTTAAACTTTCCAAGAAGAACTGATTTCTTCCATCGAAGCCATTTGTTCCTCCACAGAAGCTGCGACATTTTGAGTGCTTACGGAAGTTTCTTTCGAAACTTGAGCAACGTTCGAGATTGAAGCCGAAACCGGCTGGGAACCGGCTGACATTTGCTGTGCCGTGGCAGACATTTCTTCAATTTGATCCGCAACATGCTGCATCGACTGTAAAATTTGCGTGAAGTTCCATTCAGTTTCATGAGCTAGATCAATGCCTGACGCGACTTCCTTTTTTACTTCATTTATTACATCCACCGACTGTTTCGTGTCATCCTGTATCTGTTTAATTAAATTCGTAATTTGACCGGCCGATGCAGAGGACTGTTCCGCCAGCTTCCGTAAGAGCATCCATTGCAGATGAGTAACTGAGCAGACGTTGCCGCCTATGTGTCTCAACTTGTGCAGGCAGCTTCTAACCTACATTCCAGAGCACCAGGATGCAGGTACATATAAATCCCTTTGTGTTAATCATACTGCTGCGTTGTAACAATCCATTGACATTGCTGTAACAACCTTGTAATAAAATTAAGAATTTTAAATAAATATGTACTTATGAAAATATTTTTCATAAAAACTCTCAGAAATTCAAATTTCGCTTTTCTTGGGGCAGCCAATATGTAACCGACTCAAAAACCCGTCGGCCTAGAAGACCGGCGGGTTATATACTTGACCAGTTACCCTAATTTCTTAATACCGGTATTTGCTTGGACAAAAATTTGGGTGTGCTTCTCTTCTTCCTGTTTCGTAGCCGAACCGGTTAAAACTGTACCGAGGTAAGCGGCAAGAAATCCAAGTGGTATAGATACAATTCCCGGATTCTTCAATGGAAAAATTGCATCGGCAGCAGGCATGACGTTCGGGCTTAATAAAATTAATCCGACAGAGCCAATAAGACCTGTCAACATTCCGGTTACAGCCCCCGCGCTATTAAATCTTTTCCAGAAAATCGTGAAAACGATAACTGGCAGATTAGCGCTTGCGGCCACACAGAATGCAAGAGCTACAAGATACGAAACATTAAAATTTTTCGCACCGAGCGCAAGAATAATGGATACCACAGCGATCCCAAAAGACGCCCAACGTGCTGCTTTCATCTGCTCCGTTTCAGTCGCTTGCCCCTTTCGCAGAACATTAGAATAAAAATCGTGTGCGAATGCGCTTGCCGCTGAGATAACCAGCCCGGCTACTACTGCAAGGATTGTTGCGAAGGCGACAGCCGAAATGAAGGCAAGAAAGATGTTCCCTCCAAGATATTCGGCCAATTGAGGGGCCGCCAAGTTTCCTGCCGCATTTGCCTTTTTAATCATGTCTTGACCAACAAAATAGGCAGCTCCGTAACCCAGAATCGGTGTCATAAGATAAAACAGACCGATTATCCAAGTAGCAATTACGATGGACTTACGTGCTGTCTTGGCGTCAGGTACTGAAAGAAAACGAATTAAGATATGTGGTAAACCTGCTGTACCAAGTACTAACGCAAGATTCAATGAGATTGAATCTAAACCCGCGCTAATGGTGGTGGGCGTAGGCGGTGTAACCGCTTTATCACCGATTTTGGCAGCCACCTGGTTAAACATTTCAACCGGATTGAAACTGAAGTGAGCAAGAACCATCAGTGAAAGAGCGATTGTTCCGCCCATCAACAAAACTGCCTTTACGATCTGAACCCAAGTAGTTGCCAGCATCCCGCCAGCCACAACGTAGATTGTCATTAGAATCCCGATAATGATAACTGATGTCGAATAATCCAAACCCAGGAGCAACTTGATAATTGCACCTGCACCGACCAGTTGCGCGATCATATAAAATGTGCTTATCGCAAGTGTATTGAGCGCGGCCGCAGAACGGATCGCCTTTGCATCAAACCGGGCTGCTATCATATCGGCCATCGTATATTTTCCGAGATTTCGCAATGGTTCAGCAACGATAAATAGAACTACAAGGTATGCAACCAAATAACCAATTGAATAGAAGAATCCGGAAAACCCATTTAATGCGATGGCGCCGGCGATACCGAGGAATGAAGCAGCAGACATGTAATCTCCTGCAATCGCGAGTGCATTTTGCCAGCCTGTGATGGTTCCACCGGCCACATAGAATTCGCTGGTGGATTTGTTTCTCCTTGCGGCCCAATAGGTGATCAACAGAGTGAGCAATATAATTCCCACAAAAAATGAAAATGCCGTAGTATTCATTCTGCTTTCCCTCCTTTAGCGGTTATTTCCTGTTTCACACTATTCACCAATTCATCAAACCGCTTTGCCTTCTTCATATACAGGTGGCAAAGGCCCCAAGTCATAACAAACTGAGCAAAGGCATACATGTACGCCCAATTAATTACCCCAACCGCCTTTCCATTAAGTACCGTTGTATAGGCGGTTAGTATCGGAAGAATAAAGTAAAACACAAAAAAGAAAATAGTAGCTGGAACGATGAAGGAACGCTTTTGACGAATAAGTTCTTGAAAGGATCGTGTTTGAAACGCACGGTTCCAGTCGCCCGTTGTTGTTACGTTTGAATACGTACCGTGGTTTATGGAAGCGTTTACATTTGTTTTAATGTCCGACTGCATTCTTTCTCCCCCTTATGAATTGTGTTCTTAACATTTCCCCGCAAAAGCGGAGGATTGCACAAAGAGGCACCACCTCGCTTTCCGGATACATCGGCTGATAGTAGTCGCGCCGTGATACACGTAAGTAATCGTTATCCCCGTCTTATGACCGGAAATATTCCAAAAAAGCCCGCAAAAAAGCCCGCAAAAAAGCCCGCAAAAAAGCGGAAAAGTATCGGTGAAATTTTCAGAATTAATAATTATTTTAAATAAAAAGTATAGCTTTTTGACATAAAAAGCGTGAAATGTTATTTTCTTTGTCTCAAATGTTGAATTTATTGACTGTATTGTCAAATGTCTTATCTGAAGAGAAACCGGTTGTTCAAATTGACGTTATAATACAAGTTATCTGTGTTGATTAAATTAAAGTAAATAGTTTAAATTTTTTATAAGTTACACCATTTGTTTATGATCCGGTATTGAACAGGAGGTGATCCTTTAAAGACGATTGATTCCCAAAAACAGCTCCTGCTGAACCCAGGGGCGGATTGTTTCCTTTGCATAATCATGAAAGTTAGGGGGACTGATTATGAACGATAAAAACATTGAACAGGAATTGATTCCTGTTATGACCACTGAACATAATCTTACATGTTATGAGGAAGCGTATTACAATTTTAAGTGGGAAGATATTGAAAAGGAATTCAGTTGGAGCAGAACAGGCAAAGTGAATGCTGCGTATGAGGCTCTCGATCGACATGTTGACGAAGGTCTCGGAGATAAGCTCGCCTTGTTGTTTAGTGATGAAACTCGCGAGGAATCTTATACGTTTGCTGAAATGAAGACGCTCACAAACAAGTTTGGAAATGTTTTGCGTTCGCTTGGTATTACCAAAGGAGACCGGGTTTTTATTTTTATGCCCAGAAGCCCGGAATTATACACGGCGTTCATTGGTTCGATTAAGATTGGCGCTATTGTGGGACCGCTTTTTGAAGCATTTATGGAAACGGCTGTCAAGGATCGTCTGCTAGATTCCGAAGCGATTGCCATCGTAACCACTCCAAAATTAAAAGAACGCATTCCTCTTGCTGAACTCCCGGCTCTCAAGCATGTCATCGTGGTGGGAGAAAAAGGACAATTAGGAGAACGAGAGTTGAGTTTTGAAATATTGATGGAAGAAGCTTCCGACCAACTTGAAATCGAATGGGTAGATCGTGAAGACGGGATGCAATTACATTACACATCGGGTTCGACCGGAAAACCGAAAGGCGTTCTTCACGTTCACAATGCAATGCTTCAACATTTTCAAACAGGTAAATGGGTGCTTGATCTCCGTCAAGATGACATTTATTGGTGTACAGCTGACCCGGGGTGGGTGACCGGTACTGCGTATGGGATTTGGGCCCCGTGGCTGAATGGCGTAACCACAGTTGTTCGGGGAGGACGTTTCTCGCCCGACGATTGGTATCAGACTATCGAGAAAAACCGTGTCAATGTTTGGTATTCCGCACCGACGGCGTTTCGAATGCTGATGGCAGTTGGTGACGATATAACGACCAAATTTGACCTCTCATCGCTTCGCCATGTTCTGTCCGTTGGGGAACCACTGAATGCTGAAGTGGTTCGATGGGGATTGAAAGTTTATAGGAAGCGGATACATGATACTTGGTGGATGACGGAAACAGGTGCACAAATGATTTGTAACTATCCGTCAATGCCAATTAAGCCTGGTTCAATGGGAAAACCTTTCCCGGGCATTTATGCAGCAATTGTGGATGACCAGGGAAATGAACTGCCACCATATACAATGGGAAATTTAGCCTTGAGGACACCATGGCCATCGATGATGCGCAGAATCTGGAATAATCCCAATAAGTACGATGAATATTTCAGGCTCGAGCCTTGGTATATTTCTGGTGATTCGGCTTACAAAGACGAAGACGGCTACTTTTGGTTCCAGGGACGCGTCGATGACGTGATTAATACCTCTGGCGAGAGGGTGGGACCATTTGAAGTCGAGAGTAAGCTTGTTGAACACCCGGCAGTAGCCGAAGCCGGTGTGATCGGAAAGCCGGATCCGCTTCGAGGGGAAATCATCAAAGCGTTTATCGCATTGCGGGAAGGATATCAACCATCTGAACAGTTGATTGAAGAGATTAAGAATTTCGTAAAAAGAGGCATGGCTGCCCATGCGGCTCCGCGTGAAATCGAATTCCGGGACAAGCTTCCCAAAACACGCTCCGGCAAAATTATGCGCCGTGTATTAAAAGCCTGGGAATTGGGATTGCCAACCGGCGACCTTTCGACTATGGAAGATTAATTCCACTAGATACCGAACGAAGACCTCATTTGCAAACGATGAGGTCTCTCAATACTGAAGGGGATCCTATGAATCCGACTTATTTTATTTTTTTTCTCGCAATTCTTTTTGGAACCGTAGTAATTAGTTATTGGTCAGCAAAGAGAGGAAACTCCACACATCTTTTTTATTCCGCCGGAGAGAGTCTTACGGGGATTCAAAATGGCTTGGCAATTGCGGGAGACTACATGAGTGCGGCTTCTTTTCTTGGAATCACGGGGGCTATCGCCCTTCACGGTTTTGACGGTTTTCTTTACTCAATCGGGTTTCTGGTTTCGTATTTAGTACTTTTATTTATTGCCGAGCCTATTCGACATTTAGGGAAGTTCACACTCGGTGATGTGATTAATGTCCGCTTTCCGTCTCATGGCTTACGATTCATTATTTCGATAAACGCAATTCTCATTTCTGTTTTATATATGGTTCCACAGCTGGTGGCAGCAGGTCTTCTCATTCATTTGTTACTCGGTATCAACTATACAATCGCGGTAATAGTAACGGGTATGTTGATGACTATGTATGTCGTATTTGGGGGAATGGTTTCCACTTCGTGGCTGCAGATTATCAAAACTGTCTTGTTGTTGTCAGGAACCCTTATGATTTCCTTGATTGTTTTGTCTCGCTTCCATTGGAACGTATTGAGTCTGTTTGATCGGGTGAAAGAAGTTAATCCTTATGGAGAGCAGTTTTTCCGCCCTGGAAATCTCTTTGCCAATTCATTGGACACACTCTCCCTCAACTTTTCTCTCATCCTGGGAACGGCTGGATTGCCCCATATTTTGAATCGTTTATTTACCGTAAGAGATTCAAATTCTGTACGTCAATCGGTAGTAACAGCAACTTGGGTGGTCGGCATTTTTTATTTAATCACACTGATTTTGGGCTTGGGTGCCGTCTCTTTGGTGGGGTGGGATAAAATGGTTTTCGTTGATCCTTCGGGGAATTTCACCGCCCCATTATTAGCTTCCGCATTGGGAGGGGAATTTTTTATGGCCTTCATCTCTGCTGTTGCCTTTGTGACCATGTTGGCTGTGGTGACCGGCTTGCTCCTCTCGGCTGCATCTTCATTTTCTCATGACGTGTACAATCATCTGCTGCGAAACGGGGTGGCGTCAGAGAAAAGCCAGCTGCAAATGGCAAAGATAGCAGCTGCGGTTATCGGCCTCATTTCAATTCTACTATCTGTAAGCATGAAAAATATAAATGCAGCTTTTCCTGTGTCGCTTACTTTTGTACTTGCCGCTTCAACTAATTTGCCCCTGATCTTATTTACACTTTATTGGAAACGCTTCAATACTGCGGGAGCGGCAACAGGCATCATTACCGGAATGGCGGCATCCTTAATTTTTGTTTTTTTCGGGCCCCATATGATGCATATATACGGCGGCGGTATCGAAGGCGATGCTGTTTTCCGCTTAAATTATCCTGGAATCGCAGTCATACCCCTAGGCTTTATTGGCGCTATACTAGGTACAGTATGTTCCAAACAGCCTGTAAATGAAGAGAATTTTCTAAGAGTATTTGTACAATCACAAACCGGAATCAAACCAAATGAAACACGGGTGGACAGTCAATGGGAGAACTGACTATTTATTTATTTGAACGGGTTGGCCTGCTCCTGTTACTATCTTTCATGCTAACTCGTTTTACATCGTTTCGCTATTTATTAGATCGAAAACTCAATTGGAAAACCATTCTATTTCACTCCATCATTTTTGGTACATTTGGCATTATAGGAACTTTAGTGGGTGAATTAATTGATCACGGAAGTACAGTTCCCAAGATGTTCGCGTCTGAACCCCTACAGGGCCAAACACTAGTCGGATCTACATTAATCGTGATTGTTATCGCGGGCTTACTAGGCGGTCCATCAGTAGGTATCCTATCAGGCGCTATTACTGGTACCTACTTTTATTTTTGGTTGCCGGAAGCGCAGTTAGCCGGCGGTATTATTAGTCCCATCGCCGGACTGTTAGCAGGTTTAACGGCGCGTTTCTTTTCTCAAGAACGTATAATTGCTCCCTCGAAAGCAATGTTTATCGGAATGTTTCCTCCGATTATATATATGGGTCTTCTGTTAATTTTCACATCAACGCCCGAAAAGTCAATTTCAGTCGTGAATATGATTGGATTGCCCCTTGTGATCACCAGCAGTTTAGCGATTGCGATCTTTACCGCAATGATTCAGGTAGCTGTAAGTGAGCAGGAACAAGAAGCTGCAATCGAAACTAAACGGGCGTTACGGATTACGGAAGAAACTTTACCTCACTTGAAAGAAGGATTAGGATTCGAAACTGCCTTTGAAATTGCAAAATTATTGCATAACGAGTTAAAAATTGCAGCCGTGTCGATTACAAATAAGTCCCAGGTATTGGCTCACATTGGGCTTGGATCAGACCATCATAAAGAGGGGGAAACGCTGCAAACGTACTTATCCCATACAGCAATTGAAAGCGGGGAAATCCAGGTTGCAGTGAATAGCGAACAGATTCAGTGCAGTCACCCGAATTGTCCGTTGCAAGCGGCTATTCTTGTCCCGTTGAGTCAATCGGGCGAAGTTGTCGGGTTAATCAAATTATATTTTCATCGTCCTCAACAACTTAGAACCGTGGAAGTTGCAATAGCACAGGGGTTGGGAAAATTGATTTCAAACCAATTAGACGTTGTGGCCGTGGAGAAGATGAAAAACCTTTTGCAGGAAATGGAGCTTCGTAATTTACAGGCACAAGTCAATCCGCATTTTTTCTTTAATACACTGCACCTTATTTCCACCCTGATCCGTGTGAATCCCGATTTGGCACGTCACCTGATTGTGCAACTAGGCCATTTTATGCGGCTTAACTTAAAAATTGCAGCATCTCCTTTGATTTCCTTGGAACAGGAAATAGAACATCTGTATGCTTACATTGAAATCGTCAAAGTTCGGTTTGCAGATCAACTCACGATTGAATGTCATATTGCTGATGGAGTTGAAAAGGTATTGATTCCGCCTTTAACTCTCCAACCTTTGGTGGAAAACAGCATCAAGCATGGACTCAAGCATGTTTCAGGAGGGGGAAAGATCGAAGTACACATCCGAAAGAATGGAGAAGAGACCGAACTTAAGATATGGGATAATGGAGTTGGTATACCGAGTACGTTTATAGGCAAATTAGGTAAACAGCCGATCTCAAGCGGGGAAGGCTCAGGGATTGGGGTTTACAATGTAAATCAGCGATTAATCGGCCTATTGGGTATTAGGTCATCTCTAAATATTGAAAACTTGACACCCAGAGGATGTTGCATTTCATTTCGGATCCCTATTCCAAAGGAAGAACGGAGTGATGTACATGAAGATTCGAGCCATGATCGGAGAGGACGAGCGGTTGGCACGGGAGGAATTAACCTACCTGATTCAACACCATGACGATTTTATACTTTGTCCCAGCGCGGAAAATGGGAAACAACTGTTAGAATTATACCATCAATATCGACCAGATGTGATTTTTTTGGATATTCACATGCCTTTATTGTCGGGCATGGAAACAGCAAAAGAATTGGTTGCACTTAGCAATAAAACGGGTGACAGGCCGCCAATACTCGTTTTTACCACTGCGTATGATGAGTATGCACTCCAAGCGTTTGGAGTAGAAGCAATTGATTACCTTTTAAAGCCTTACGATTTACAACGTTTTAATAAGGCCCTTTCACGTGTACGTAAACAATTTTCATTTGACCAGCAGCAATCTTCGAACCCACTGATTTCAGATATTTCGAATCCACTTCCTCGCAGTTCCAAGCTTTTGATTGAAGACGGTGAAAAAGTGGTCGTCCTAACTCCGGAAGCGATTCTATACGCTGTTCGGACGGACAGACTTATTGAAATCTATACAGATAAGGAAAAAATTCAAACTCGAATGACATTACAGGAATTAGAAGAAAGGGTGAAAGGGTTTTCGTTTTTTCGCCCGCATCGTAGTTATTTAGTCAATTTGGAATATATTCATGAGATAACACCTTGGTTTAACGGAGCTTACAACATAATTTTAAAGAATAAAGAAAAAACAAAAATCCCGGTCAGTAGAAGCACAGCTAAGACACTGTTTAGAATCCTGCAAGAATAGACGGAAAATGAAAACACTAGCACTAACCGATACATGGGATTCTCTACCCCTTAGCTCCTCCGCTTCCATTCTCTTATGACATTTAATAGGAATTTTAGACAAACTTTGATAAGTATTGCCGTTAAGGCACTGCTGGTATACGAAGATAAAGGTCAGGCCTTTTTACGATAAGGTCTGACCTATTTTAACGAGGCAAGAATTTTGCGACAAACAAAAGAAACACGTCAAATCAAAAATCTCCCAAACTGAAGCGGGTTATTCATATCGAAAGTTGTCCTTAAATCACGAATTACCCCGATCACAATCGATCATTGAAACTTTGAATCATTTCTCCATCGCCTGAGCAACTTCCGTACTGCTATGTCATTCCGTCGCCTGTATTATAATTGTTTCCCTACTTGAATTTATATCGTGATTTCAAATCAAGTGTGATCTATTTATATATCGGACATCTCTGATCTCAATATCAGGGCATAATTTGGGCTCATTTTTAGCCATTGCCTCGAATATGGTTTACTATCTAACACCACAAATCCTGTTGACCCCCTCTCGGATCTTCTCCACATTCTCTCTATGAATCCACCACAGCCAATCACTTTGGAAAGGAAGGAAAACGATGACTGTTTCCGACTGCTGTGGCGCTCCAACCAAGGTGGAAAATCGATTGGATCATCCCTTAGTTTATGACGACCCGTATGTTTTGTGGATTCCCGTAGTGGTGTGTACGAAATGCGGAAAGGTCATTGGTCTGAATCCAACTGAAATTTGTAAGGATGAAGAAAAATTAAATTAATTTGGCAAAAAGGAGGATGGTTATGCAGCTTCAGAGAGCCTTGACCCCGACCCGTAAAGCTGACTTTTTGGCGGAATTGACCCAGACGGTCAGTGGCTTGTTATTGGTAGGTTTTTTGTGGACGCACATGATTTTTGTCGCAGCGATTATTTTGGGAGTGGAAGCGTTTAACAAACTGGCCCATTTTATGGAACAATTCAAGCTGTTGGATCTGGCTGTGATTTTTATAATCTTGACAGTCGCAGCTCACGCCGGAGCGGTACTCCGGCGGATCCCCAGCCGGTGGCAGGAACAAAAAATCGTTTGGAAACACGCCAAAACGATCAAACACCGCGATACCTGGTCTTGGCTGTTTCAGGCCGTTACAGGAAGCGCTATGCTTCTTCTGATCATCATTCACGTTGTCGTTGTCGTATATGCAGGAATTGACGCGAAGCTGAGCGCCGATCGTGTTCATTCGTGGATGCTTTGGTTTTATGCAGTTCTTCTGTTGCTGGCTGAGTATCATGCCAGCGTTGGACTTTACCGCACTTTTGTAAAATGGGGATTTGTGAAACGCCATAGTCTGAAAAAGGTTTTAACCGTCGTTACAGTTTGTACGGTCGGATTGGGTCTTGTGAGCTTGGGGGTATTTTATTCGCTGGGGGGTTCACTATGAGTCAATATGACAGATTCACTTCGGACGTATTAATTGTCGGGGCCGGGTTAGCAGGTGAACGCGCGGCGATAGAAGCTGCCACTCAGGGTTTGAATGTGATCATTTTAAGCTTGGTCCCCCCCAGACGTTCTCACAGTTCGGCTGCCCAGGGTGGTATGCAGGCGGCACTCGGAAACAGCGCCATGGGCAAGGGAGACAGTCCTGATATCCATTTTGCCGATACAGTGAAAGGATCCGATTGGGGTTGTGATCAGGATGTGGCCCGACTTTTTGCGGAAATGGCACCTGTCGCCATGCGACAAATGGCATACTGGGGAGTCCCATGGAGCCGTGTCGTGCCAGGCAAACGTATCTATGACGGCGTGGACATTCATGAAGATCCGGAAAAAGAAGGGCTGATCGCAGCCCGCAACTTTGGCGGAACCGCCAAATGGCGTACATGCTACACTGCGGACGGCACAGGTCACACCGTCCTTTATACGATGGACAGTGTGGTCATTAAGTTAGGAATTACCGTTCACGATCGAACCGAGGTTCTTTCCTTGATTCATGATGGTGAACGATGCAGCGGAGTGGTAGCCAGATGCTTAAGAACCGGTAATCTTCGGGTTTACACTGCAAAGTCCACTGTGATAGCAACTGGTGGGTACGGGAGGCTTTATGGCGCTTCCACCAACGCCATCATCAACGAGGGAAGCGGCATGTTTGTTGCTTTGGAAACAGGAGTTGTTCCCTTGGGGAATATGGAGGCCGTGCAGTTCCATCCGACAGGTATTGTTCCGACCTGGATTCTGATTACCGAGGGCGCGCGCGGCGATGGCGGATACCTGTTGGATAAGGATCACCATCGGTTTATGCCGGATTATGAACCGAAGAAAAAAGAATTAGCCTCCAGAGATGTTGTTTCCCGCCGTATTATGCAGCATATTCGCAAAGGATACGGGGTTGAAAGTCCTTACGGGGCTCATGTCTGGTTAGACATCCGACATCTCGGAGAAAAACACATCAACACCAACTTGCGCGAAATCGCCAATATTTGTCGCAATTTTGCGGGGGTTGACCCGGTTCATGATTTGATTCCCGTTCGGCCAACCCAACACTACAGCATGGGCGGCATTCGCACGAATATTGACGGAATGGCTTACGGATTGACAGGTTTATTTTCACTGGGGGAAGCGGCCTGCTGGGATATGCACGGGTTTAACCGGTTGGGCGGGAATTCCCTTGCTGAAACGGTAGTGGCGGGCATGCTGATCGGCGACAAAATTGCCAAATATACCAAGGAAGCTTCCTTGAATGTATCGTCCGCCCTCATCGAAGAACATGTCAGGTTCCAGGAAGACCGAATTCAGTCATTGATTGAATGCCGTAACGGAAAAGAAAACGTCTATCAGCTGCGACGCGAGATGGAAACAATCTTAAGTGAAAATGTTGGCATTTTCCGTTCGGAGGAGCCCTTACAAAAAGCGGTTGCCCAACTGCACGAACTGCACCAACGCTCCTGCCAAGTGGGTCTCCGCAGCGGAGGAAAAGGAGCGGATCCGGAGTTGGCTTCCGCGCTGAGGATTACCGGAATGATTAAACTGGCTTATTGTATTGCAGCCGGAGCACTCGCCCGAAAAGAAAGCCGAGGCAGTCACTTTCGGGAGGATTACCCGAAACGAGATGACGAAAATTGGTTAAAGCGAACTCTCGCATATTGGCCCGTTGGAGCGGATCGGCCCGAGTTGGATTATGAACCGGTGAAAATAACGGAACTGCCACCGGGTGACCGGGGATATGGAGAAGCGAGCACAGGAGCGGCAAGTGCGAATCGGTGAATAGGAGGGGAAAAAGATGAGTCAGCGCCAATTGACTTTTCATATTTTTCGTTATAATCCGGAAACTCCAAATCAGAAGCCTGCTACCCAAACTTTCGTCTTACAAGAAGAGACCGGCATGACATTGTTTATTGCACTGAATAAAATTCGAGAAGAACAGGACTCCACATTAAAATTCGATTTTGTTTGCCGCGCGGGCATATGCGGTTCTTGCGGCATGTTGATTAACGGCAAGCCCACCCTGGCCTGCAGGACATTAACCAAAGATTTGCCAACGGACATCACCCTGATGCCGCTGCCCGTTTTTAAATTGCTTGGCGATTTGTCCGTGGATACCGGCACCTGGTTTCGGGATATGTCCCTGCGAACAGAAGCCTGGGTACATACGGAGAAGACGTTTGACCCGGATGCGCAAGAAGAGAGAATGAGTAATGAAACGGCCTTGCATATATACGAAGCGGAACGGTGCATCGAGTGCGGGTGCTGTATTGGAGGATGCGCTACCGCCAATATCAAGCCTAATTTTATCGGAGCGGCCGGTGTGAACCGGGTAGCACGGTTTATGCTCGATCCCCGCGACGAACGGGATGAACAAGAATACTTCGATGTGGTCGGATCTGAGGACGGTATTTTTGGCTGCATCGGCCTTATGGCGTGTGATGACAATTGTCCGGTCGGAATCCCCCTGCAGGGCCAGTTAGCTTATGTGAGAAGGAAGATGGCACTCGCCGGCTGGAAGCGTTAAGCCAAACGTTGCCTCCCTTATTTGGGAGGCCTTCTTGTATGCAATATTTTGCTTCTCGATAAATTACAAGTTGATTGTAACTTGTAAACAAAGTTTATTATCCGTAAACACATATGTTCGATAAAAATAAAGTGGTAGACTGAAGTTGTTTATTGAGCTATCGATTCGCATTAGTTTAAGAATTAGTGACAACCCTGCAACGTGTTTTCCAACACTACAGGTCGTAATTTCTGTGTTTTTGAATTAGACAGACGAACTTGAACACGAGTGTTTACGGGAATACCATATGTTGCGCTTGTAGCTGGGGCGATAGGGCTCCAGATATTGCTCCAGCATGTCAGAGACCATCGATACCTCCTCGTCATGAATCCCGCATTGTTCCAAGATGTGCGGATCATAATCCGGTTTGGACAACAGCATTCGGGTTTCCTCCTTTTGTACCGTTTTTCGGACATAAAGAGGACGGGGATCCGGCATAACGCCCAGCACATTTCGAAAATGCGGATCCAATACCTTGACGAACACCGATTTCCGATTCCCATGGTATTCGTAGATGTTCCCGGCCTTGGCAAACCCTTGGGTTTCACCCAAGAAGTGCCATCCATTGATCCCATGTTAGCTCCCGTTCAGTACCGTTGACGAGCACAATGTCGATCGGTTGAAACCATCGGAGCTTTCCTGTAATGGAGTTCTTGTCCACTGTTTCGAAGGTAGAGTCCATATGTTTTTTCATCCTTGTTTGTATTCAGTGATTGACGGTGTTCAGCAAAATCTTTCGCTGTACTAAATAACAACAACTCTGTTACGTCCCGTTTCTTTTGCCCGATACAATCCCTGATCTGCTTTCTCAATAAACTGGTTCAGATCTTGCCCTTTGATATATTCTGTTATCCCTAAACTAATGGTGACCAATATCCGTTTTCCTTTATAAACAAACCTGGTTCCTTCCACTGTCTTTCGGATTCGCTCAGCGAATTTAATTCCTTGTTCTAAAGGAGCATTCGGTAAAACAATTATAAATTCTTCTCCGCCTGTTCTAACGAATACATCAGAATCACGAATGATCCCCTCTATAACTCTGGTTACTTTTTTCAAAACCATATCCCCAGCGTTGTGACCATATGTATCGTTGATGGTTTTGAAATGGTCAATATCAAACATGATCAGTGTCATCGGATCTTCTCTTCTTTCAGATAAAGGAATGGCTTTTTCCATATACAAATCCAGGTATCTGCGGTTATAGATTTTAGTGAGCGGGTCAGTCAAAGCAAGATGTTCCAATTCCGTTATCAACCTTGCAACCTTGATTCGAAAAGAAGAGATCACTGTGAATACGACCCATTCCACTGCTCCTGTAATCATTAAATCAGCGGCATGTTGATATGGCATTTGTTCCTGATGGAACGCAAATTCCGTAATCACCATAAGAAAGAAGCCTGACAATCCGACAGTGATTGTTGCTTTCCATGTTGGGAATAAGACTACTGTTGCAATAGCAGGAATCAGGAGAAGCATCCATAGTGATTCTAACGGCGAATAATAATTAACAACTAATACCGTTGCTAATGACGCCAAGATCAATACATACATCAGCTTTCTGTTCATCATTCGGTGTTCTTCCTTTGTCCAGTGATCGTAGCTTTAGATAGCAGTTTCCGACAAATTCCCACCATTTCGAGATTCCTTTCCCCAACAATAAAATGTTGCGTGAAAAAGATCCATAATATTTCCGACAAGTTTAACACTTAATACTGCTATTTCGTTTTCTTTCTTCTCTCGATTTCTAATTTTTGTATCACCTGAAATAATCGTTGTTGTTCGTTAGAATCTGCTTCAATGAACTCAATTCCATAAATGATATCGTTCATCAGTTCCTCTTTTCGTACGATTTTTCCTTTAAATGAAAACTCCTCATCCTGGAGCATGAAATGAAGTTGCAAAAAAATATGTTTTCTGACAGGCAAATCATAGTCACATATTAATTTCAAACCTGTACCACTGATATCCCTTATTTTCCCTTCCCCTTGTCTATGCTTTAACCGTTCCAATAATTTATCACCAAAATCAATCAATTCAAATGTACATTCCTGTTCGAGAAGTTTCACCCGAAAATTCTCTCTTCTTTCCTTTTCTTTCAATTTTGCTTGCAGATCAGCCAGTGATTCTTGCAATGCATTGATTTGGTCTAACTTTTTTCTTAATTGCCTTTGATAGAACCCGTGTATAAGAAAAAGTATGAGAACAATCAAAAACGCAGACAGTATACTTCCCCATATCACGTTACCCATGTAAAAACTTACCCTTTCTTGTGGTGAATTTCACTGATCGGCAATGGTCTCCCCAATAAGTTTCCTTGCCCCAAATGCACACCCAGTGCTTTGACAATCGCCAAATCCGTTGGCTCTTCAATCCCTTCCAGAATCAAGTGAATATTTTTTTGCTGGCACATCTCCACAAGCAATTGAATCACGTTTTGTTTTTCCTTTGACACAGATAAATCCATGGCAAAATATCGATCCAACTTAACAAAGTCTGGGTGAAGTTGTTTGATGATTCGCAATGATGATTCCCCTTTGCCGTAATCATCCAGTGCAATGGCATACCCTTTATCTTTCACTGTCCTCTAAAAGCATTCCGTTTGCATCTGACATGGTAAAAACTCCCTATCTTATCACTTAAACCACCCATCATTTTCGAGGTCTTCAGATAACATAACGAGATTCGATTGTTTCAACATGGTTTGCACATCAGACAGACATCTCGTCACTCCTTGAAAAATAATACTTTTAGTATATCATTATTAATTTTTAATATCTATTGTCTCTTTGGGAAGCTTAAAGATGAAAGCTAAAGTTACCTAAGAGGTGGTAAAATGAGTGATTTGCCAAAGGTGATCGGAGAGCGGATTCGAAATTTCCGCAAAGAAAAGGGATTGAGCCAAGAAGAATTAGCAGATATAGCCAATCTCCACACTACATACATTGGACAATTGGAAAGAGGCGAGAAAAATGCCACACTGGAAAGCATCGAAAAGGTGACCAACGCTCTGGAGATTTCATTAGAAAACCTCTTTCGGTCGATCCACCCTAATCCAGATTCTCAAGAATACACACTATCCCAAATCATCACCCGCTTACAAACACGAAGCATCGAAGATCAGAAAATCATTCTAAAGTTGCTGGATCTATTGCTGGAATGGAAGGATCGGTAAAAATTAGCGAGCAGTCTTGCTAAAGCATAAAAAATGAGGCGGAAACAATCTTTCCGCCCCTTGAGTCTATTTCGCTAATCTTGCACACATTGTCATCAACATTTCTCTCATCAAACAAACCCTATTAAACACAACGCATCACTTCTCCTGTACATTCACGCTTAATATGGTTCTATAAAGTTTACCCTGCACAGCAGGATAATTTAGATACGTCTTTATCAAAAGTTAACGCCGCCAATTTCAACCCTTCCGCCATTGTCAGATACGGTGCAAGACTTTCTCTTAAATCTTCAATGGTTAATCCAAATTTCACTGCCAATGTGCCTGCGTAAATGACATCACCAGCATTTTCAGCAACCACATGAACTCCTAAAACTTTAAAGGTATTGGCATCAGCAACCAGTTTAAAAATACCAGTGGTTTCCCGATTTACGATGGCTCTTGGCACAGCACTTAAAGGCAGAACCGATGTCCTTACCTCCAACCCTTTTTCTTTTGCCTGTTTCTCGGTAAGACCTACGGTTGCAATCGAAGGATTTGTAAAGGTGACACCCGGAACGGCTTCGAGGTTTGCCTTTCGGTTAGCTCCTCCGATGGCGTTATCTGCCGCAATCCCGCCTTCATAAGCGGCGACATAAACAAATTGTGGACCTAGCGTAACATCTCCTGCGGCATAAACCCTTGGATTGCTTGTACGCAAATATTCGTCAACGACAATTTCACCACGAGAACCCACCTGAATGCCCGCCGCTTCCAGATGGAGAGCTTCGGTATTTGGCTTTCGCCCTGTTGCAATGAGTAATTCATCAGCTTCAAACACCTTTTGTTTTCCGTTTACCGTAACATAAACTTGTTTGATGTCTCCATGTTGTTCAATACGCTCATATGTGGCCCCCGTCACAAGGTTGATCCCTTGTTCTGCTAATGCTTGCTTGACTACATCTGCAATTTCGGGATCATATTTGCGTAAAAAGGTATCTCCTCTTTGGAGAATGGTTACTTCCGTTCCCAAGTTGTTAAAAAGGTTTCCTAACTCCAGTCCGATAAAACCTGCACCAATCACCGCAAGACGCTTCGGAAGCCTTTTTCGTTCAAGCAATGTGGTGCTTGTTACATAGTCAACATCCTTTAATCCTGGGATATCAGGTATGTCAGGAGATGCTCCTGTAGCAATCAGAAAGCGTTTTGCGGTCAGTTGGCGACCACCGACCTCTACGGTTTTCTCATCGATAAACTTTGCCTCGCCACGGATCAACTCAAAACCATAGTCATCAATGAGATCTACATATTTTTGCTCACGAAGTTGGCTGACAAGTTTATTTTTCTCCTTGATTAACGAAGCCAAATCCACATCACCAGCAGATGTATGTAACCCGATAAAAGGATTGGTCTTTGCCAGGTGATGAATTTCCCCCGCCCGCAAAAGTGTTTTCGATGGGACACAGCCAATATTGACACAGGTTCCGCCAACGGTTCCACGTTCAATCATGGCGACTTTTGCACCATATTCGACCGCTTTAATCGCCGAAGCAAAAGCGGCTCCTCCTGACCCGATAATCAGGTAATCGTATTCGCCTTCATCCCCTGCAACCACTTTTAGTGGCGGCTGGATCTCTTGTACTTCTCCAGGCTGATACCTTGCTTCACGAATCGCTTCTTGAGCTTTTGTTACATCCGCGTGGTCTGGGAGTTCAAATGTTGCCTCCCCGTGCCGGTAACTTGCGTTGATATTGACTGCTCCTATATTCTGTAATGCGGTGGCAATATGTTCTTCGCATCCCGTACACGTCATGCCTTGAACGATTAGTCGATACCTTTTCAAGCGAAGTCCCCCTTTATGAATCTTTCCCCTTTACATCACAACAATGGTCGGTTTGTTCCCGAAACATTTTTCTCCATCCCATATACAGAGATAAGGCGAATAACATAGCCAGAATGACAAAAGTAGCCGTTTGAAACTGTGCGATCGATGAACCAATTGCTGTTCCTGCCAACAATGGAATCAGTAAAACCAAATGGCAAGGACAGGTTACCAAAGCTACAAAAAACCAGCCGACACCTTTCATTGTCTCTCTCATCATCATCACCTCTATTTTTCCATTAACGTTTCGATGATAGGACATTCAAACATCTCTTTGTTTTCAGGACACTTTTCCTTTAAGCTAATGAGCATTCGTTCAATTTTTCGGAGATCTTGAATTTTACTTTGAATCTCCCGAAGTTTTAAATCAGTAAAATCGTACATGTCCTTGCATTTGACTTCATCCCGATCTACAACACCCAATAACTTATCAATTTCTTGAAGTGTAAACCCCAAGTCTTGCATGCGTTTAATAAAACCGATCCGTTGCACCATATCCTCTGGATACATACGGTATCCAGAATCCGAACGAGTCGGTTCGGGAATCAACCCCAACCTTTCGTAATAACGAATGGTTTCTTTATTGACATTGCACGCTTTCGCCAATTGACTGATTCGATACATCATGTGATCACCCATTTTCATTATAAACCCTGTACTATAGTACAGGGTCAATTGTTAGCTCGAAAAGAAAAGGGGCGATCCCTTAGTCTTTGCTTATTGGGACAGCCCACAACTATTTACAGGATTACATTTCATCAATGAAGTCTTTTCGCAATCTAAGGCAATCATTTCTTTTACTCTAAATTCCTATCTAATAACGCCCCCGTTTGTTCTGCTATGACACGAGCCGGCAAAGGCATTCCATTTTTGAACCACCATTCCACTACACCTACGATCGCCGAGCCAAAAAATTGAAGAATCACATCTTCATGAAAACCGCCATTTTTTCCTTTTGTTATATCCACTTCAGCTTTATACTCTTCGATGACTAAATCAAGAAACCGACTGCGAAAAGAAGGAGCCCCTTTACTTGCCAACATGGTTGAAAAAAATAAATAATGACGTTCAAAGTATTCGAACCATACGTAATTTCCTTCTTGAAACGTCATTTCAGAAGCGGATCGGCAAAGTTCCCGGAGATTGTTTATATGTTCTTCAATCATCTTATCCAGCAGATCATATTTATCCGTGTAATGAAGATAGATGGTTCCTCGATTAACATTTGCTCTGTCTGCAATATCCTGAATCGTAATGTCGTCAAAATTTTTTTCAGACATCAGTTCAGTTACGGCATTTTTTATCGCTTCTTGGCTTTTGGCTATTCTTCGATCTACTTTAGACATTTGAATCTCACCAATCTTTCTATAGATAATCAACAATTTCAATTGATTTGTTGAATAGTCAACAAATTGCGTTCATTTAACCATTGAAAGCGTTCTGTTTCTTTTTATAATTATAAACAGATGTTGATAAATCAATCAATATTGATTTTTGGGAGGTGCTCCCTACATTGGATTCCCGAAAACATTATACGCCATTCATGAAGTGAATGAGGTTTTCAAAGCAAACGATATCCCGCTTCCGATTGAAAGCCAAACACAGGTTGAAGAAAATACGCGGTTTAACAAAGGATTTGCCGTGCAGGTGAAGATTTTTGGTGATGTCATTGAAAGAATGAGGAAGGCAGCTCCCGCTAATCAAGAGCATATTCAGGATTATCTTGCCTCTTTTTGTTTTGGAGACTTCTACACCCGCTCCGGTCTCGATTTAAAGACACGGGAGTTGCTGACTTTCTGTATCGTGAGTAGCCTGGGGGGTGCTGAGAGGCAAGTGAAGGCACATGTGCAAGGTAACAAGAATGTGGGCAATGACAAGGAAACATTGATCACCGCCATCACCCACTGCCTCCCCTATATGGGCTTTCCGAGAACACTGAATGCATTAGCTTGCATTAATGAAATTTTTCCTGAAAAGTAAGAAAAGAGAACGAGGATGCCACAGATTCTTGTAAAACTTTTACCCGGCTGAACTGAAGAACAAAAGAAAAAACTTACTGATAAGATTGTTCAAACTGTTAAGGATACAGTAAACGCTGGAGAGTCAAGCATGAAGGAATTCCTAATGAGAAATATAACCATGTAAAGGAGACAAAAGCATGTTTAACGAAACTTTCAAATTATCAAATGATGTAGAGATTCCAAAATTAGGTCTTGGTACTTGGCTGTTGGACGATGCACAGGCGGCACAGGCAGTGCGTGACGCGGTATCGATCGGATATCGCCATTTTGATACTGCTCAGGCTTATATGAATGAAGCTGGTGTAGGCGAAGGAATCCGTTCCTGCGGTGTCGCAAGAGAAGAACTTTTCATTACGACAAAGGTTGCCGCAGAATTGAAAAACTATGATGCAGTTACGCAGTCCATTGATGAGTCTTTAGCAAAATTGGGACTGGATTACATTGACCTTCTGATTATCCACAGCCCACAGCCTTGGAAGGAGTTCCGTGGGGAAAACCGATACTTCGAGGAAAACAAAGAAGTATGGAAAGCAATGGAGGATGCTTATAAGACAGGCAAAGTAAAGGCAATCGGTCTTTCTAACTTCCTTCAGGATGATATCGAGAATATTATTGCAGGCTGTGAGATCAAGCCTATGGTAAATCAGATATTGGCACACGTGAGCAATACTCCTTTGGAACTCATTGAATTCTGCCAGAAGAATGGCATCCTGGTAGAGGCATATTCGCCCATTGCACATGGTGCAATTCTTGACAATGCAGAGATTAAGGCAATCGCCGATAAGTATGGAGTATCGGTTGCTCAGCTTTGCCTGCGTTATGATCTCCAGCTTGGTCTTGTCGTCATTCCCAAGACGGCAAATCCGGATCATATGAGAAACAATGCAGAGCTTGATTTTGTTATCAGCGATGAAGATATGGAGACTTTGAAGGATGTCGAGCGAATCCCGGATTATGGTGAGCATAGCTTCTTCCCGGTGTTTGGCGGGAAATTAAAATAAACAGGTCATATGGAGGAATGAAAGTGGCAAAACATGAGGAAGTCAAACATGGCGTTATTTTCCCGGCGGGCGAAAAAAATCCATATTCACAATTTTTTGTGGGACAAAGTTATCTTAAAACATTAGTTGCTGATCCTAAAGTAAGTGTTGGTGTCGGAAATGTGACCTTTGAACCAGGTTGCAGAAATAACTGGCATATTCACCGTAATGGATTTCAAATTTTATTAGTAACTGGCGGAGAAGGTTGGTACCAAGAAGAAGGAAAACCTGCTCAATTTTTAAAAGCCGGCGATGTTATTGTTACTCACGATGGTGTGAAACACTGGCATGGTGCAACAAAAGACAGCTGGTTTGAACACATTGCCATTACTGCAGGTACGCCGGAATGGTTGGAACCAGTATCAGATGAAGAATATAACAAGTTGAAATAATGATTGATGATAAGAATTGCCCTGTTTAACAGGGCTTTTTCTATATCAATCCTAAGCATTATGGGGTGTTCTTATAGAAAGGAATAATACTTTGGAATGACCATTTGTAAAACCGCTTTCGCGATTCCTACTGCGGAACTTCATTAAGCCCTGATTGGGAGTTTCACGCCTTGCGACCCTGATGAATCGGAGAAAAGAACCGAGGAAAAACAGGAATGGACCACTGAATTTCGCTCGGCAGCGTAAATTCTCCTTGGACCATTGGGATATTTTCATCGGGATGCCACCATTAAAAATGTCCGTTATACTTTGCATTCACACTGAATGCACTGCGTATAGTATAACGAGGTGTCTTTGAGAGCTGATTGAATACATGTGCAAATGTATTCTTGATTGATTTCAACGATTCCCTTAGAATAGTAACTGAGAAAATCAATTGTTTTCTCGAAAAAGCCGGAGATCCTCTACCGTATAAGTGAGGAACGAAAAAAGTGTGTCAAGGGTAGCGAGAAAAACGCTACCCTTCGTTTTTGGGAGAATAAAGATGAGTAAATCGATCAAGATATGCGGAGTTCAATCAGTGTACTTAGACTATTTGCGTCGGTTTGACAAATTAGTAAAGACCCTACTCAAAATCGAAAGTTTGTAGGAATCATACTTGAGGTGGATGGTCATTCCTATTGTGCTCCCTTATCTTCTCCAAAACCTAAACATCAACATATTTCTGACAAAGCACCAGATATTATCAAAATTGATGATGGAAAATTAGGGGTCATTAATTTGAACAACATGATCCCCGTTCTTCCGTCTGTCATTATACCCATTGATATAGCGAGTGAACCCGACCAGCAGTATCGTCAATTGCTGACAAAACAAATGCTATTTATCCGAGCAAATGAGGGATTGGTCAAGAAAAAAGCCAAGCGATTGTATCAAATCGTAAAGAGCAAAAAACAACCAAAGCTGAATAACCGCTGTTGTTATTTTTCTTTATTAGAACAGATGTCCTTGCAATTTGGCATAGTATCGCCTATCACAGCGGAAGAAGTAGCATCTACCAATAGTGAAGAAGAAAATTAATCAACCAAGAGAATTTCCCCTTTCTTTTGTTATGTGCGATTATTTGATGACTTGCCATCTGTCAGGAATTTTATTCACTTTCGTCAATTGTGCCTTGTTCATCTATAAATAAAGCAGTAATACCCGTCCGTTTCTTAGCTAATAAAGGAAGTCTACTCCAAAGATTTCGGAACTGTTTAACATCGGGTAACGCTATACTGTACTTTGCAGTTGGGTCATCCATTCTCTGAAGTGTTTCAGCCAAGACCCCTAAGAAATAGTTTACGTTCATTGGATTAGAAGTCCCCAAGCCTTTTACCTCAATAATCCAACGTTCCGTTCCTCTTATTGCATTTATGTCAATTCCAGGAGTTTTTCCCCATGCAATCTGCGTTTCCCAACCGTTTGAATGGAGGAATTCCTTTAGGAATTGTTTGATATTGTCTTCAGAAAAGACGGATGACAATTCATTATCTCGCACATTTTCTTGATGAGTTACTGGTTCTACCAAGATACCCTCCGAGCATAAATAATTTCCCAGCTTACCATCTTTTCGCCGAATACGTTTAATGATTTGTTTTGTCTCCAATGACCTGCATGCCTGGTTTACCGCCTGTTGCGGCTCATTTACTCCTAATATGGCGTTGGTGATTTCCCGATCCGTTAAGCCCTCTTGAGTTTTTAAGAGGGTTATGTGTATCCCTTCTAATCCTTGAATTTTGTCGATTCATTCCTTACACTCTCACCTACCTTAAACCCATGCCGCACAAGCATTTTCAGTCATTCAAGAAAATGAAAAACCGCCTACATTGGCGGCAACAACTCCCTAAAACGGCACTTTTTTTTATACGTTCGATCTCATTCAATCGCACGTCTAACATTTGGCTTATTTTTAGCATATATGGGTGAGTTAAACAATCCACATCTTGACTCACACGAATCAATCGTTTCTTCAGCATCGTAATTTCTGCATCTAAACGCATGTGAACGCGACTTTCCAAATCACATTCCCCCTTAATAGGTTGGAGTTTCGGTAGCTGGCTGACATAGCATAAAACCTTAGCCCCTGTAGCTTTGCGTCACAACTTTTCAGTTGCTTTGCCTTTTTCACACGATGCGATTTGGTTATTTAGTTGTATTGACATAAATATACTATTTCCCCCGACCATTTTCAATATTTTCAAAAAACATTGAATAGCAACCGATTGACAATCCTATCAGTTGTTTATGTAATGGTCATAAATGGATCCCCATTCTATGACCTTTTCGTTTATTATGCGACATTTCCATGATCGATTGGAATAAATTGATTCAAGTCAGGCACAAAGTAAAAACCATCTCGGCTCAATTCTGCCTAGATGTCCTCCATATCAAGAAAATGGCTGTCGGCTACTTCCTACAGCGTTTTTCCCTTCAATTGATCATTCAAATACTCCACTCTTTTCGTGACTGGAGCCATGTAAAATTGATGCCCGTACAATCTTGATCCCCTCCCTCCGCTTCTCATCAGTTCTTCTATCTACTCTACCATTGTATGTAAAAATCAAGAGTTCAGATATGGCAAACATGTTTGAGCTGGTTTGAGCATTGGAAAGTCACGTAAGGTAAGGGAAAATCAGATGTTAGAAAATGAAGAAAATAGCCGAGGCAGAAACAGGAGTAGATCCCCAAATTTCGCTCAGCTCGTAGGCAAACATATTAAGCTTTAGGCAAACTTTTTAGGCTGTGGGCAATCTAAAACTGCTTTTTACACAAGTATGCACCGAAAATAAAGTCGTCTCGCCCATGTCACCTTTCCCCATCCACTCTCGCTCCTACAGCCACAAGGCTTCTCCGCCTCTCCACACCATATACCAAAAATTACCAATGTAATTATAGTCGTCATAGGGTTCTGGGAAAAACAGGGATTACGACGTGAAAAAACGGGGTCAAAAAAGCAATTAAAGTCGAACTAAGAGCAGGGGGAAAGGCAGGGAAACAGATTCGGGATAGGGCAACAGATAATCGGAGGAAATGATCGAGAAAAAACAGGAGAAAAACGTTTGAATCCTTTGTACCACAAGGATTTTCTTCGTCTCCCCTCCCAATAAATCCTCTCACCTGATTTAAGAAAAGAGCCGAGGAAATACAGGTGTGCATCGCAAAAAAAGTCTGCCCAAAACCTCCCCCACCCGCTCCTCTCCACAAACCAAATCGTATCAAGGCTTTTCCCGCTCTTTCATCTGTTTCACTTTATCACTCTAAACCAGTAAAAGTCTGCATGCAAATCAGAGTAAAAACCAGAGGAGACTTCTGAAAAACGAAGTGAAAAATAGCAAATATAGTTTGCCCGTGAGGACAGTGATAATCGGGAAAAACATAGGGAAAGAATGAGGCTTGGAGAAAGATCATCAGAGGAAAAAATCGGGGAAATGCCTGATTTATCAAGGGAAGCGGGACTTGCGTCCCATTTGCTCTGGAAAAAGAAAGCCGAGGAAAAACAGGAGTGGATACCTGATTTTCGCTCGGCTCGTAGGCAAACATATTAAGCTTTAAGCAGACTTTTTAGGCTTTGGGCAAACATATTAAGAGATGTACATTTGCCCGTGAGGACAGTGATAATCGGGAAAAACATAGGGAAAGAATGAGGCTTGGAGAAAGATCATCAGAGGAAAAAATCGGGGAAATGCCTGATTTATCAAGGGAAGCGGGACTTGCGTCCCATTTGCTCTGGAAAAAGAAAGCCGAGGAAAAACAGGAGTGGATACCTGATTTTCGCTCGGCTCGTAGGCAAACATATTAAGCTTTAAGCAGACTTTTTAGGCTTTGGGCAAACATATTAAGAGATGTACAAACAAGTATTCAATATGCCTTCCCTCACTCCACCGTCACGCTTTTCGCCAGATTTCTTGGTTTATCTACATCGTTGCCTCTTGCCACCGAAGCGTAGTACGCGAGCAGTTGCAAAGGAATCACCGACAGCACCGGTGCGAGGAACGGCATGGTGCGCGGCACGGTGATCACCTCGTCGGCATACTTGCCGATCTCTCCATCTCCCTGCCAAGCGAGTGTAAGCACGTACGCGTCGCGCGCTTTGACCTCGACGATGTTCGATACTGTTTTTTCATACAGATCGTCCTGCGTCACCAGCGCGATCACCGGAATCCCTTCCGTGATCAGCGCCAGAGTTCCATGCTTCAGTTCCCCCGCCGCATACGCTTCGGCATGAATGTAGGAGATCTCCTTCAGCTTAAGTGAACCTTCCAGCGCGACTGCATAATCCACGCCGCGACCGATGAAAAATGCGTCTTCCTTGTCCTTGTATTTCTCCGCGAACTGACGGAGGGACGGTGCGGTTTCCAGCACTCTTTCCGCCAATTCCGGAAGCCCCTTCAACGCTTGCAAAATCTCCGGCACCTGTGATGCCCCAATGGAACCGCGCTGCTGCGCCAAATAGCAGGCAAACAGATAGAGGACCACCACCTGCGTCGTATACGCTTTGGTCGATGCGACCGCAATCTCAGGCCCGGCCATGGTAATCATCGTATAATCAGCTTCCCGGTTGGCAGAGGAGCCAAGCACGTTGGTGATCGCCAGCACACGAGCTCCACGCTGTTTCGATTCCCGCAGCGCTGCCAGTGTATCCGCCGTTTCACCCGACTGCGAAATGACAATAATTAAAGTGTTATCCGGTACGATCGGATCCCGATACCGATATTCGGAAGCAATCTCCACATCCACCGGGATGCGAGTCAATTTTTCAATTGCCGCTTTGCCGACCAGGCCTGCGTGCCATGACGTGCCGCAGGCCACAATATGAATCCGTTCAATCGATGCCGCCTGTTCGGTCGTCCAATTCAGTTCTTTCAACACAACCCGCTGGCCATCCTCCGAAATGCGCCCGCTCAAAGTGTCGCGGATCGCACGCGGCTGTTCATGGATTTCTTTCAGCATGAAATGCTCATAGCCGCCTTTTTCGGCCGCCAGCGCATCCCATGTGACGTTGAATACTTCTTTTGTGATCGGGTTGCCTTCAAATGTAAAACATTCCACTCCGTCCGCCGTCAGAACCGCAATCTCCCCATCGTCCATTATATAGGTCGAACGGGTATACTCTAAGATTGCCGGAATGTCGGATGCGATAAAATTCTCTCCTTCACCCAGACCAATCACCAGCGGACTTTGCTTCCTCACCGCAATCAATTTTCCCGGTTCATCCTTTGCCATAATAGCCAGCGCAAATGCTCCGTGAATTTGTTTCAGCACTTGTACAACCGTTTGGAACAAATCCCCGTTGTACATTTCTTCCACCAGATGAACAACCACTTCCGTATCGGTTTGCGATTGAAAAATATGGCCTTTTTCCGTAAGTTTCTCCCGCAGTTCCAAATAGTTCTCGATAAT
Source organism: Effusibacillus dendaii (assembly GCF_015097055.1). Taxonomy (NCBI): domain Bacteria; kingdom Bacillati; phylum Bacillota; class Bacilli; order Caryophanales; family Alicyclobacillaceae; genus Effusibacillus; species Effusibacillus dendaii. The sequence goes on from NZ_AP023366.1 coordinate 2,172,994, forward strand.
GCCGTTATGCACCACAACAAAACGGCCCTGCTCATCGGCGTGCGGGTGCGCGTTAGCATCGGACGGACGGCCATGCGTCGCCCAACGGGTATGCCCGATCCCCTGCATACCAGCCAATACCGCCTCCCCTTTCACCCGTTCTTCCAATGTTGCCAAGCGGCCGACTGATTTTTGCAGACGAATCACACCGTTATCATAGACCGCAATACCTGCCGAATCGTACCCGCGATATTCCAGTTTGCTAAGACCATGAATCAAAACGTCTTGGGCTTGTCGATACCCGATATATCCTACAATTCCACACATGGAAACAAACCTCCTGAAAATGAGCATACGAAATCTACCGCTTTTCGCAAAAAGCGGTTTTCAATCGAGAAAACTGCCTGGTCTCTCCATAAGGGAAAAGACCGTGCAGACAGCTCCCTATTTACCCTTGAGCTGCTCTTGTCCCGACAGTCACCCATCGGATTTGAAACTTCTCTTTACGGCAGAGGGATTGTCTGCCGGGAGGCACCCGCCGAATGGTTCGCTAACCTCCTCCGCGTCAACTGCAACCCACCGTTGCAGTCCAGGCGCTTCATTACCTTTGGAAAAAATTCACGCCGTCCTCGATACCATCACCTCCCTTTCCTGATTACCCCATCCTATTCCGGTTCGACCAAATATGCGCTCCGCAGACATACGAAATGATGTTAGAACTTGTGAAACCCCAACGGAAGCAAAGAAGGAGCTTGCAGCCCCTTCACTTTCCAAGCTCCTTACGCACTACATTCGCGATTCTATCGACATATTCCTGCACCGTTTGTTCATTTGGCCCCTCGGCCATTACACGGATTAACGGCTCGGTACCGGAAGGACGCACCAATACACGGCCATCGTCGCCCATCTCCGCCTCGACTTCCCGAATCACTTGTTGTATTGCTTTATTTTGTTCCCAACCGTCTTTGCTGCCCACTCTGACATTGACCAACGCCTGCGGAAAGCTCTGCATGACGCTCCGCAGTTCGGACAACGGTTTCGCTTCCGCAACCATCGCATTAACCAATTGAACCGCACTTAAAATCCCATCACCTGTCGTGTTATGCTTTAGCAGGATAATATGGCCGGACTGCTCGCCGCCCAACTGGTATCCGCCTTTCCGCATCGCTTCCATTACATAGCGGTCGCCTACTGCCGTCCGTACCAGTTGAATTCCCATTTCTTTCGCCGCTTTGACAAATCCGACGTTGCTCATAACGGTCGTAACTACCGTATCATGCGCCAACTCGCCCGACGCTTTCAAGGAACGCCCCAAAATCGCCATAATATAGTCGCCGTCCACCAACTGCCCTTTTTCATCAACCGCGATCAGGCGATCCGCGTCCCCGTCAAATGAAAGTCCGACATCCGCCTTGTGCGCCAGCACCGCTTCACGCACCACTTCCGGATATGTCGAGCCACATTTTACGTTGATGTTGACCCCGTTAGGCTCCGCATGCACAACCACCACTTCGGCGCCTAATTGGCGGAACACCTGCGGCGCTACCTGATAGGCAGCTCCATTGCCGCAGTCCAATACGACTTTTAGCCCCTCGAACCGATTGTCAACAGTGGTCTGCAAATAATCGGCATACAGCGAAATTCCATCCAAACGCTCTGCAACGCGACCGATGTCGCCCGCGATCGGTCTTGGCATCTGATCTTCGCCTTGCAGCAGCGATTCAATCTCGTCTTCTGTCTGATCTAACAGTTTAAATCCGTCACCGCCGAAAAATTTGATTCCGTTATCCGCCACCGGATTATGCGATGCGGAGATCATCACACCTGCGTCAGCCTGCAGCGCCCTTGTCAGATAGGCGACCCCGGGCGTCGAGATCACTCCAACGCGAACCGCATCCACACCCACCGACAAAATCCCGGCCAACAGCGCGGCTTCCAACATATCACCTGAAATTCTCGTATCTTTACCGACGATGAGTTTCGCGTTTTGTTTTCCTCTCGTTAAAACATAGGCACCTGCCCGCCCCAACCGGTAGGCAATTTCCGCAGTCAATTCCGTATTGGCCACTCCACGTACGCCATCCGTCCCAAACAAACGTCCCAAATTCCGATTGCCCCTTTGTGCTAGAATTCTATGCACATTCTCCCATAGAACTGCAATTCCTGCAATAACTAGGATTCACCAGTAGATGATCAATTGACTCTCAAAAAACATAAAAGGAATTTATGTTTTTTGTTGTAATTTTAAAACGATAAATATTTCAGGCATTTCCTTTCGACTAATCCAGCGTTTGTTAGATAAAGGGAACAACTTGACTGTCCATACTCAAATAATCCATTTTGTTACACATTTGTTACACACTTATCATTGTTCTGTTACATCGACTCTTTATGATAATGTATAGGGAGCCTGTTAGCCTGCTTCGTATCAGACCGAAGGAGTGAATACAGGAGTGAGAAGTAAACAGACAAAAAAGGGCAATTGATCGCTGGTGGAAGATCTCCGCGAAAACTTGATTCAAACGGCAATGCGGCACGGTGATTTGCTGCACCCTGAAGTTATCAGTAAAAGTCAAGAGCTTGACCAGTTGCTGACACGATTATTACGGGAACAACTCCAGCTGACCCGTCTGACTTTTCCGCAGTCAGACTCATTACCATCAACAGGGAGGGGTAGATTTTGAAAAACATACTGTTAGTGGAGGATGACATTCTTAGCGCCAAGTTGATGCAAATTGTTCTTACGCGACTAGGCAATCATAATGTGATCATCTCTGAATCGGTAGACGAAATTTTAACGTTGTCACGCTCAGGCAGCGTCGATCTGGTTATCATGGACATTTCGCTGACGAGCAGTGAACTCGGGGGCAAACCGATGAATGGTCTTGAGATTACGCGCTTGCTGAAACAAGATCCGGCAGCCCATTCGATTCCGGTTATTCTGGCGTCCGCCCATCTGATGACCGATAATGCGGAGCGCATTGTAGAAGAAGTGGGGGCAGACGATTACATTCCGAAACCCTTGATGGATCATCAAATTTTGATTGAAAAAGTGAATCGTTTATTGAAATTGCCCGCCGAATAAAAAGGGGATTCAAGTTCGGGCGTGGAATATTAACCCATAGAACATATTTCACTCGACAAGGTGGTTGTCCTTGGTAGATGCACAGATCCTTATCGTAGATGATGATCCTTCCATTCTTCGGTTGCTGGAGATTGTTTTGACAAACGCGGGGTATCAGGTGGTTTGTTCGGAATCGGGAGAAAAGGTGCCTGATCTTATCAGACAGGTGCAGCCTTCGTTGATTATACTGGATATTGAACTGCCCGACTTCAACGGCATCCAACTTGTACAGATGATCAGAGAACATACAAATGTCCCGATTATGATGGTATCCGGCAAAAATTCCGATGTGGAAAAGATTTCCTCCTTTAATTCGGGGGCGGATGATTATGTGGTGAAACCTTTCAGCGTGGCTGAATTAGTGGCGCGGGTACAGGCCATTTTACGCCGTTTTGAGACCGCTCCCACAAGCACCCAACCGGAAACAGCTGACACAGTCGATCCCTCCTCCTTTATCCTGATGGAATCTGAACGGCACCGCGTCTTTATTGGCTCGAAGGAACTGTCTTTGACGCAAAAAGAATTCCAGCTGCTGCAATTGTTGCTTGACGAAAAAGGGAAGGTTCTCTCGCGAGACACGATTCTGGATAAAATCTGGGGCATTAACAATGTGGAGATTGAAACAAGGGCAGTCGACGCCTGCATCAGCCGACTCCGCAAAAAAATCAAGTCGGTTACAGGCGAAGACGTTATTGAAGCGGTCCCTGGATTTGGCTACCGTTTAATCGTGTAAAAGAAGTTCATGATTTTTGTTACAGGATTGTTACACGTTTGTCACACGATTGTTACACCACTGTACTATACTGATACTGACATCCCCCACGGATGATTTTTTTCGCAACGCCCACCGGAAATCGCAAGTATGCGGTTTTGCGTTGGGGGGTAGGATTTAGTAAAGAAACGCCCAAATGATTGGGCGTTTCTTCGTTTTCGTCGCTTATTGAGTTTTAGGCGATGCCGTGATTGTAATAGGCACTCGGAATGGCTGTGGGTCTGCCAATTTTACGGTTGGCGGCACCTCAACAGTCGCTTCCCGTTCGTATTTGCCAGGTGCCAAACCGGTTACGTCGATCGTGATTCGGATGTCTGCCGGATTGACTTTGATCAGGGAAACCCCGTATCCCTCTAACGTCACCGATAGACCGCCAGTCGGCAACACAATCTGCTCTCCATTCGCCAAGCCTTTCACAGTTGGCTGCAGATTGCTGAATGTTTTCCGTTGCACAGCAGGCTGATAGACGAGGTCAACCGTTTTCGGTTGAAGCGTCAAATTAACCGGCTTTCCTTGAGCGTTCACTGCGTATACGATTACTGTTTGTTCCGAGCCAGGCGCGTCCAGAATCTTGTTGGGAACCCGTGCCTGTATCTTTTGTACCTGATCCAGTAACGATGCCGGGCCAAATACTGTGATATCCAACGGATTTGTACGAATATCGCGTAAGACGGCAGGATCCACTCCATCAATCACCAATTGCACAGGGAACGTCCTTGTCAAGTTCGGTTCCAACCGGATCGACACGGTCTTGGCTTCTGCTGTCACATCGGAGGGAAGCCCTTCAATACGGAGAGGAACTTCATGTACGCCTTCCCCCATCCCTCGCGCGTCTACCACGAATTTAATCTTATTGACCTGCATCTTGGCCTGCCAAACCGCCAATCGCTCCCCCTGAATATTGACGGTCACTTCCGGCGGGTTGCCGACCAACGACACGCGATTCGAATCAACCAGTACGTCTGCCGTACCGGAAATGCTTTCCGTCACTCGGTCAATAATCGTGGTCTGCCCCGGTCCTTCCGAGCCCGCGCGTACAACAAGCCACAGTATCACGGCTAATATGAACGCGATCACACGAACCAGATTGTTGTTGCGCAACAATGAATCCATTACTGTTCCCCCGTTTTTCGTCCAAAAAGCGAAAACGCGTTTGCTTTTTCAGGCATCAGATAACTGGTCAGCAGCTGACGCAATGTCTGTTCGTCAATATTTTGCGTAATGGTTCCGTTCAGTGTCAACGATATGTATCCTCGTTCTTCCGATACCACCACTCCAACCGCATCCGAATTTTCCGTGATGCCAAGGGCAGCCCGGTGTCTCGTGCCTAACTCCTGGGACAAATCCGGATTATCGGAAAGCGGCAAAAACGTATTGGCTGTGACAATCTGATTTTCACGAATGACAACCGCTCCATCATGCAGCGGAGTGTTCGGAATGAAAATATTAATCAAAAGTTCTGATGTCACGACCGCGCCAATCGGAACCCCCGTCTCCATAATGTCACTGATGCCCGTTTCCCGTTCAATGATCAGCAGCGCTCCGATTTTGTTTTTCGATAAAACGGACGCCGCTTTTGAAATCTCATGAATGGTTTTTCGAATATCCTCCTCATTGTCCTGCACTTTGTTGAGCGTAAACGCCCTTGCAAAAAAACGGCCTCGGCCCAACTGCTCCAACGCGCGCCTGAGTTCCGGCTGAAACACGACAGGAATCGCGAACAAGCCGATTGTAATGATCTTGTCCAGAATCCAATTCAAAGCACGGAGATTCAAGTAGCTCGAAATCCCCGTCATAACCAGAATCACTATGATTCCTTTCAACAGCTGCACTGCCCTGGTTCCCCGAATAAGCAGGATGAGGCGGTACAACAGATACGCCACGATTACTATGTCAAGCGCATCGGTAATCCGAAACTGGCCGACTACGTTCCAAAATGTCTGCAACCTTGCCACCTACTGTTCGATTCGCATAAATCGTTTTTTCTATAGTTCCCTGCCTCTTCCATATGATTCGATAATATCTCTTCTTTTCCTTCCCATACAACGATTTCCCGTAAAAGAAACAGCCAGGACTGTATGGTCCTCGCTGCCAAAATGAATCGCCGGTCCAATTCCCCATTGTCACATATCATTCTCTGCCCGCCAGTTGTTTTTCGCGCAATCCTTCACTGAGGATTTTGGCCACCTCCGGTCGGGTAAATTCCCTCGGAAGCGTCTCGCCCTTGCGAAGTTTTTCGCGCACTTTTGTACCTGATAGGGTCAGCCGTTTGCTCTCATCGTGCGGACAGGTTTTCGCGGAAGCCATATTGCCGCATGCGGCGCAATAAAAACTATGTTCAAAAAAGAGAGGTTGAATGCCTAACTCATCTGCTGAAAACTCGCGAAAAATGAGCTGTGCGTCATATGTCCCGTAATAGCTCCCCACCCCTGCATGATCCCGGCCTACAATAAAATGTGTGCAGCCGTAATTTTTTCGCACGATGGCGTGAAAAACGGCTTCCCGCGGCCCCGCATACCGCATCGCAGCCGGAAACACCTTTAGACTAACCCGCTCCTTCGGATAATAGTTTTCCAGCAATGCCTGATAACTCCGCATCCGTACATCGGCCGGAATGTCGTCCGATTTGGTTTCCCCGACCAACGGATTGAGAAACAGGCCATCGACTACCTCCAATGCGCATTTTTGAATATATTCATGCGCTCTGTGTACCGGATTGCGCGTTTGGAACCCTACAACCGTATTCCATCCTTTTGCTCGAAAGAGCACCCTCGTCTCGGCCGGGTCCGCGTAATATTGCGTAAATGCATCCGGGATTTTTCGATTGAGCCCCCATATCGGACCCGCTGCATACAACGGAGCGCGCAAAAACAGTTTTTTGACGCCGGGATGCTCCAACTCGGTCGTTCGATATACATTTTCCGCTTCCCACTGTTTGTCATAGCGGAATATCTCGATCACTTCCATAACGCCGTATGTTACGTTGTCATCGCCAACCAGTGCCGCTTTTTCCCCGATCCTTATCGATTTCGACTGCTCAGCGGTAATCGGCAATGTGACCGGCAGACTCCATACCTGACCATCCGCCAATCGCATTCGTTCCAACACCGAATCGTAGTCTTGTTTTCCCATAAAACCCTGCAGGGGAGAAAACGCTCCAATACCGATCAATTCCAAATCGGACAACGCCCAGGCGTCCAACTGGATTTTCGGATATCCAGCCGCCTTTGCTAACTCTCGCTCTCGATCCTCTCCCTGCAAAATTCGGTTGACCAAAATACCTCCATGCGGCGCAATCAAATCTTTCAATTCTCCGTCCCCCTAAGTCAGATCAGCAATTTCATTCCGGACCACAAAAGCATTACCATCAACAATGTCCGAACCGCTGCATCCGGTATCCGGACCGTTAATCGGCTGCCAATCAAAATCCCTGGAATCGACCCCACCAGCAGTTGCGCTACAAGGCCCATATCCACATTCCCCGCTGAGAGATGGGCGAGGCCTGCCGCACCTGTCACCAAAACAGCCTGCACGATATCTGTACCGACCAACTTTGCGCTGGCGATCGGGTAAATCAACGTGAGAAAGGCCATAAACAATGTGCCGCTGCCGACAGATGTCATTCCCACAATACAACCGCCCAGCAAACCTAATACAATCAGTTTTTGCCTGGAGGGTTGCGATACGGCTGAAATCTGTTCCCGCCTCGATCTGCCTCTGTAAATCCGCCACACCATCACGGCTACGATGAGCAGGTATGTGACACCGAGGATTTTGCCGACCACACTGTTCAATTGGTGCGTGTCAATCTGCTGCCGCATCAAAAGCACCGCACCAGAGCCCAACAAAGCACCTGGCAAGCTGCCCATTGACAGCCATTTAACCGCATAAAAATCAATTGTTCTCTGCCGCCAATGTTGCAGCGCGCCGAACAATTTGGTAATCGAGGCATAGACCAGATCCGTGCCAATCGCCAGGGTAGGCGATATACCGAACAGAAACACCAATATGGGAGTCATCAGCAGTGCCCCGCCCATTCCGGTAAAGCCCACCAAAAGTCCGACAACAAATCCGGTCAGCGGGAATTCAAGCCCCATTTTTTACACCCTCTCTTCTCTCCAATGTCTCCTTGTAAATTCCGGTAAACTGCCGGGAATCAATTATTGATGCAATCCGCATTCCGTTTTTTCAAAATTCGACCATCTGCCTGCCCGCAGATCTTCCCCCGGCTTCACAGCTCTTGTGCAATGGATGCAGCCGATGCTTGGATATCCCTTATCATGCAAGACATTATAGGGCACCTGGTGGGCGATGATATAGTCCCACACCTGTTTGTTCGTCCATTTGGCAAGTGGATTCCATTTGATCAAACCAAATTTTCGATCGATCTCAACGACCCCTGCGTTTGCCCGTGTCGGGGCCTGTTCACGGCGAATCCCGGTGATCCAGGCATCCAATTCGCATAATGCCCGCTGCAAGGGCTCCACTTTTCGCAGGCTGCAGCATTGATTCGGATCCACCTGCCAGAGTGATTCGCCGTACTGCTCTGCCTGTTTCTCAAGTGTCAGCAAGGGTCGGTACGCAATGAGATTCAGATTGTATTTTTCAACCATCCGGTTACGCACGTCGTACGTCTCCGGAAACAATACGTCTGTATCGAGATAGAAAACGCTCGTATCCGGTTTGATGCGGGACAACATATCGACAATCACCACATCTTCCGCACCAAAACTGCAAGCAAATGCAATTTTTTCGATTTTGTTCACTGCATACTCCAGAATTTCTTGCGGTGAACGATCTTCCAATTCACTGTTTAGTTCATGGATTTCTTCAGGTTGCAACGCCAATTTTCTTTCTTCCAAAATTCTCTACACTCCTTTTGATAAGTAATTCAAATGATTAGAATAAGCTTTACTTATGAACCTGGCATAAAAAAGGCTTCTACCGAAGCAATTCAAGAAGAAGCGGCGTCTAATAGAGGAAGCTTTTTTCGACAGCCGAAAGTATAAAAATGGTGATGGAATATCTCATTTTTATACTTTCTAAGCTGTTAAACAAAACTCCCACAAGAATCACGACTGTCGCTGCCTTTATAGAATATTACAGGCATTTGCCAGGAGTTCCATTTTTTCAATGTTTTTTCTAATATACGACCCGACAGTCGATTCGGTCAGTCCGGCTGCAAAATTCCACGTCTCCAATAAAAAAGATATACTTTCCGTTACGATGAAAAAGCTGCCGTGACGTCACCGGCAGCTTCTCATTCAAATTGTCCAAACTTATAACACCGTTTTCCCTAACAAGGAGCCTATCATATCGACAGCCACCCGCGCGGTCCGGTTCTCCACGTCAAGCACCGGATTGACCTCCACTACATCGACCGAAGTTACCATATCGGCCGATGCCAACATTTCCATCGCCAAGTGACCCTCCCTGTATGTCACTCCCCCTAACACCGGGGTTCCCACACCCGGTGCCTCTCGCGGATCAAACGCATCCAGATCGAGACTGAGGTGCACTCCGCTTACCCCGTCAGAAGCAATTCGAATCGCTTCCGACATCACTTTCGACATGCCCAATTTGTCAATTTCATGCATGGTAAATACGGTAATGCCTGACCTGCGAATAATTAGGCGTTCCTCTTCATCAATGGATCGTGCTCCTACCAATACTACGTTTTTCGCTTGGATTTTTGGCTGAAATCCGGCCACACCAGTCAAATCCGGATGTCCGATGCCTAGCGAAACAGCGAGTGGCATGCCGTGGATATTCCCAGAGGGGGTTGTCTCCTCTGTATTCATGTCGGCATGCGCATCAAACCAGATCACACCGATATTCCGGTTTGCCTTTGTAACGCCCGCGACGCTTCCAATTGCCATGGAATGGTCGCCACCCAGTATAATGGGAAATTTCCCCTGCTGCATTTCCGCAGCGACCCGCTCCGCCACATGATTGGAAACCGATACGATTTCTTTCAAATATTTGAGCTTTTCGTGTTCCACCCGCTGCGATTCAGGAGTCGGCACATCCACATTCCCCAAGTCGGTTACTTGACAACCCAATTTTTGCAAGCGCTCTTGTAAATTGGCGTATCGAATCGCTGAGGGACCCATGTCCACCCCTCGCCGCCCCTGACCCAGGTCAAGCGGTACACCGATAATCGAAACTTGTTTCTTCATAACGATTCCTCCCATGTCTCCTCTAGGTTACCCAGCCATTCTCCGGGTAAACCAGCTTGCGCTGGAAAAACTGGAATCTTTATCGCCAAGAAGTTACAATTAGCAAGGAAAGGAATGATGAAACGTGATGGATTTTGAATTGCTGCTTCTTTCGTGGACGCAATTAACGGCTCTCCAAATGATTCTGGGAGATACGTCAGAAACCGCTTCACTGCGCACGATTGAGGAAAAATTACGGGACTCCTTCGAAATTTCCAACATTCAACTGGTTGGCCGCACCCTTGATGAATATGCGGTCGCTTTCACAAAAGGGCAAGAAAAACAGATCATCCGTTTTGATACGGAAGAGGTTGAGAGCATCTATGATGTATAAAAGCTAAAAAACAGGGACTCTGCCCAAACGCGAGTCCCTGTTACGATTTTACATACCAGGATAACAACTTGGGCGTTACAAATCCCTCCACCCCTGCTGCCACCACGAGCAGCAGCAATATAACAGGAAACAGATACAAAGTCTCTCCGACTGCGCGACGAAAACTTTGCCACCGGGTAAAGCCTGTCATCGGACGAAGCCACATATAGCCCAGTTTGATTCCCATGGAACCTGCCAACAAGAAAGCCGGAATTTCAAAAACCCCGTGCGGCAGCAAACCGAACACAACCAGAGACCAGGCAGGCACGGCAGCCGTTTGTCCAACCATGGAAACGGCGTACCCGACCATTATCCCATTTACGACAATACCGCCGATCGCCAGGATAGCGAGGAAAATACCTGACACAATCAACACAAGTGAGGCTTTGACATTGTTGCTCAACAGCGCCAGGGATAAATTCAAATGATTTCCTTTTGCTCCCGCTGCGATCTGCCCAATATTTTGAAGGAGCGGCTGCATCTTTTCATGAAGCTGCTGAAAAAACACCAATCCGATTAACAATCCAATAATAAACAAGCAAAACGAAAACCAAAAAAACCCTCGATTTCGCGCCATAATCTTAAACGCGTTCATAGTTCCTCCCTGTGGGTGCTTTTTGCCATTTCCAGCATAACCTCGTCCCTACTGCATAGACATGTATCGATATGGAAAGTGTAGTGACGGAGGTGTTTTTTTATGAATATAATTTGGTCCTTTCAATGGAAACAAGGCAAACGAGTGGCGATCCTGGCAATCGCAATGTTACTGTTTGTCGGCGTTTTATACAGTGAAGCCGGCTTTGGAAAAATCGGCGCCTTGCCAACAATTACTCCCAGTTCCCCCGGCGCGATTTACAAAGTGGATACGGATCAAAAAGTCGTGGCGCTCACGTTCGACATTTCTTGGGGAGAAAAAACGCCCGGTCCCGTGCTTGATGTATTGGACAAGAAAGGTTTGACAAAAGCGACCTTCTTCCTTTCCGGTCCCTGGACAGCCACCCACACCGACATTGCCAAACGAATTAAGTCGATGGGATTTGAAATCGGATCACACGGCAATCTGCATAAAAACTTTTCAGAGTACAGCAACGAATGGATTGATGACCAAGTCAAGAAAGCGGAAGCTTCCATCTATGACGTAACCGGTGTCAAGACAAAACTGATTCGGACGCCGAACGGCGATTTTAACAAACGGGTGCTGGAAAAGCTTCACTCCATGGGATACACGACAATCCAATGGGATACCGATTCACTTGATTGGAAAAATCCGGGTGTTGACGCCATTGTAAATCGTGTGCTGTCCAAAGCCCACCCTGGCGACATTATTTTGATGCATGCAAGTGATTCGTGCAAGCAAACGGTGGAAGCGTTACCCCGCATTATCGATGGACTGCGCGCAAAAGGTTATCAATTTGTCACTGTTTCTGAACTGATCGCAGGAACAAACGCCAAATCCAAAACGGAATAGACATCAGTTTTCTGCAAGCGGAGAGGATTGCGGCGATCTTCTCAACAACGGCCCCAAAATCAACAACAAATACGTATTGCAGGCAAGCAGGATGGTGCCAATCATGATGGTCAGTCCGGTCAGACCCGATTTTAAGGCAACAAACCATTCGACAATCGTGAACACATACATGAAAAACAGCGCCGGTACAAACGAATCTTTGCCTGACTGCTTGACTTTAAAATAGGCTGCAATTATAGAAACCAACAGAGGCCAAGTGGCAAACCATACGTACGGCCAGATCGATCCTGTGTTCTGGCCTTCCGTAATATATCGAATATAAACGAAGTCGATATACACGACTACAATGACCAGCACTTGCAGCCAACGCCAAAAGCGAACTGGCAAGAACCCGCGTACAATAAAATTCAGTGTAAGATACGCCCAAAATCCCATCAGCGCCGTGGCCGATACAAACCCGCCTGCCTGAAATCCAAAAAACAGTTCCAAGTTGGCAAATAAGCCGGTCACTGCATTCAACATCCCTGTTAGGATTCCCACCAATACAGTTGTAACTACCATAAACGAAAACTTTTTCAAATTCATATTAAAAATCCTCCTCAACGTAACAAAACCATCATAATCAATAACCACCCATTTTCACAACCCATAGATTGGATTTCTCCTTACCGCATGTGCCTTTTCACTTCTAGGCATATTATGAACAAGCACAGAAAGGAGGGCTCTACATGCGAAGGAAAAGCCATGTGTGGATGTTCGTTACGCTTACCTTCCTCGTTAGCAGCCTCACGTCATGCTCAACGGGAGGAAATCGGAACGCACAGGCATCTGACCAACAGCAAAAACCGGATTACAACCAAACCAAATCGATGATGCTTGATATCCTTCATTCCAAAGAAGGAAGAGACACGCTAACTGATATAATGAAAGAACCCACCTTCAAAAAGAACCTTGTCGTTACCGAACAGGATGTATCCAGCGCGATTGTAAAAACATTAAACAACGATCAAACACAGAAGCGAATCCTGGAAGCGCAGATGACCAATCCCAACTTCGCTGCCACAATGGTAAAAGCATCCAAACAAGAACAACAAAAGATGCTCAAACAGTTAATGAAAGACCCAGAATACCAAAATTCCATATTAACCTTGATGAAATCGCCCGATTATCAAAGACTGGTGCTGACTACACTCGAATCACCTGAATATCGACAGCAAACCATGAAAATCCTTGCCGAATCCTTGCAAAACCCCGAGTTTAAACTGATCTTTATGGATATTGTAAAAGAAGCCATTCGCTCGGGTGCTGGGGTTTCCAAAACAGGCGGTCAACAAGGCGGTAAACAGCAGGGCGGGCAGGATGGTCAACAGCAAGGGAATCAAAGCGGCGGATCGTCCGAACAGAGTGATGGAGGCGACGGCGGCGGCCAAGACGATCAACAAAAAAAGAAAAAAGAAGAATAATAAAAACACCCCTTGCATGAGATTTTAGAACTCCGCTGTTCGAAGGACTGCTCTCATTCAAGGGGTTATTGTTACGCGCCGGAGGTTGCCGTCATTTTAATATCCGCTTTGACAGCTACATTTTGTGCAATTTTCTCAAATACGCGTGCCTGTTCCGAGCCATCTGCAAAAATACCGCTTCCCGAAGCAGTCGCTACCGTTAACGGGATTTGTCCGAGAAGTTCTGTATTTAATTCGCAGGCCAGTTTTTCGCCGCCGCCTTGGCCAAAAATGTAATGTTTTTCTCCATTCACTTCAAAATAAGACATGTTTTCAATGACGCCTATAATCTCATGATTCGTCCGAATTGCCATGGTGCCTGCTCTTGCCGCTACTTCTGTAGCGTTGGATTGCGGTGTGGTAACAATAATTTCTTTGCTTTTTGGCAGCAAAGAATGCACATCTAACGCTACATCCCCCGTTCCGGGCGGCAAATCAAGCAGCATTACGTCAAGATCACCCCAAAACGCTTCGGTAAAAAAGTTGCGGAGCATTTTGCCAAGCATCGGGCCACGCCACACAACCGGGTTGTTCTCATGAACAAAAAATCCCATCGACATGATCTTGATGCCGTCCTGCTGTACCGGCATAATCATTTTATCGACAAGCGTTGGCCGCTTGTCTCCTAGATTGAAAATATTCGGCAAGCTAAAACCATATATGTCAGCGTCAATCACACCAACCCGGTAGCCCAACCGAGACAAAGCAACCGCCAAATTGGCTGTTGTGGTCGATTTTCCGACTCCTCCTTTGCCAGAAGCTACAGCTATAAACACCGTTTTGGCATCTTCCCTGAGAAGGGCGGGGATTTCCGGCTGACCGGCTATCTGCAGCGGATCTGCCTGTCCGGCTCTTACTTTCGCCGCAAACCGGCTGCGTTCTTCTTCATTCATCGTTCCAATGACCACGTCATATGATTCAACTCCGGGCACCGCCGCCAATGCCGCACGAACATCTTGATCGATTTTATTGCGAAGCGGGCATCCGGCAACCGTCAGCAAAATTTCCACATTCACGTGACTGCCTTGAATATCTACCCGTTTAACCATGTCCAACTCCACAATGCTCCGATGGACTTCCGGATCCTCCACTTTACGCAAAGCATCCAAAACTTGTTGTTCTGTAACCACTGATCCTTCACCTCCAAATTTACAGTTTACATTTTACCCTTTAATCACGGTTCGCACAAATGTTTATCTTACATTTTCCGAGTTACTGAAATAGTCCAGAACTCCTTGGTAGAGTGAATACGCAATTTTTTTCTGATAGGTACTTTTTTTTAACAGCTCAAGTTCCTGCGCATTCGATAAAAATCCGACCTCTGCCAACACAGAGGGTACTCCCGCCTGCCTCAACAAATACAAATTTTCCTGCTGCTCAATGTCACGCTTGGAATCCAATTCCTGCTTAAAATAGGCTTGAATTGACTGAGCCAGCAATTTGCTGGCAGGCACATCCGAATCGTAAAAAGCTTGCGCTCCCTTCCCTCCGCTCGGATTTGAATTCAGGTGTATCGACAGGAACATATCCGCTTCATTGTCTTTAATCTTCATCAGGCGAGCGCGCAAATCTTCCGCTTTTCTTCTGCTAAGCCCTTTGGTTTCTGGTTTCGCCAGGTCACGGTCGTCCTCTCGGGTCATAATCACATATGCCCCGGATTGCTGCAGGTAATCACGCAAGTATTTCGCTATATTTAAGTTGATTGTCTTTTCGATTGTTCCGTCTGCGGCGACCGCCCCCCCATCCGGACCACCATGTCCCGCATCCACCACGATGGTGTAGCCAGATAAAGAAGCACTTTCTGTCCATAATTTTGTGATAGGAATGTCTGATTTGATCAAATTTACAAAGAACAACAAGATCGCTAATGTACCCGCGATAATAGATATCTTCCGCCAATCCTTTGAAGCTTCCATGCTCCTCCTCCTCAGCTTAGCGAGACTTGTGCCCTTTGGGTGCATAGCACGACTTGGCACCTATGGTGCCTAAGCGTGACTTGTGCCCTTTGGGTAGTTGTCTCTCACATATATATGAAGAAGCAGGACAAAACCATGACAGAAAGTGGACAAAACGGGTAACAAAAAAAGACACCCAAACGGGTGTCTGGTAGCAGCTTGTTTGACGTATCGCAATTAATGCTTGGAGAATTGCGGAGCGCGGCGAACCGCTTTGAGTCCGTACTTTTTCCGTTCTTCTATTTCAGGGTTTTAAGGTATTTCATATGAGGCTGAAAACCCTAATAAATCAACTATTTTTCATTTTCGTTTTTCATACCGTTTCAAGGTCTTTCATACTTTTGTGGGTGAATTGTGGGTGCTGAGGGTGGGCACCCTCATTTTTTTCTTCCAGCAATACAGTATTCATCCCAGTTTTGTTACACGATTGTTACACCGATGTCACAGAGTTGTTACATAATACAATAAATTTCCAATTCAACTCAGATCAATTCCGAGCCTCTATTAAGTACCCGTAGACTTATTTTCCATCTTATACCATGAAACGAAAACAAAAAATTGCCGAGTTAAAGCCAGATAATTACCAGCCCGTTACTTTTTCCTGCCATAGAGGAGAGTGCAACGATAGATGTAGTGTTGTCGATACTGCGGCCCGACGATCATAAATGAACGTGGTCGCCGCCCATTTCTTTCCTCTCGATTCTCGGATTCCTCAAATCACTACGCTTTGGTACTATCCTAAAAAGCCCGAGCTGTTTTAACGAAACCGTATTTTGTCAATAATAAAATGATAAAAGTACGACAAGGGGATCGCTATGGGCAATGTAAAAAAATTTTTGAACCATCTGTTACGCTCCGACCGGAAAAAGTCGGCAAATGCCGAACTGCCAAGCAAGAATCCACAAACCCAAACATTGCTATCCAGAAAATTGAATGAAAATTTGCAACTGATACAAGACATTTATTCGGATTGTTCCGACGTCATTTTTCATGACTTTTTGATCGGCGATCAAACAAAAGCCGTACTTATTTACATCGATGGTCTTACCAATGTTGAAGAGTTAGACCGAAATGTACTAGCACCGCTTCAGCAGGATTTCGCTCTGGAACATACACTTCCGAACATTCGTAAAAAAATCGCCGTCTCGTCCATAAAACATGTGAAAACCGTAGCTGATGTCATCGAAGAAATATCCGGCGGGAATCCCGTCCTGCTCATGGAGCGGGAAAAGCAAGGATTGTCGGTCGGATTGTCCAAGTGGGAAAAACGCACAATTGAAGAACCTACGGCCGAGTCGGTTTTACGGGGGCCAAGGGAAGGATTCATCGAATCGCTGCGGACCAATACTGCTTTGCTGCGGCGGAAAGTAAGAAGTCCGAACCTGAAAATCAAATCGATGAACATCGGGACCTATTCCGGAACGACGATCGCCATTGCCTATATCGAGGGAATTGCGGCTCCCGCTTTAGTCGAGGAAATGAAGAGCCGGTTACAACGGATTGAGATCGATGGCATATTGGAAAGCGTGTATATCGAGGAATTGATTGAAGACAATCCTCTTTCCCCCTTCCCTCAACTTCTTTCGACAGAACGGCCGGATGTGGCAAGCGCCTATTTGCTGGAAGGGCATGTCGTCGTATTAGTCGACGGAACCCCCAGTGTGCTGATCGCTCCGGTTACAATTTTTTCCTTGCTGCAATCGCCTGAAGATTATTATGAGCGATACGTTGTCGGTACGGCGATTCGTTGGCTGCGTTATCTGTTTTATGCCATCTCTTTGCTGGGGCCTTCATTTTATGTCGCCATCATTACGTATCACCAGGAAATGATTCCGGCCAACCTTTTATTAACGATGGCGAAATCACGTGAACAAGTACCATTTCCCGCCCTTGTGGAGGCCCTACTTATGGAATCCATGTTTGAAGCGCTGCGTGAGGCTGGCGCCAGACTCCCCAGGCAAATCGGAACAGCCGTCAGCATTGTTGGGGCACTTGTCATCGGTCAAGCGGCGATTGCAGCCGGTATCGTGTCCGCTCCGATGGTGGTGGTTGTGGCCATTACGGGAATCGCTTCATTTATGGCTCCCCGGTTCACTGTTGGAATTGCCGTCAGGCTGCTTCGTTTCCCCATGATGTTCCTTGCGGGTTTCCTGGGGCTTCTCGGCGTGTTTCTGGGAGGAATTGTCATTTTGAATCATCTCCTTACCCTTCGTTCTTTCGGGGTTCCCTATATGTCTCCTCTGGCCCCGATGAAAGGCCGCGACCTGAAAGATGTACTTTGGCGGGCTCCGCGTTGGATGTTGAACACACGCCCACACTTGACCGGAGAATGGAATCCCTATCGGCAGGCTCCCAGACAACAGCCAAGTCCAGCCAAAGGGGATGAAGAGGGATAATCGGAAGGGGATTTTCATGGATACAACAAGACGAAAAACCGTTCTTCTCCTCTTTTTCCTTTCTATTAATGCGCTGTTGCTTTCCGGCTGTTGGGACCGAACGGAAGTGAATGATTTGGCGATCATTACAGCAACCGGTTTGGATCTGACGGAAGATCATCAACTGGAGCTGTCCGTAAAAATATATCTTACGTCACCGTCAGCCCCTCAGCAGACGTCAGGGATGTCCGACACCAGTGGCGAGGGGGCCGGAAAATCGGTCGTTCGATCGGCGGCAGGACCGACCATGGCGGATGCGGTATCCAAATTGCAGCAGGTGATCACTCGCAAGGTGTTTTGGGGGCAGGACGAAGTATTCATTTTTGGGGAAAGCTTGGCGAAAGAAGGCCTTGCCGGGCCGATGGAATTCTTGATGCGGCACCCCGCTCCAAGGGAACGCGCAAACGTATTCGTCAGCAAAGGTTCGGCGAAAGATGTGCTGCAGCTTGAGCCCCCTATTGAACGCTCTGTTGCGGATGCGTTGCGGAAAATGGCCGAGTCGCAAACAGGACTGAATATCACGATGAAAGAACTGGCGCAAATGATGGCCGGAAGAGCCAAGGCGGCTGTCATCCCTTTGGTGGAAATCAAACCCCAACAAGAAAATCAGGAAGCGTTTCCGTTTATTAATGGAGCGGCAATATTGAAAAACGGGAAACTGGTCGGGCGCATGAACGATAGCGCAACCCGGGGGATCATGTGGCTGAGAAACGAAGTAAAAAGAGGCACCGTGACCGTTTCCCCGAAAAACACCAAAGGACATGTTTCCCTCCAACTGCTAAGAAGCCATACGGAATTGGTTCCGCATATTCACGGGGACAACTGGAGCATAACTGTCAAGATTGAAACTCAGGACGATATCGTCGAAAATACAACGGACCTGGATCTCGCGGATCCGAAGCATATCGAAGAATTGGAAACAGAATTGGGATCCGACATCAAACATCGTGTGAACATGGCCCTGGCACAAGCGCAGAAAAAAATGAACGCCGACATTTTCAATTTTGCCGATACTTTTTACCGTAAATATCCGAAAGAATGGAATCAAAACAAGGATCGCTGGGACGAGATATATCCGAATGTGGAAGTCAAGCTGGAGACGAACCCTAAAGTTGCCAGACCGGGAATGACAGGCAAAAGCCTTTTTAAGCCGAATCAGAGGTGATCAAAAAATGGAATGGGCAGCGGTCTTGGGGATCGCAGCGGTTTTGGTTTTCATTCCCCTGTACGAATGGCCGAAAATGAACACGCAAATGAAAAGGGAAAAAACCGCCTTTGCCGCAATGACCGTTTTGGGAGGGATTCTGGCTTTTTTGCTCGTTTTCTATCCGGAAATGCCGGGGCCCACGCAATTCATTGATGCCATGTACAAACCGCTGGTGAAATTTCTCGAGAAATTAACCGCGGAAAGGAGCGGATGAGAAGATGATCGAAAAAGGGGAAATTTCCGCATCACAATTGGGAAAGATGATGTATTTGGCCATCATCCCTACAGCGATTCTCACGTCACCTTCGATTACGTTCAAATTAGCGAAACAAGATCTGTGGATTTCGCCGATCTGGGCCTTGAGCGGACTGATTGCCGTTTATGTCGCGTTGCGGCTCCATAACATGTATCCCGGCCAAAATATCGCCCAAGCATGTGAACGCATCCTCGGCCGGTTTCCCGGAAAAATGATGGGGTTCATATTTCCGTTTTTTTATTTATATGTCAACGGTATTGTCGTACGGGAATACGGCGAATTCGTGGTTGGTACATTCCTGCTTAATACCCCGCTCATCGTGGTGTCAGGCAGTATGGTGCTGGTATGTGCCATAGCCGTACGCGGAGGCGTGGAAATTGTGGGGAGGTATGCCGATCTCTTTCTTCCCGCTTTTATAACTCTTTTTCTACTCATTATTGTTCCAATCCTTCCTGATCTGCGTGTGTCGAATATGCTTCCGGTCATGGGAGAAGGGATTATGCCTTCTATCGCGGGATCTTTCGTCCTGCAAACCTGGTTTAGCGAATGGATCACCACATCGTTTTTGCTCCCCTTTGTAGCTGATCAAAAAAAAGCGACAAAAAGCATCTTGATTTCCTTATTAGCGGTAATACTGACGCTGGTTGTTTCCAATCTGGCGACACTGTTGCTCCTGGGAGAGATAACAGGCAATTTTACCTATCCCTTTCTGATTCTTGCGAGGTACATCAACCTGGCCGATTTTTTCACCCATTTGGAAGCGCTGTTCATGGCCATTTGGGTGTTGGGTGCGTTTGTGAAAATCTGCGTATTTTTTTACGTGACCGTTCTTGGCGCCGCCCAATGGATGAACCTGTCCGATTATCGGCCGATTGTGTTCCCGCTTGGCTTTATTTTAACCTTATTCAGCATTTGGGTAGCGCCCAATCTGCAGGAATTAACGCATGCGATATCTACGTCCGTGACATTTTCTATGTTGACTGTGTTGGTGGTTATTCCAGTGTTACTATTCAGTATTGCTTGGGTGCAAAAACAATTTACAAGATAAGGACAATGAGGCAATTCCACTCGTATCGCCAACTAATTCCTCAGAGAAGACAAGAATAGGGAGTTTTACATGATCCACGAGGTGAAAAAACGAGGATTGAACATCCCGCAGATCGCTCGTGAATTGGCAGAGATCGTAAAAATCCACAAATGAGTGAAAAAATCAAAGCCGGTTTCCTAAAAACGACAAGTCACTCGCCTAAGCAAGTTGGCCAGAAGCTACGCAAGAAGAAAAACCATTTTACAATCAACATCGTGCCTGCCAACGACTAAACGACCATGGTTAAAACCCAGGTCCCAGCCTGTAGACAAAGTTCCTAGCAGGAACAGGTCTATATGTTAAGCAAAAATCGTTTGGATGAGACAGTAGCGACCTTTAGCCGTGTGATATCTTCAATTCCGAGTATCTCCGCCACTTGCTTCTTCGTCATGCCTTTTAATCTCATCTCAACTGCCCGCTTTTTTAACTCAAAGCTATAGTGTTTGAATGTTTGGCTTTTCCTCGGGTTTCTGGCAAGCCAACGAAACGACCCTAGCTTTCGCTTCGGGCGTAATATCGGCCGGTCGGCCGGAGCGCTGAAGATCATCCAGCGCAGCTTTTACGCCCAATTGTAATGCCTTTTTAATACAGCGGTCTACTTTAGGTACGTTCGTGTGTAATTGAGCAGCAATCCTGGGCACACTCAGGCCCTCTGTATCAAGCAATATCATACGAGCACGTTCAGCGTGACGAACTTGGGCGGTTCGGGATTGACTGATTTGTCGAAGCATAGTCTGTTCTTCTTCTGAAAGTACAAGTACAGGTTTTTTATAGTAGGCGGCCATTGGTATCCTCTCCCGACTGGATCTCTATACCAGGGATACCGTATTTTGGTATAAACTTATAGTATTTTCAAAACGTTATACTAGGTAGTTACTCCTGAAAAAGTCGATATTTGAGGGAATATGTTCTCTCGCGACTTTCCCGGAGTGTTTGTTTTCCTAGGTATCCGGTGACAAAGCCACTTTCCGTCTCGTCGATACGGACTTTGTATCCGAATTCGGTCGCTTTCGCCAGTTTGCCCTTTTTGATCGGGCGAGCTTCCCAGTCAAAAAAGCTAACGATGCGATCTGGAATCACTCTGGTTCCCGAGACCACCTGCCTGGCTTGGTCTGGAGAGTTTTATCAAAAAACATGGGTTGCACTCAATCTCACCGTACACGGTCTGCGCCACACCCATGCATCCCTGTTATTCGAGGCTGGAGCATCGATTAAAGAAGTACAAGCTGGCTTGGTCACAGGGACATTAAAACTACGATGGACATCTACACTCACGTAACAGAGAGTGTCAAGAACAGGACAGCCGACACCTTTGCCAACTTCATAGAGCTGTGAAATTTTTGTGGGTGCTTTGTGGGTGCGGGGCAATGATGCACATGAAAAAAGCCCCCAACCGAGAACGGTTGAGAGCCTGTAAACCTTGATACATTAACGCTTGGAGAATTGCGGGGCGCGGCGTGCCGCTTTGAGTCCGTACTTTTTCCGTTCCTTCATACGTGGGTCACGCGTCAGGAATCCGGCTTTTTTCAGAACAGGCCGAAGTTCTTCGTCCGCTTTCAAAAGCGCTCTTGCGATACCATGACGGATCGCTCCCGCTTGCCCGGAAATGCCTCCACCATGAACATTGCAGAGAACGTCATACTTTCCTATTACATCAGTCAGTAACAGCGGTTGTTTAACTACCAGCTTCAAAGATTCGAGACCGAAATAATCGTTAATTTCACGTCGATTTACAATAATATTGCCGTCACCCGGCACAAGACGTACACGTGCAACCGAATGTTTACGGCGGCCGGTACCCCAGTATTGAACTTGAGCCACAGATCGCTACCTCCTTTTACTGTTAGTTTTTCGATTCCCAGGGAATCGGTTGTTGTGCTTGATGCGGGTGCTCTCCACCTGCATAAACATGCAACTTCGTCATCATCTTGGCACCCAGGCTATTTTTCGGAAGCATGCCTTTAACAGCAGATTGCAAAACACGTTCCGGTTTGGTTTTCAACATGTTTGCTGCAGTGGTTTCTTTCAAGCCGCCCGGATACAAAGAATGCCGACGGTAAATTTTGTTTTGCAGCTTGTTGCCTGTGAAAACAACTTTTTCAGCATTGATAACAACAACAAAATCGCCCGTGTCAACATGCGGAGTAAATTCCGGCTTATGTTTACCGCGTAAAATGGAAGCAATCTCAGTTGCCAAACGGCCCACTGTTTTTCCTTCCGCGTCAATTAAATACCATTTCCGTTCCACAGCGTTTGGTTTCGCCATGTATGTCGTACGCATGGAATTGTTCCTCCCAACATTTCAAAGTTTAAACCGGGGCTAGTGGGATAGCGGGTTTAAACAACATTACCATTTTAGCTGTTATAACTAACCAAGTCAAGGTAAAAGCGAATAAATAAGAGACAAACATACAACTTTTTCTCAATCCTCATATTCCACTTGAACCAGCGTTAAGCCATGCGCCGGTGCGGTAACCCCCGCATATGTCCGATCCTGTGCATGGATAATTGTTGGAATCTCATCGGGCATAATCCGGCCTTTTCCTACATCCACCAACGTACCCGCCATAATACGAACCATATTCCATAGAAAGCCTTTTCCACTTACAGTTACATGCAGTAAATGGCCAGCCTCTGAAATCCGGATGTCAGTGACGTGACGTCTGCGATCTTCCAACGGTGTGGCAGCGTTGCAAAAGCTTGTAAAATCATGACACCCGACCATATGGCTGGCTGCCTGCGCCATCTTGCCCACATCCAACGGATAAGAGACATGCCAGGCATAACGGCGAACGAACACATCCGGAAAAACGCTTCGGTCTATTTGATAGCGGTAGATTTTCCCCTTTGCATCAAAACGGGCGTGAAACGTTGGAGAAACCTCTCTCGCCGCACGAACAACCAAATCATCCGGCAATACGGCGTTGAGCGCATGAGGCCATTTATCAACAGGAATTTTAGATGAAGTATGAAAGTTAGCCACTTGCCCCTCTGCATGAACCCCCGCATCCGTCCTGCCCGAACCGATGACTTGTACATATTCTCCTGTAAGTTGCTCGATTGCTTCCTGCAATTGTCCCTGCACAGTTCGCAATTTGGGTTGCGTCTGAAATCCATGAAAATTGGTGCCGTCGTAGGATATTATCAACCTGATGTTGCGCACAAAAATCCCTCCTGACGACACCGTTTTCGATAACCTCACCGTTTTGCTATGACAAATTATAAAAAAGGGAAATGACTCCGATCGTCATCCCCCTTCCCGATTATTCCACCAGTTCCAAAATCGCCATCGGAGCTCCGTCACCACGACGGGGTCCGACTTTCAGGATCCGCGTGTACCCGCCTTGACGTTCTGTAAAACGGGGAGCAATGTCCGAGAATAATTTTTGCACAACATCTTGTTTACCGGTTGCATCTGCCACCTCCGGACGAACAAATGCTGCCACCTGACGGCGCGCGTGAAGATCACCGCGTTTCGCCAAAGTAATCATTTTTTCGGCAATCGAGCGAATTTCTTTCGCCTTTGCTTCTGTAGTTTGAATTCGTTCATTGATAAACAGATCGGTCACCAAGTCACGGAAAAGCGCTTGACGCGCACCGGTGCGCCGATTCAATTTGCGATATGCCAATCTAATTCCCCTCCTTCCGCACAGGATCCATATATACAGTTAATCCTCTTTACGAAGTGACAGTCCCAGTTCTTCCAACTTTTCTTGCACTTCTTCCAGCGATTTGCGGCCGAGGTTGCGAACCTTCATCATTTCTTCCTCCGTTTTCGCACACAATTCCTGAACGGTATTGATGCCCGCACGCTTCAAGCAGTTGTAGGAACGAACGGAAAGATCCAGTTCTTCAATCGTCATTTCGAGAACCTTTTCTTTCTTGTCATCTTCTTTCTCTACCATAATTTCCGTATCTTTTACCTTGTCGGTCAATCCGACAAACAGCATCAAGTGTTCCGTCATGATTTTGGCCGCCAAGCTAACCGCTTCATCGGGACGAATACTTCCGTCTGTCCACAGTTCCAGCATCAGTTTGTCGTAGTTGGTTACTTGTCCGACACGTGTATTTTCCACACTGTAATTGACACGGGAAATCGGGGTAAAAATGGAATCAATCGGGATCACGCCAATCTCCATATCATCCCGCTTGTTTCGGTCGGCCGGAACATATCCACGTCCGCGGTTTGCCTTGATCTCCATATACAGTTTGGCCCCGTCCGCAACTGTGGCAATATACAGGTCGGTGTTTAAAACTTCCACATCGGAATCTGCCTGAATGTCGGCAGCCGTAACCACTTTGGGTCCCTCAACATCGATCACCAAAGTTTTTTCTTCATCGGAATGAATTTTCAAAGAAAGCCGTTTCATATTGAGGATAATTTCCGTTGTATCTTCCACAACTCCCGGAATCGTCGAGAACTCGTGCAGTACACCCTCAATTTTGACCGAGGTGGCTGCAGCCCCAGGCAAAGAGGAAAGCAAAATACGGCGCAACGAATTCCCTAGTGTTGTTCCGTAGCCTCGCTCCAAAGGCTCTACCACAAACTTTCCATAAGTTCCATCCGAACTGATTTCAACCGCCTCAATCTTTGGCTTTTCAATTTCGATCATGCAGTAACCTCCTTCTCGACAACTCATGCAGTCATGCCAGCACAATAGGAAAATCGTCTTTCTCCGATGTTACAGCGATTAACGAGAGTACAATTCGACAATCATCTGTTCGGCTACCGGAATATCGATCTCCTCGCGAGATGGTACGCGGGCAATGCGTGCGTTTTTCGCATTTAGGTCCCGTTCCAACCAAGCTGGAGTCGTTTTCGTTTCGGCCGATTCCAACAATTCTTTGATACGCGGGGATTCCAAGCTTTTTTCGTTGATTCCGATAACATCCCCAACTCGTGTCAAATAGGACGGAATATCCACCCGTTTGCCATTCACTGTAATATGACCGTGACGCACGATCTGGCGTGCTTCCGGACGGGAAGCCGCAAACCCGAGGCGATATACCACATTGTCCAATCGACTTTCCAAAATTTGAAGCAATGTCTCACCTGTAATTCCTTTACGACGGGCAGCTTCCTGATAATAGCTGCGGAATTGGCTTTCCAGTACTCCGTAAACACGGCGCGCTTTTTGCTTTTCACGGAGCTGCAATCCGTATTCAGACACTTTTTTACGCGTTTGTCCATGTTGACCGGGCGCATATGGACGACGGTCAATGGCACATTTATCGCTATAGCAGCGTTCACCTTTAAGATACAGTTTCACGCCTTCTCTGCGGCACAGCCGACAGACGGCACCAGTATATCTTGCCATTCTAGTGTTGACACCTCCTGTTGAGATTATACTTTATATACGAATGATTCAAGTCAATCTGCACATACTATATAGTCGCGCCGGTATGCCAAACCGAAGCTTTGCATATTGACAAACGTTTGATTTCTCCGTTAAACGCGGCGGCGCTTCGGAGGACGGCAACCGTTGTGCGGAATCGGAGTTACGTCACGAATCATTGCAACTTCCAAACCTACAGCCTGCAAGGATCGAATTGCAGCTTCACGACCAGCACCCGGCCCTTTTACAAACACTTCAACCGTTTTCATGCCATGTTCCATAGCTGCTTGAGCAGCCGCTTCGGCAGCCATCTGAGCAGCAAACGGCGTGGATTTACGAGAACCTTTAAAACCGAGTCCGCCTGCACTTGCCCACGAAATTGCATTACCGCTTGGATCGGTGATGGTAACGATCGTATTGTTAAACGTGGATCTGATATGCGCAACGCCCGCTTCGACGTTTTTTCGATCGCGCCGTTTTGTGCGAGCTGCAGCTTTACCACGTGCTTTACCAGCAGCTTTAGCCATGTTTTCTGTTTACCCCCTTTATTTTTTCTTGCCGGCAACCGTACGACGCGGCCCCTTACGGGTACGAGCGTTCGTTTTGGTGCGTTGTCCGCGAACCGGCAGACCTTTGCGATGACGAACTCCGCGATAGGAACCGATTTCGATCAATCGTTTTATATTCAAAGCGATCTCACGCCGGAGATCCCCTTCTACTTTGAGAGTCTTATCAATTACATCGCGCAACCGGCTAACCTCATCTTCCGTCAGTTCACGAACCCGGGTATCCGGATTGATTCCTGTTTCAGCCAGTACTTTGTTGGAAGTTTTCCGGCCGATTCCAAAAATATAGGTTAAAGCGATTTCTACTCGCTTATCACGCGGCAAGTCAACACCTGCAATACGTGCCATGAATTAGAGACACCTCCTATATTAGATCTCAAATTTTGATTATAAACCAACTAGTGAATGTATTTCAAACAGCTCGGAGTATCATAGAACCCCTCACACACCGAATAGGGGCAGCCGCTCTACGTCTCCTTACTGACTCTTAACGGTTCTGAGTTTTGCGCTTAACCCTGTTTTTGTTTGTGTTTCGGATTTTCGCAGATGACCATGACCGCACCTTTACGGCGAATAATTTTACATTTTTCGCAGATCGGTTTTACAGACGGTCTTACTTTCATCGCGGGTCCCTCCTTTTTAGCAAGTCAATTATTTGAACCGATATGTGATGCGTCCACGCGTCAAATCATATGGCGACAATTCTACCGTCACTTTATCACCTGGCAGAATTCGTATATAATTCATGCGAATTTTGCCTGAAACATGCGCCAAAACTTTGTGTCCATTCTCCAGTTCAACCCGAAACATGGCATTCGGCAAAGGTTCGATCACAGTTCCTTCTACTTCAATGACATCATCTTTCGCCATTGTTTACGCCCCCCTCTTCCAAAGCGTCATCCGGATTTATTTGCTGTGCAAATCGGTTTAAGCAGTACCGCAGCTTCGAATTGGTAACACGACCCGACTCCTGAATACTCTCAAACACTTCCATTGCAAATTCGCCAGTCAATCGAACATGATGGATATTCTTTTTCTTTGGTTGGTCAAATTTGCGTTTGTCACCATCAGCCAACAAAACAAACCGCCCATCCAGTTCTCCGATTACGATCGCATACTTGCCTGTTTCCCGCCCTTTTATCACTTCCACGATTTGTCCAATCAGCGCTCCCGGTTTCTCCGTCATCCCGTATCACCCTACAGACACGTCAGGATAACAGGTCCATCTTTCGTAACGGCAACCGTGTGTTCAAAATGGGCGGACAACGTTCCGTCAGCCGTAACCACAGTCCAATTGTCGGCCAAGGTTTTGCAATGATAGGTTCCGACATTCACCATCGGTTCGATTGCAAGCGTCATACCGGCTTTTAACCGGACTCCTCGATTGGGAGGTCCGTAGTTCGGAATCTGCGGATCTTCATGCATCTCTCTGCCAATTCCATGTCCGACATAATCCCGGACCACTGAAAATCCGGCCGCTTCTACATGCTGCTGCACCGCATGACCAATATCTGACAATCGGTTCCCTTCGCGTGCCTGTTCAATCCCAATCAACAGAGATTCTTCCGTCACTCGAAGCAATTTTGCCGCTACATCAGAGATGGTTCCGACCGGATATGTCCATGCAGAGTCCCCGTGGTAACCATTCTTATGGACGCCAATATCAATCGATATAATATCGCCGTCCTTTAACGTTCGGTTCCCAGGTATGCCGTGAACCAATTCCTCGTTTACGGAGGTGCAAATAGAAGCCGGATAACCATGATACCCTTTGAAAGAAGATTGACCGCCGTTTTTTTTGATAAATTCCTCGGCGATTTGATCCAACTCTTTTGTCGTAATCCCTGGACGAATAGCTTTTGCCAATTCTTGATGTGTCATCGCTACGATCCGCCCGGCTTCCCGCATCATATCCAGTTCGATTTGCGACTTACTAACAATCATTGTACACCTCGAAGGATGTCAGATATCTGTGAAAATACTTCCCCAATCTCAGCCTCTCCGTTTACCGCTTGAAGCAGACCTTGCTTTTTGTAAAATTGCAGCAACGGTTCTTGTTGTTTGATGTTTACATCAAGACGGGTCGCTACCGTTTCAATCGAATCGTCCGCCCGTTGGTACAGTTCACCGCCACATTTATCGCATTTTCCTTCCTCTTTGGGAGGGTTAAAGATAACGTGGTAAGTCGCTCCACATGAACGGCAGATGCGTCGACCCGTCAAACGTGCCAGCAATTTTTCTCGATCGACGTCAAGATGAATCACAACGTCAATCTTGCGCCCCATCTCATTCAACGCCCGATCCAAAGCTTCCGCCTGTGGAACGGTCCGCGGAAAGCCGTCCAGCAAGAATCCTTTTTCCGTATCAGGCCGCGCTAGCCGTTCACGCACAATGCCGATGGTTACTTCATCCGGTACCAATTGCCCTTTATCCACATATTCTTTCGCTTTCAATCCAAGCGGAGTCCCTTCTGCCATAGCGGCACGAAAAATGTCTCCCGTAGATATATGAGGAATTCCGAAGCTTTCTACGATTTTTTCCGCTTGCGTGCCTTTTCCGGCACCTGGTAACCCCATAAATATGACTTGCATCATCCCGCCCCCTTATGAACGTTCTCTGATTATCGAAGAAATCCTTTGTAGTGACGCTGCAACAGTTGGCTTTCGATTTGTTTCATCGTCTCAAGCCCTACGCTTACAACAATCAAAAGCGATGTGCCGCCAAAATAAAGATTCAACTGAGTGACGTCCATAAAGAAGATCGGAAGGACAGACACAACCGCTAAAAACAAGGCCCCAGCAAGCGTAATTCGATTCATAACCCGAACGATAAAATCCTCAGTCGGTTTGCCTGGTCGTACGCCGGGTATATATCCGGAATTCTTCCGCAGTTGTTCTGCCAACTGTTCAGGATTGATCTGTACGCTCGTATAGAAGTACGTAAATCCGATAATAAACAGCACTTCCAGTACAATATAGAGCCAAGATCGCGGACTTAAGTTCGCAACAATCCAATTGGCGACAGGATGCGGTTGAAACCACGCCGCAACCGTAGACGGAAAAATCAACAGCGATGTTGCAAAAATAACGGGAATCACACCGGCAGCATTCACTTTCAGCGGAATGTGGGTCGTTTGACCGCCGTACACCGTTTGACCGGATACGCGTTTCGCATACTGGACCGGCACCCTTCTGACACCCTGCTGAACATAAATGACTCCAATGATTACCACTATAATTCCGATCAACATCAGACCGACAAACACCAGATTCATCGCCAATCGTTCCGGATGTGCATAGAACCAGGTGTTGTAAACCTGATTAATGCCTGGAAACAGCCCAGCGATAATACCCGCAAAGATGAGGATGGAAATTCCGTTGCCAATCCCCTTCTCCGTAATCTGTTCGCCTAACCACATCAAGAATGTCGTACCGGCAGTCAATGTAATCGCAATCAACGCGATCGTCCACGCCGTTTTGTTGACAATAAGTCCAGGCGCGAGACGGTCAAACGACAAGGATAACCCGACCGATTGAATGAGCGCCAACACCACCGTGAAATAACGGGTGACCTGCGACAGTTTTTTACGTCCGTGTTCTCCTTCTTTCGCCCATTCCGCAAATTTGGGAATGACGTCCATCTGCAATAGTTGAACAATAATCGATGCGGTGATATAAGGCGTAATCGACATCGCAAAGATGGAAAAGTTACGCAATGCGCCCCCTGAGAACGTGTTTAGAATGTTCAAAAATGGGCTTTGCATTTGCGCCAAGTAGGTTGCGTTCACGTTCGGAACCGGAATGTATGATCCGATTCGGAAAACTGCCAACATGGCCAGCGTGAATAAAACACGCCGGCGAATATCAGCAACTTTCCACATATTCCGTAAAGTAGTGAACATTTAGCACACCTCTGCTTTACCGCCAGCAGCTTCTATCTTCTCAATAGCCGATGCGGAGAATCTATGAGCCTTCACGGTAAGCGCAACGTTGAGGTCACCTTGCCCCAGAATTTTTACTCCGTCTTTCAGATTTTTGATCACTTTCGCTTCGATCAATTTTTCCGGCGTTACTACAGTTCCCGCTTCAAACACGTTCAATTTGGCAACATTGACTTCTGTTAGTTCCTTCTTAAACGGCGCATTGGTAAAGCCGCGTTTTGGCAAACGTCTAAACAATGGAGTTTGGCCGCCTTCGAAACCAGGACGCACACCGCCGCCCGAACGTGCCTTTTGTCCTTTATGGCCACGGCCAGACGTTTTTCCAAGACCGGAACCGATCCCTCGTCCCACGCGTTTTCTCGTTGATTTCGCACCTTCTGCAGGGCTGAGTTCATGCAGTTTCATACAAACACCTCCTCGAACTTACATTTCTCGTTTATTCCGAGATTTCTTTCACTTCAACGAGATGGTTGATTTTGTTCACCATTCCTCGGATAGCTGCATTGTCAGGTTGTACAACCGATTGATTGACTTTCCGCAGGCCCAGCGTCTTTACGGTTATACGTTGATTTTCCGGTCGGCCAATCAAACTGCGTTTGAGGGTGATCTCCAATTTTTTCGTCACGGTGTTCCCCTCCTTAACCCAATAACTCTTCTACTGTCTTTCCGCGCAGTTTTGCAACTTCTTCCGGACGCTTAAGACGTTTTAAGCCATCAATAGTCGCATTCACCATGTTCATGGCGTTTGAAGATCCCAAAGACTTGGTCACGATATCTTTAATTCCAGCCAGTTCCAGAACCGCACGTGCCGGACCACCTGCAATTACTCCGGTACCTTCCTTAGCTGGTTTGATCAACACTCTACCTGCGCCAAAACGACCAAGAATTTCATGCGGTACAGTTGTACCGATTACGGGTACATTTACCAGGTTTTTCTTGGCGTCCTCAATCCCTTTGCGGATTGCCTCCGGGACTTCCGCCGCTTTTCCAAGTCCGGCTCCCACATGACCGTTTCCGTCTCCGACGATCACCAAGGCCGAAAAACTGAAACGTCGACCGCCCTTGACCACTTTCGCGACACGATTAATGGCAACCACTTTTTCCGACAATTCCAATTGATTCGGGTCAATACGCAACGCAATTCCCTCCTTTGCTTTTAGAATTCCAAGCCGACTTCGCGCGCTGCATCCGCCAGAGCTTGCACCCGTCCATGATAGAGATAGCCTCCGCGGTCAAATACTACCGATTTGTACCCTTTTTCAAGAGCGCGTTTCGCTACCAATTCGCCCACCTTTTTAGCTGCTTCCACATTCCCGCCATGCGAAACTTGACCTTGAAGTTCTTTATCAACCGTAGAAGCAGAAACGAGAGTTACACCTTTTGAGTCATCAACCAATTGCGCATAAATGTGCTGGTTGGAACGGAATACGTTCAAACGGGGACGTTCCGCTGTACCAAATACTTTTTTGCGGACACGCACATGACGACGTTTCCGGGAAACGTTTTTATCTTCTTTCGTGATCATTAATTTCACTCCCTTCATACGGAAAGTGGATTATTTCTTACCGGTTTTACCCACTTTGCGGCGAACGACTTCGTTCTCGTACCTAATCCCTTTTCCTTTATACGGTTCGGGTTCACGCAACGAGCGAATTTTTGCTGCCACCGCGCCCACTTGCTCTTTGTTAATACCTTTGATGATCAGTTTGTTGGTGCCTTCCACATCAATCTCAATTCCTGTTTCGGGAACAATTTCAACCGGATGGGAAAATCCGAGCGACAAAGTTATTTTATTGCCCGATTTTGCCGCACGGTAACCGACTCCGACCAATTCCAGTTTCTTTTCGAATCCTTTTGTAACGCCCTCCACCATGTTGTTCACAACGGAACGGGTGGTTCCATGCAAACTGCGATGCAGTTTGTTGTCAGACGGACGCTCAATATTGATTTCGTTATCTGCAATCTTAACAACCATGTCCTTATGAAGTTCACGGCTCAATGTTCCTTTTGGCCCTTTTACCGTAAACAGGCCGTTTTCGTATTTCGCTTCAACGCCGCTGGGAACAGCGATCGGTTTTCTGCCGATACGAGACATTCATCACACCTCCGTTCCTGCTATATTACCAAACGTAACAAATTACTTCGCCGCCTACATGTGAACGGCGAGCCTCTTTATCAGTCATAACGCCTTTTGAAGTAGACAGGATTGCGATACCCAATCCACCCAGCACACGCGGAATTGCTTCTCGCTGTGCATATACACGCAAACCAGGTTTGGAAATCCGCTTCAACCCGGTAATTACTTTTTCATTGCCCTGACCATACTTCAGGAAAACACGAATTATTCCCTGCTTATTATCAGGAATAAATTCCGCATCCCGAATAAATCCTTCTCGCTTGAGAATTTCCGCAATCTGCCGTTTGATGTTAGATCCCGGAATTTCTACCTTCTCGTGACCTACCATATTGGCGTTCCGAATACGGGTAAGCATATCTGCAATCGGATCAGTCATTACCATAACTGATGACCTCCTTTCTGCGTTTCAAAATTACCAGCTGGCTTTTTTAACACCAGGCAATTGTCCCTTGTATGCAAGCTCACGGAAACAAATTCGGCACATCCCGAATTTCCGCAATACGGAATGAGGACGTCCGCAAATGCGGCACCGCGTATAAGCGCGGGTACTGAACTTCGGTTTCCGCTGGGACTTGGCGATCATGGACTTTTTAGCCATTGATTTTTACCTCCCATGTTTCGCACCCATTGAATTGGCTGCTATTCTTACGATTGACTGAACGGCATTCCGAGTTGAGTCAGAAGTTCACGTGCTTCTTCATCCGTTTTTGCGGTGGTTACGAATACAATGTCCATCCCGCGAACTTTATCGATTTTGTCGTATTCAATTTCAGGGAAAATCAACTGTTCTTTCAATCCGAGCGTATAATTCCCACGACCATCAAACGCTTTCGGGGAAACACCTCGGAAATCCCGTACGCGCGGCAGCGCTACGTTAAACAGCTTATCCATGAAATGATACATGCGATCCCCGCGAAGCGTTACTTTGACGCCGACGGGCATGCCTTCACGCAATTTGAAACCAGCGATCGATTTCTTTGCCCGCGTGACAACCGGCTTTTGACCGGTAATCTGTTGAATGTCTTCAACGGCCGCATCTAACGCTTTTGCGTTTTGAATCGCTTCTCCAAGACCTACGTTGATAACCACTTTTTCGATCTTGGGAACCTGCATTACGCTTTTATAACCGAACTTCTGCATCAACGCAGAAACAACATCCGTCTTAAATTTTTCATTCAAACGTGCCAAGGGAATTCCCTCCTTCCTTCACCTGGTTACTTATCAATCACTTCGCCAGATTTTTTTGCGTACCGAACTTTTTTACCGTCTTTCAAAATCTTTTTGCCTGTCCGTGTCGGTTCATCCGTTTTCGGATCAAGAACCATTACGTTCGATGCGTGGATTGGCGCTTCCCGTTCTATGATGCCGCCTTGCGGATAAGCCGCATTGGCGCGTGTGTGACGTTTAATCATGTTAACGCCTTCTACCAGAACACGGCCTTCGGACGGGTATGCCTCCAAAATTTTGCCTTTCTTGCCTTTATCCTTACCGGAGATCACCTTTACCTGATCACCTTTTTTTACGTGTAATTTTGCTTTCGACATCCTGCACACCTCCTCGGATGTGGTTTCACTCTAGTTCACGGAACTTTACAGTACTTCCGGAGCCAAAGAAATAATCTTCATAAATTCTTTTTCACGCAGTTCACGTGCGACCGGTCCAAAGATACGGGTGCCACGCGGGCTTTTGTCATCTTTAATGATAACTGCAGCATTTTCATCAAAACGAATATACGATCCGTCATCACGTCGAACACCACGCTTCGAACGCACAATAACAGCTTTTACAACATCGCCTTTCTTGACAACGCCTCCGGGTGTTGCACTCTTGACAGAAGCGACAATAATATCGCCGATGTTAGCCGTACGACGGTTGGATCCGCCCAATACGCGGAAACACATAATTTCTTTAGCTCCCGAGTTGTCAGCCACTACAAGACGTGTTTGCGGTTGAATCATGGAAGTACCTCCTTCCGATTACAGAATAACGGCTTTTTCGACCACTTCGACCAGACGCCAGTTTTTGTCTTTCGACAACGGACGGGTCTCCATGATTTTTACAATGTCACCGATTTTAGCCGTATTGTTTTCATCATGAACCTTAAATTTTTTAGTAACGTGAATCGCTTTTCCGTACAGCGGATGCTTTTTCCGCGACTCAACAGCCACTACGATCGTTTTATCCATCTTATCCGATACCACTTTACCAACGCGGACTTTGCGATAATTCCGTGTATCGCTCATTGCCATCCTCCTTCCATCAAGGGATTATCCAATCCCCAGTTCACGTTCTCTCAGGATTGTTTTCGCACGGGCAATGTCTTTACGAACTTCGCGAATCCGCATCGGATTCTCCAATTGCCCTGTAGCAAGTTGGAAACGCAGATTGAAAAGCTCGTCTTTTAAAGAATCGATTTTGTTTTCAATTTCTGCGGTGGACAAGTCACGAAGATCATTAACTTTCATTTGCCTCACCACCCGTTTCTCCACGTTTTACAAACTTACACTTGATCGGCAGTTTGTGCATCGCAAGGCGCATTGCTTCACGAGCTACTTCTTCCGATACTCCCGCCAGTTCGAACATGATTCGTCCCGGCTTTACTACTGCCACCCATTTTTCCGGTGAACCTTTACCGGCACCCATCCGGGTTTCAGCCGGTTTGGCCGTAATCGGTGTCGATGGGAAAATTTTAATCCATACTTTACCGCCACGGCGGATATATCGAGTCATCGCAATACGTGCAGCCTCGATTTGACGGTTTGTAATCCATGCAGGTTCAAGGGCTTGCAGACCAAATTCACCAAAAGTAACCTCGTTGCCCGCTTTGGATTTACCCGCCAGTTCCGGGCGATGCGTTTTGCGATGCTTAGTGCGCTTTGGCATCAACATGATTACTTACCTCCTTCTTCAACAGCTTTGCGGCCGCCTTTCGTCGGAAGCACTTGCCCGCGGTAGATCCATACTTTCACACCGATACGTCCATAAGTGGTGTGCGCTTCAGATGTCGCATAATCAATGTCTGCACGCAGAGTATGAAGCGGCACTGTACCTTCCGAATATCCTTCTGTACGTGCAATTTCGGCACCTGCCAAACGACCGGACACCTGTACTTTAATTCCTTTTGCGCCCGCCCGCATGGTCCGTTGGATCGATTGCTTCATCGCACGACGGAATGCAACACGACGTTCCAATTGCTGTGCAATGCCGTCTGCCACCAACTGGGCGTTGAGTTCTGGCGATTTAATTTCTGTGATGTTAATATGCACACGTTTGCCAGTAAACTGGTTCAGGTAGTTACGGAGTGCATCCACTTCCGAGCCGCCTTTACCGATTACCATACCGGGTTTTGCCGTGTGAATATTGACGTTAACACGGTTTGCCGCGCGCTCAATTTCGACATTTGACACGGAGGCATCTTTCAAACGTTTAAACACAATATCACGGATTTTGATGTCTTCGTGCAAAAGTTCCGTGTAGTCTTTTTTGTTTGCGAACCACTTCGATTCCCAGTCACGAATGACACCAATCCGCAAACCTACCGGATTAACCTTCTGTCCCATCCTTGTACCTCCTTGTTCGTTTATTTTTCACTCACTACAACCGTAATATGGCTAGTGCGTTTATGAATTCGAGAAGCACGTCCCTGTGCACGAGGACGGAACCGCTTCAGTGTAGTTCCTTGATCGACAAAAATTTGGCTGATCACCAGATCGTCGACATTCAAGTTTAAGTTATGATCCGCATTTGCGATCGCAGATTTCAAAACTTTTTCCACCACCGGCGATGCCGCTTTCGGAGTATGCTTTAAAATCGCAATTGCTTCACCGACCTTTTTGCCACGGATCAAATCGACTACCAAACGAACTTTTCGCGGCGCAATGCGTACATGGCGCGCAATAGCTTTGGCTTCCATCGCTAGACCTCCTCTCTTTCCGGGCTATCAATTACCGACGGGATGCTTTTTCGTCACCCGCATGACCTTTAAACGTACGAGTAGGCGCGAACTCACCGAGCTTATGGCCCACCATATCTTCCGTCACGTAAACAGGAACATGTTTGCGTCCGTCATAAACAGCAAACGTATGACCCACAAATTCCGGGAAAATCGTAGAACGACGAGACCATGTTTTAATCACCTTTTTATCGTTGGCAGCATTCAGCGCTTCCACTTTGCTCATCAGATGATCATCTACAAACGGTCCCTTTTTCAGCGAACGACCCATTCAGGTACCTCCCTTCAGACCCAATCACTTTTCCGAATC
Organism: Effusibacillus dendaii; assembly: GCF_015097055.1. NCBI lineage: Bacteria > Bacillati > Bacillota > Bacilli > Caryophanales > Alicyclobacillaceae > Effusibacillus > Effusibacillus dendaii. Next base: position 2,209,611 of record NZ_AP023366.1, read on the forward strand.
CGTATATTTTGGATTTGCTTAACCAATCAGCTTACTTTTTGCGGGAACGAACAATATATTTGTTCGACGGTTTGTTCTTCTTGCGTGTCTTCTTGCCCAATGTAGGTTTACCCCAAGGAGACATCGGCGACTTACGTCCGATCGGAGCGCGTCCTTCACCACCGCCATGCGGGTGATCGTTCGGGTTCATGACAACACCGCGAACAGTCGGGCGCTTGCCTAACCAACGGGAACGTCCCGCTTTACCGATATTCACATTCTCATAATCCAAGTTCCCAACTTGACCAACAGTAGCTCGGCATTCCGAACGGATCAAACGAACTTCACCGGAGGAAAGCCGCACGTGGCAGTAGTCGCCTTCTTTTGCGAGAAGCTGTGCTTCTGCACCGGCAGCGCGAGCCAACTGACCACCCTTGCCTGGCTTCAACTCGATGTTATGAATCACGGTACCAACCGGAATGTTGACCAACGGCAGAGAATTACCAACCTTGATATCCGCATCCGCACCCGAATAGACCGTATCTCCTACTTTCAGCCCTAGCGGAGCGAGGATGTAGCGTTTTTCGCCATCCGCATAGTTAATCAATGCGATATTTGCGGAACGGTTCGGATCGTACTCAATAGTCGCTACCCGTCCAGCAATTCCGTCTTTGTTGCGTTTAAAATCGATCACCCGATACTGTCGCTTGTGACCGCCGCCCTGATGACGGGTCGTAATTTTCCCTTGGTTATTACGTCCCGCATTTTTCTTCAGCGGTTCAAGGAGAGATTTCTCAGGTTGATCGGTGGTAATCTCTTCAAACGTCGATACGGACATAAAACGACGTCCGGGAGACGTGGGTTTATATTTTTTAATTCCCACAACAATTCCCTCCTTAACTTGAGAATGCATTCAAAACTTAACCGATCGCCAGACGACTTACGCACCTTCGAAGAAAGAAATCGGCTTCGAATCTTTCGACAAGGTAACGATGGCTTTTTTCCACTCGGATGTCATGCCCACATAGCGTCCTACACGTTTCTGTTTGCCAGGAACACGCATCGTGTTCACTTTCTCGACTTTCACACCAAAAATGTCTTCGATCGCTTTCTTGATTTCCGTTTTATTCGCCTTCAGATCCACTTCAAAGGTGAATTTGTTTTCTTCCATTTGTTCCGTGGAGCGCTCGGTGATAACAGGGCGTTTAATGATATCGCGCGGATTTTTCATTACGCGAACACCTCCTCCACTTTTGCAACCGCATCTTTGGAAATCACCAAAGAGCCGTGATTCAACAAATCATAAACGTTAATGCCGGTTGCTTCTACAAACTTTACGCCCGGAATATTGCGAGCAGACAACTCTGCGTTTGTATTGCTCTCAAGACCTACAACGAGTGCTTTTTTATCTGCATTGATGTTTTTCAGCACTTGAACCATTTCTTTTGTTTTCGGTGCGTCAAAATCCAATGAATCGAGCACAATGATCGCATTTTCGTTTACTTTCGACGACAATGCAGATTTGATAGCCAAACGGCGTACTTTTTTCGGAAGTTTGTACGCATAGGAGCGAGGTGTCGGTCCAAACACGGTTCCTCCGCCAACCCACTGTGGAGCACGAATGGAACCTTGGCGAGCCCGACCTGTTCCCTTTTGTCGCCACGGCTTCCGGCCGCCGCCTCTAACTTCCGAACGGTTTTTTACGTCATGTGTACCGCGGCGCAAGCTAGCCAGCTGCATAACAACCGCTTCGTGCAGCACATGTTTATTCGGTTCAATTCCGAAAACAGAATCAGCAAGTTCAATTTCACCCACTTGCTTCCCTTCCAAATTTAAAACTGGAACTTTCGGCATAAACGATTCCTCCTTTCTAGACGGATTATTTACCCGACTTAATAGCTGATTTTACAGTCACAAACGTGTTTTTCGGGCCCGGTACGGAGCCTTTTACAAGCAACAAATTGCGATCGGTATCCACTTTCACGATCTCCAGGTTTTGCACCGTTACACGTTCTCCACCCATCCGGCCGGGCAGCGTTTGCCCTTTAAACACACGGTTCGGATTGATCGAACCAAGTGAACCGGGACCACGATGATAACGAGAACCGTGCGTCATTGGACCACGAGATTGGTTGTGGCGCTTAATCGCCCCTGCAAACCCCTTGCCCTTTGAAACGCCGACTACGTCAACCGTTTCGCCCGCTTCAAACACATCCGCCTTCAACACTTGGCCTACTTCATATTGCGTTAAATCAACCCCGCGTAATTCGCGGACATACCGTTTCGGAGTTGTTTGTGCTTTTGCTGCATGGCCTGTTGCCGGCTTATTCGCGCGCTTTTTATCTGCAAAGCCAATTTGCACGGCTTCATATCCGTCGTTTTGCAAATCTTTCTTTTGCATCACTACACACGGACCCGCTTCGATAACCGTTACCGGAATACACGTTCCATCTTCTTTAAAATACTGCGTCATTCCCAACTTGCGTCCTAAAATGCCTTTCATTAATCGCACCTCCAATTTATCGAATCATTCTCCCCAAAGGCGAGGGACAGAGGATTCTGACACGCTGCACCCCAAATCAACTTACTCGGGTGTTTCGTATCTGCATTACAATTTGATTTCGATGTCTACGCCAGACGGCAAATCTAAACGCATCAAAGCATCCACAGTTTGCGGTGTTGGATTCACAATATCAATTAACCGCTTGTGCGTCCGCATTTCGAATTGCTCACGTGCATCTTTGTACTTGTGCGGCGCACGAAGGATCGTATATACCTGCTTCTCAGTCGGAAGCGGGATCGGACCCGATACAGATGCTCCGGAGCGTTTCGCTGTCTCAACAATCTTTTCAGCAGAGGTGTCAAGCACTTGATGATCGAATGCTTTCAAGCGAATGCGGATTTTTTGCTTTGCCATATGAATTCCCTCCTTTATCGCCCATTTGATGGACATACTCCGCGAAAATTAACCTGATTGGCCCCGCATATGGCTATATGACGGTGCATCAGCAACCTTTCGCATCATCGCAGTCTAAGACCACAATACGAAATTATACATAAAAAAAGACAAAAACACAATCTTTTTTTGGCAAATCTCGAATTTTATCATAAAATTCTATTTAAAGAAAAAATCCGGGTCTTTGACCCGGATTCTATGCTTTTGTTACTTGGAGATGGAAACTACTACACCGGCTCCCACAGTGCGTCCACCTTCACGAATGGCAAAGCGGGTACCTTCTTCCAAAGCGATCGGAGCGATCAATTCAACATCGACTGTGATGTTGTCGCCAGGCATCACCATTTCCGTGCCGGCAGGAAGTTTAACAACACCGGTAACGTCGGTCGTACGAACATAAAACTGCGGACGGTAGCCGTTGAAGAACGGGGTGTGACGTCCACCTTCTTCTTTTGTCAACACGTATACTTCTGCTCTGAAACTAGTGTGAGGTTTGATAGAACCCGGCTTAACAAGAACCTGACCGCGCTCAATTTCTTTACGTTCAACACCGCGCAGAAGCGCACCGATGTTGTCCCCTGCTTGCGCGCTGTCAAGCAGTTTGCGGAACATTTCCACACCGGTAACAACCGTCTTTTTGGTTTCTTCTGCAAGACCGACGATTTCAACTTCTTCGCCAACTTTAATTTCACCGCGCTCCACACGACCAGTTGCAACCGTACCACGACCAGTAATCGTGAACACATCCTCAACCGGCATCAAGAAAGGCTTATCCGTTTGACGAGCAGGTTCCGGGATGTAGGAGTCAACAGCAGCCATCAGTTCGTCTATTTTTTTCGCCCATTCCCCATTCGGGTTGTCCAAAGCTTCTTTTGCAGATCCGCGAATAACCGGAATTTCATCTCCCGGGAATTCATATTCAGACAGCAAATCGCGAATTTCCATTTCTACGAGATCGAGCAGTTCTTCATCGTCCACCATGTCGCATTTGTTCATGAATACAACGATGTGCGGAACGCCTACCTGCCGAGACAACAGAATGTGTTCGCGCGTTTGCGGCATCGGGCCGTCAGCAGCCGACACAACAAGGATAGCGCCGTCCATTTGAGCAGCACCGGTGATCATGTTTTTCACATAGTCAGCGTGGCCCGGACAGTCAACGTGTGCATAGTGACGGTTAGCCGTTTCGTATTCCACGTGAGCGGTGTTGATCGTAATACCGCGTTCACGCTCTTCCGGCGCCTTGTCAATTGCGTCATAAGCCATAGCTTGCGCTTGGCCGCGGCTCGCAAGAACAGTGGTGATCGCAGCAGTCAAAGTGGTTTTACCGTGGTCAACGTGACCGATCGTACCGATGTTAACGTGCGGCTTTGTACGTTCAAATTTAGCTTTTGCCATTTTTGTTCACTCCTCACTTTAATCCGGGACATTAGCCCTTGTTTTTGGAAATAATCTCTTGCGCGATGCTCTTCGGAACTTCCTCATAGGAATAAAATTCCATTGAATAGTTCCCGCGACCCTGCGTACGAGAACGCAAGGAGGTCGCATAACCAAACATCTCAGAAAGAGGCACGTATCCACGAATGACTTGCCCGCCGCCAACCGCCTCCATACCTTCAATGCGTCCGCGTCGGGAGTTGATATCACCCATGATGTCGCCCATGTATTCTTCCGGTACTGTTACTTCAACCTTCATGATCGGTTCAAGAATGACCGGATCGGCTTTTAACACACCCGCTTTCAACGCCATGGAACCGGCAATCTTAAACGCCATTTCCGAGGAGTCTACATCGTGGTATGAACCGTCAACAATGGTAACTTTCATATCGATCAACGGATAACCTGCAAGGACTCCGTTTTCCATCGCTTCCTGTACACCTTCGTCAACAGCCGGAATATATTCTCTCGGAACTACACCACCGACAATTTTGTTTTCAAAGATATAGCCTTGCCCACGTTCAAGCGGTTCAAGCTCAAGCCATACGTGCCCGTATTGTCCTTTACCACCTGATTGGCGAACAAACTTACCTTCGACCTTAGTGCGGCCTTTAATGGTTTCCTTGTATGCAACCTGCGGCTTACCTACGTTCGCCTCCACTTTAAACTCGCGCAACAAACGGTCTACGATAATTTCCAGGTGAAGTTCACCCATTCCGGAAATAATCGTTTGTCCGGTTTCTTGGTCTGTGTGAGTTTTAAATGTAGGATCTTCCTCCGCAAGTTTGGCAAGTGCAAGACCCATTTTGTCCTGATCCGCTTTTGTCTTAGGTTCAATCGCGACATCAATAACGGGTTCCGGAAATTCCATGGACTCAAGAATTACAATGTTCTTTTCATCACAGAGCGTATCTCCGGTTGTAGTATCTTTCAGGCCAACGGCAGCCGCGATATCACCCGCATATACCGTAGAAATCTCTTCACGGTGGTTTGCATGCATCTGGAGAATACGGCCGATACGTTCCCGTTTGTTTTTGGTGGAGTTCAACACGTATGAACCGGAGTTAAGCACGCCGGAGTAAACACGGAAGAAGGCGAGCTTACCAACATACGGGTCGGTCATAATCTTGAATGCCAAAGCGGCAAACGGTTCTGCGTCACTTGAAGGACGAGAGGTTTCCGTTCCATCTTCTTTAACACCCTTGATCGCCGGAACATCTGTTGGAGCCGGCAAATAATCGACAACCGCATCCAGCATCGGTTGAACACCTTTGTTCTTATAGGAAGATCCGCACAGAACCGGAACAATTTGACCGCTGATGGTACCTTTGCGAAGAGCGGCCTTAATTTCTTCCAGCGTCATTTCTTCGCCTTCGAGATACTTCATCATCAGATCTTCATCAACCTCAGCCACTGCTTCCAGCAATCGGCCACGGTATTCTTCCGCTTTGTCCTTAATTTCTTCCGGTATGTCTCTTGCTTCCGATACTTTACCAAGGTCGTCGGTGTAAATAATCGCTTTCATTTCAACAAGATCGACTATACCGACAAAAGTATCTTCAGCGCCAATTGGCAATTGAATGGGTACCGCGTTCTTTTTCAAACGGTTGCGCATTTGGTCAACGGCACGATAGAAGTCAGCCCCAATGATGTCCATCTTGTTTACGTAAGCAATACGTGGAACACCATATTTATCGGCCTGCCGCCAAACGGTTTCCGACTGTGGTTCTACACCGCCTTTGGCACAGAACACACCAACAGCTCCATCCAACACACGAAGAGAACGCTCCACTTCAACCGTGAAGTCCACGTGACCGGGCGTGTCGATAATATTGATCCGATGCCCTTTCCACTGAGCAGTAGTAGCAGCAGAAGTAATTGTAATTCCGCGCTCTTGTTCCTGAACCATCCAGTCCATCGTCGCAGCGCCTTCATGTACTTCGCCAATTTTATGAACCCGTCCGGTATAAAACAGAATACGCTCAGTGGTAGTCGTTTTCCCGGCATCAATGTGAGCCATGATTCCAATATTTCTTGTTTTTTCTAACGGAAACTCACGAGCCATTCGATTGCCTCCTTTCTTATTTAGGTACTTAATATTGACGCAATCGATCTTACCAACGGTAATGAGCAAACGCTTTGTTTGCTTCCGCCATCTTATGCGTATCTTCACGCTTCTTGACAGCAGCGCCCGAGTTGTTCGCTGCATCAAGAATTTCGTTCGCAAGCTTTTCTTCCATCATTTTTTCGTTGCGTTTACGCGCATACGTAACCAGCCAACGAATGCCAAGCGTCGTTTTGCGTTCCGGACGAACTTCAACCGGAACTTGATAGTTGGCACCACCCACACGGCGAGCTTTCACTTCCAGCACAGGCATGATGTTTTTCATTGCTGTTTCAAAAACTTCAATTGGGTCTTTACCGGACTTTTCGCGTACTGCGTCAAGCGCGTTATACACGATACGCTCAGCAACCCCTTTCTTCCCATCGACCATCACCTTGTTGATCAAACGGGAAACCATCTGACTGTTATAAACCGGATCTGCCATGACTTCACGGCGTGCCACCGGACCTTTACGCGGCATTTAACTTCCTCCTTTCCAGAAAACGTACAATCATTTAACTTTCAAAATCAGGATTTTGCTTTAGGACGCTTTGCGCCGTATTTGGAGCGACCTTGCATGCGATCTTTTACACCGGATGTATCAAGCGCACCACGCACAATATGATAACGAACCCCCGGAAGGTCTTTCACACGACCACCACGCACCAGAACAACCGAGTGCTCCTGGAGATTATGACCAATACCCGGAATGTAGGCAGTTACTTCAATTCCGTTTGTCAAACGCACACGTGCATATTTACGCAGTGCAGAGTTCGGTTTTTTCGGAGTCATCGTCCCTACACGAGTACAAACCCCGCGTTTTTGCGGAGACGGTTGATCCGTTTGCTCCTTTTCAAAGCTGTTGTAACCTTTTTGGAGAGCCGGGGCTGTTGATTTCTTTTCAATCGCTTGACGGCTTTTCCGTACCAACTGGTTAATTGTCGGCATCGTTCTACACCTCCTTCCGAAATTTCAAACCCACAGAGCCTGGCGGTTCATTTTAAAACAACAAATAACAACCGACTTCGGCTGCCGCACCAGAATCTTATCTGTCAGTCTTTTAAAATCGCTGCTACAGCAGCACCTACTTCGATTCCACAGAGCTTCCCTAACTGCTTCATCGAGTCCACCCAAACAAAAGGCGTTTGCTTTAATTCACACAGACGCAGAACCCGATCTACGATCTTTTTGTCTGCATCTTTAGCAACAAAAACTTCTTTTGCAGCAGATTGTTCCAAGGCTTTTGTTGTCTGATTCGTACCAATTGCAACGTGATTGGCACTACGAATGCGCTCATACAACATTCGACAACTCCTCCCGCGAACAAAGTGCTTTAAGGACCCTGAACACACTTAATCATTCTATCAGCCTAACAAGGCTGTGTCAATCAATTCCTCACACAAAAAGAAAGTTTGCACTCGGTGGGAAGCGATTCCACCGAGGCAATTTCACTCTTGTTATTCCACAACCGTTTCGACTTCGCGAACCGGTTCCGTCTGATCACCCGGTTCTTCCAACTGTTCCTCTACGTCCTCTTCACCTTCTAAACGGATGCTTCGGTAACGGGACATACCTGTGCCTGCCGGAATCAGTTTTCCGATAATCACGTTCTCTTTCAAGCCAAGGAGACGGTCTACCTTTCCTTTAATGGCCGCTTCTGTCAACACCCTAGTCGTTTCCTGGAAAGATGCAGCCGACAGGAAGGAATCGGTTTCCAGAGACGCTTTCGTAATACCTAGCAGAGCCGGTCGACCGATTGCCGGATTTTTATCCTGAAGCAGCGCTTCCAGATTGGCTTCTTCAAACTCATGAATATCCACATAGGTTCCCGGCAGCAAATCGGTATCCCCGTTATCGATAACGCGGATTTTACGAAGCATTTGGCGAACCATCACTTCAATATGCTTATCGTTGATATCCACACCCTGCAAACGATATACCCGTTGCACTTCTCGCAACAAGTAATTCTGCACACCGCGCATCCCTTTTACCTTCAGCATCTCTTTCGGGTCAACAGAGCCTTCTGTCAACTCATCGCCTGTTTCGACTTTATCCCCTGCGTTTACTCGAATACGGGAACCATAGGGCACTGCATACACTTTCTCTTCCGCTTCGCTCGTTATGACGATTTCCCGTTTGTCTTTAACTTCGCGAATATCTGTTACTTCCCCATCTATTTCGGTGATAATCGCTTGACCTTTCGGGTTACGCGCTTCGAACAACTCCTGAATCCGAGGCAAACCTTGCGTAATGTCATCACCAGCAACACCGCCGGTATGGAACGTACGCATCGTCAACTGAGTACCTGGTTCCCCGATCGATTGAGCCGCGATAATCCCTACCGCTTCCCCGATCTCTACCATTTTGCCGGTCGCCAAGTTGCGTCCGTAACATTTGATGCAAACACCGTGTTTCGTCCGGCAAGCTAATACAGACCGAATCCGTACCTTAGTAATCCCCGCATCCACAATACGACGCGCAGCAAAATCTGATATCAGCTCATTGCGCGCGACGATCACTTCACCGGTTTCAGGATGTCTGATCGTTTCAAACGCGGTTCGTCCATTGATCCGATCAAATAGATCCTCAATGACCTCTTTCCCGTCACGGATTTCACTAACTATAACCCCTTTATCGGTGCCGCAATCGACCTGCCGAACAATCACGTCCTGTGCCACATCAACCAAGCGCCGCGTCAAATATCCGGAATCCGCAGTCCGCAAAGCGGTATCGGCTAAACCTTTCCGGGCGCCGTGCGTTGAAATAAAGTATTCCGAAACGGTCAATCCTTCACGGAAGTTCGATTTAATCGGCAATTCAATGATTCGACCCGACGGATTGGCCATCAGTCCACGCATACCCGCCAACTGCGTAATCTGCGAAACGTTACCGCGCGCTCCGGAGTTCGCCATCATATAAATTGGATTATACCGATCCAAAGATTTCATCAAAACATCCGTAATCTGGTCTTTCGATTGACTCCAGATTGAAATCACCCGGTCATAACGCTCGTCGTCCGTGATCAAACCCCGTCTGTACTGCTGTGTGACGGTTTGTACTTTCTTTTCCGCATCAGCCAGTATTTCATGCTTGGCAGCCGGCACGGTGATATCAGCAACGGAAATGGTGATCCCTGCTTTGGTTGAGTAAGAGAAGCCCAAAGCTTTTATTTTATCAAGAATTTCAGCTGTTTGTGTGGTCCCGTACAAGTTGAAAACTTCCGAAATCATGGTGCCCAAGAAACCTTTCACCACGGCCGATTGCACCGGAATCGCCGCAATCCGCTCCTTCACATTGACACCCTTTTCCAGAATGAAGAATTCTTCCGGAACACCCTTCAGCAAGTTCTTTTTATCTCCCACGTTGATGTACGGGAAATCAGGCGGGAAGATTTCGTTAAAAATGATTTTCCCGATCGTCGTAATCAAGAGGCCCTTTTGTTGTTCCTCTGTAAAAGATGTTTTACCGAGCGCTTTTACCGGAATGCAAACACGCGTGTGCAATGCCATTTCCCCAGACTGATAAGCCAAAATCGCTTCATGAGGATTGGAGAAAATACGCCCTTCCCCTTCCAAACCGGGGCGATCGATCGTCAAATAGTAAGAACCGAGCACCATATCCTGGGTCGGTGTCACCACCGGCTTTCCGTCTTTCGGATTCAGAATATTGTGTGCGGCCAGCATCAACAACCGGGCTTCCGCTTGTGCTTCGGCCGATAACGGTACGTGTACCGCCATTTGGTCACCGTCAAAATCAGCATTGTAAGCGGTACATACCAGCGGATGCAGCTTGATGGCCCGGCCTTCGACCAATATCGGTTCAAATGCCTGAATCCCCAAACGATGCAATGTAGGAGCCCTGTTCAACAGTACAGGATGCTCTCGAATCACTTCCTCCAAAACATCCCATACTTCCGGCGAAACTCGTTCCACTTTACGTTTTGCGGATTTGATATTGTGCGCAAGACCTTTCGCCACGAGCTCTTTCATAACAAACGGCTTGAACAGTTCGAGAGCCATTTCCTTCGGAAGACCGCACTGGTACATTCTCAGGTGCGGACCTACCACGATCACAGAACGACCCGAGTAATCCACCCGTTTTCCAAGCAGGTTTTGACGAAAGCGGCCTTGCTTGCCTTTCAGCATGTGCGACAGGGATTTGAGCGGCCGGTTGCCCGGGCCTGTAACAGGACGGCCGCGACGACCGTTGTCTATTAACGCATCAACCGCTTCCTGAAGCATACGTTTTTCATTTTGCACGATAATATCCGGAGCGCCCAGATCCAGCAAACGTTTCAAACGGTTGTTCCGGTTAATTACCCGGCGATACAGATCGTTCAGATCGGACGTTGCAAAACGACCGCCGTCTAATTGGACCATTGGACGGAGTTCAGGCGGAATTACAGGCAATACGTCCAAAATCATCCATTCAGGGCAGTTGCCGGAAATCCGGAATGCTTCCAACACTTCCAGACGTTTAATCGCCCGGTTGCGTCTTTGTCCCTGCACCGTTTTCAATTCTTCCTTAAGAACCTCTACTTCTTTATCCAAGTCAATATCGAGAAGCAATTTTTTAATCGCTTCCGCTCCCATTCCCGCTTGGAAGGCATAGCCGTATTTTTCACGATTGGCCCGATACTCTTTTTCAGATAACAGCTGTTTCTTTTCCAGCGGCGTGTCACCCGGGTCGGTTACGACATAGGACGCAAAATAAATTACTTCCTCCAGCGACCGAGGCGACATATCCAAAATCAATCCCATCCGGCTGGGAATCCCTTTAAAAAACCAGATATGGGAAACCGGAGCCGCGAGTTCAATATGCCCCATCCGTTCACGGCGAACTTTTGCCCGTGTCACTTCGACACCGCAACGATCACAGACAACCCCTTTGTAGCGAACCCGTTTGTACTTTCCGCAATGACATTCCCAATCCCGGGTAGGGCCAAAAATTTTCTCGCAGAAAAGCCCTTCTTTTTCCGGTTTTAACGTCCGGTAATTGATCGTCTCCGGTTTTTTCACTTCACCGTGTGACCATGAACGAATTTTTTCAGGAGATGCCAATCCGATTTTCATGTACTCAAAATTATTGACGTCCAACAAATGGGCTTACCTCCCTTAATCTTCGTTTACTTCGCGCGCTTCCAAATTAAGATTCAGTCTTTCGCCGGAATCATCTTCATCCTCGATTTCCCGCATAACGATTTCCTGTTCGTCTCCCGACAAAATCTTCACATCCATACCGAGTGACTGGAGTTCTTTAATCAACACCTTAAAGGACTCGGGAACGCCCGGTTCCGGGACGTTTTCCCCTTTCACAATCGATTCATACGTCTTTACGCGGCCGATCACATCATCCGACTTGACAGTCAAAATTTCTTGCAAGGTATATGCTGCGCCATACGCTTCCAACGCCCAGACTTCCATCTCGCCAAAACGTTGACCGCCAAATTGGGCTTTACCGCCAAGCGGCTGTTGCGTAACCAGCGAGTAAGGACCTGTCGAACGCGCATGGATCTTGTCATCGACCAGATGGTGGAGTTTCAACATATACATCACGCCGACGGTTACCCGATTTTCAAACGGTTCCCCAGTACGACCGTCATACAGTACATGTTTGCCATCCCGCGGCAAACCTGCTTCTTCCAGCGTATCAAACACGTCTTCTTCTCTTGCCCCGTCAAATACCGGAGTCGCCACATGAATGCCGAGCGCTCTGGCCGCCATACCCAGGTGAACTTCCAGCACCTGTCCAATATTCATCCGTGATGGTACGCCGAGCGGATTCAGAATTACCTGGACCGGTGTTCCATCTTCCAAAAACGGCATATCTTCTTCCGGCATAATGCGTGCAACGACACCCTTGTTCCCGTGGCGTCCCGCCATTTTATCCCCTTCTGAAATTTTCCGTTTTTGGGCGATATACACCCGTACCAACTGGTTGACTCCTGGCGGCAATTCATCTCCGTTTTCACGGGTAAACACTTTCACGTCCACAATGATGCCGGCGCCACCGTTAGGCACCCGTACAGAAGTATCCCGCACTTCACGAGCTTTTTCACCGAAAATCGCATGCAGCAGACGTTCCTCAGCCGTCAGTTCAGTAACTCCCTTAGGCGTTACCTTTCCAACCAGAATATCTCCCGCGTTCACTTCCGCACCGATCCGGATAATTCCCCGGTCATCCAGATTCTTCAGCGCATCTTCTCCGACGTTCGGTATGTCGCGAGTAATTTCTTCCGGCCCCAACTTCGTATCACGCGCTTCCGCTTCATACTCTTCAATGTGAATCGATGTATAAACGTCTTCTTTGACCAGTTTTTCAGACAGCAGTATGGCGTCTTCGTAGTTGTACCCTTCCCAGGTCATGAATGCGACCACAACGTTTTTCCCGATCGCCATTTCTCCTTTGTCCGTCGCCGGACCGTCGGCAATGATTTCCCCCTTTTTAACCGTTTCGCCGACCGATACAATCGGCCGTTGGTTAATACAGGTACCTTGGTTTGAGCGAGAAAACTTTAACAGCTTATATCGATGCAGATTACCCTTAACCGTTTTGTTATCCACCGTCGATTGTTCACGAATCCAGATTTCACCGGCATCGACCCGTTCCACAATACCATCGTGTTTACTGACCACTGCGGCACCGGAATCTTTTGCCGATTTGTGTTCCAAACCGGTACCTACAAACGGCGCATTAGGAATTAACAGCGGAACAGCCTGGCGCTGCATGTTGGATCCCATCAACGCACGGTTAGCATCGTCGTTTTCCAAAAACGGAATCAGCGCAGTCGCCACAGAAACTACCTGTTTTGGCGAAACGTCCACATAATCAACGCGATCCGGCGGTAAGATAAGAGTCTCCTCTTTATAACGGACAATCACCGAGCTTTCTAAAAAATTGCCCTGGTCATCCAACTGCACGTTTGCTTGTGCAATTACATAATTGTCCTCTTCGTCAGCTGTCAAATAATGAATTTCTTCTGTTACGCGACCTGTTTCCGGGTCCACTTTTCTGTAAGGCGTTTCAATGAATCCAAATTCGTTGATTCGCGCGTAGGTGGACAACGAGTTAATCAAACCGATGTTCGGACCTTCCGGCGTCTCGATTGGACACATCCGGCCGTAATGGGAATGGTGAACGTCACGCACTTCAAAACCGGCCCGTTCACGAGTCAATCCGCCTGGACCAAGAGCCGACAGACGCCGTTTATGTGTCAATTCAGCCAGCGGGTTGGTTTGATCCATAAACTGGGACAATTGGCTGGATCCAAAAAATTCCTTAATCGCTGCAATCACCGGGCGTATATTAATCAGCGCCTGAGGTGTAATCGCATTCGCATCCTGAATTGACATCCGTTCCCGAACAACCCGCTCCATCCGGGACAACCCGATCCGGAATTGGTTTTGCAACAGTTCGCCTACAGAACGAAGACGGCGATTTCCCAGATGGTCAATATCGTCTGTCGAACCGACCCCATGCAGCAAATTCATAAAGTAAGAGATGGAGGAAATAATATCGGCTGCCGTAATATGTTTGACGCTTTTATCAACGCCCGCATTGCCGATTACCTTGATTACTTTTCCTTCTTCAAAGGGAGAATAGATTTTGATTTCCTGCACAGTGATTTGTTCCTCCGAAACAACACCGGACGTAGACTTATAGTCAACGATGTTCACCGACGCTTCCACAATCGGCAAAATCCGGTCGAGCAAACGGCGATCTATCACCTGCCCTGCTTCTGCCAGTACCTCTCCCGTATTTGGGTCGACCAACGTCTCTGCCAACCGCTGATTTAACAGGCGATTCTTGATATGCAACTTCTTGTTGATTTTGTATCGGCCAACGTTTGCCAGATCATACCGCTTCGGATCAAAGAAACGTGAAATCAGCAAACCGCGTGCGTTATCCAACGTCGGGGGTTCACCCGGGCGCAACCGTTCATATATCTCCAACAGCGCCTTTTCGGACGAATCCGTATTGTCTTTATCAAGCGTATTGCGTAAAAACTCACTTTCACCCAGCAGGTCAATAATTTCAGCATCAGTTGAAAATCCCAATGCGCGCAAAAGAACCGTCACCGGAATCTTTCTTGTGCGGTCAATCCGTACATAAACGATCTCTTTCGCATCTGTCTCCAGTTCCAGCCATGCCCCGCGGTTTGGAATCACGGTTGCGGTAAACGTTTTTTTGCCGTTCTTGTCAGTTTTCGTATTAAAGTACACACTTGGCGAACGAACCAACTGGCTGACAATTACCCGCTCCGCACCGTTTATGATAAACGTTCCCGTTTCAGTCATCAACGGGAAATCCCCCATAAAGACTTCCTGCTCCTTGACCTCTCCCGTTTCCCGGTTGATCAATCGAACCTTAACGCGCAAGGGAGCTGCGTATGTAACATCCCGCTCTTTCGATTCCTCCACGTCGTATTTCGGCTCACCCAGACTGTAGTCGATAAACTCCAGCACCAAGTTGCCGGTAAAGTCTTGGATAGGGGATATTTCCTGGAACATTTCTTTCAATCCCTCGTCCAGAAACCATTCATACGACTTCTGTTGAATCTCAATTAAATTCGGCAGCTCCATCACTTCTTTGATCCGAGCGTATGTGCGACGTTGACGTCGACCATACTGAACAAGTTGTCCCTGCAAAAGTGTCACCCCTCGCCAAATGATCGCCTTGTAAAACATGCTCCTAGATAGGAAAAAGCCCGAATTAAAAGCTTACCTCCCGACACAAACCGAATCGGGATGATAGGATGGATTCGAGCTTTAAAACAAATTGCAACACGGGAGAACCCGCAAAAAAACGAACTATTTGTCTATACGCATTTTATAACATTATCACACCAGAAATCCCTTGTCAACGCGTCAAGTCAATATTTTTGTATTTTTACAGCAAAAAATCCAATATCCTGCCTCTTTCGCTTTTTCTTCTACATCCTCAAACAATTCCTGCAACTTTTTTCGCGCGGAAGGGGCCCCCTGTTTCTTCTGAATTACAATCCACAATTGGCCCCCTTCTTTTAAACGCGCGGCGGCTCCCTCAAAAATCCGGTGAACAACCGCCTTGCCCGCACGGACTGGCGGATTTGTCAAAATCCGGTCAAACTCCTTTTCTGAGATTTGCGAAAACAGATCGCTGACACGCACCTCGGCATTGCCAATATCGTTCTGTTCGACGTTTTTCTGTGCCAGCCGGACCGCTCTTTCATTCACGTCAACCATCAAAACGGTTCCTTCATAAGCCATTTTGGCTGCCGCAATTCCAATCGGCCCATATCCGCAGCCTACATCAAGCACGGATGCGTCAGCTGGTATCTCCATCGTTTCTATTAATAAACGACTCCCAAAATCGATGCCGCCTTTTGAGAAGACACCCGCATCCGTCCAAAATGACAATTCAAACCCACGCAGGCGTTGACGAATCATCCGAACGTCGTGAGCCGCCGTTGGCCTGTTCGAAAAATAATGGTCTGCCATCGATCTCTTCCTTATCTGTACTTGTTACTTTTTCATTATAGCGAATAGGTTCCGGAAATCAAAAAGGAAGTCGCTGAAATCAGCAACTTCCTTTTTACGAAACACAGAAACAGTGAATTTACTTAACTTCAACTGTAGCGCCAGCTTCTTCAAGCTTCGCTTTGATTGCTTCCGCATCTTCTTTCGAAGTTTTTTCTTTGATCGGTTTCGGAGCGTTGTCTGCAATGTCTTTTGCTTCTTTCAGTCCGAGACCCGTAATTTCACGGATTACCTTAATAACGTTGATCTTGGAAGCACCTGCACTTGCCAGGATTACGTCAAATTCAGTTTGTTCCTCAACTGCAGCCCCAGCCCCTGCGCCTGCGCCGCCCACCATAGCTACCGGAGCAGCTGCCGTTACACCAAATTCTTCTTCAATCGCTTTTACCAGATCGTTCAACTCCAGAACGGACATACCCTTAATCGCTTCGATAATTTGCTCTTTCGACATGAATAAAACCTCCCAAGCAGATTTGTGTTTTTAAAATCGGTTTACGCCTGCTCCTTTTGCTCAGCCACTTGCTTAACTGCATAAGCAAAATTTCGCATCGGTGCTTGCAATACGCTGAGCAGCATGGACAACAGTCCTTCGCGCGACGGCAATTCAGCCAACGCCTTCACTTCATCGAATCCGATGATGCGGCCTTCCAATACACCGCCTTTAATTTCCAACGCTTTGTGCGCTTTCGCGAAATCATTCAGAATTTTAGCCGGGGCAACCACATCGTCATATGAAAATGCAATTGCGCATGGGCCAGTCAGATGAGCATCAAGTTCTGTAAGACCTACTTCAGCTGTTGCGCGACGGGTCATCGTGTTTTTCAGCACTTTATATTCAACGCCCGCATCACGAAGCTGCTTGCGCAACTCAGTAACTTCCGCCACGGTCAATCCGCGGTAATCGGTTACAATTGTGCTTTTGCTGTCGCGCAATTTTTGGGAAATTTCCTGCACGAGTTGAACTTTCTCTTCGCGTACTCCCATCCATTACACCTCCCATAAAAAATCCGTCCGGATAACGAGAAGAGCCCCCGCAAACACGAGGACTCTGAACATTTTAATCAATCGAATATGCAGCTCGCTACATATCCAAATGAACTTATCACGTTCAAAACCTCGGCAGGAAATATTAAGTGCTATGCACTCCTGCTGTCTACGGTTTGGGGATTCCGTTTTTATCAGACGCTTCACATCATATCACGATGTGACTCGAAAGTCAAAGCTGAAATTCATGTTACCTTGCTTCCGGCGCCAGTTTCGCCAAGTTCACTTTTACCCCGGGCCCCATCGTGGAGCTGACGGATACATTTCGGATGTATTGGCCTTTCGCCGCTGCCGGTTTCGCTTTTTGCAATGTATCTATCAATGTATAAAAGTTTTCGAGCAGTTTCTGTTCGTCAAAAGAAACTTTACCAATCGGCGCATGAATGTTGCCCGCTTTGTCGGTGCGGTATTCGATTTTACCAGACTTGATTTCTTCTACCGCTTTTTTGACATCAAACGTAACGGTGCCCGTTTTCGGGTTCGGCATTAAACCTTTCGGACCCAAAACGCGTCCCAGACGACCGACAGAAGCCATCATATCAGGCGTAGCTACCACAACATCGAAATCGAACCATCCCTGATTGATCCGATTGATCAAATCATCGTCTCCAACAAAGTCGGCGCCAGCCGCCTCCGCTTCTTTGGCTTTATCACCTTTTGCAAAAACCAGTACGCGCTGAACTTTACCCGTTCCGTGCGGCAGTACAACTGCACCGCGCAACTGCTGGTCTGCTTTTTTTACGTCGACTCCAAGACGGATCGCCGCTTCTACCGTCTCATCAAATTTTGCGGAAGCCGCTTTTTTGACCAGGGCGATCGCTTCATCTGCATCATAAAACGCCTCACGGTCAATCAGTTTGCTGGCTTCCAGATACTTTTTCGCTTTCGTAGCCATGTTGATTTCCTCCTTACGTGGTTTAACGGTATAGACCTCCCACTGATGCGGTTGAACATTCAACCTATTGACAACGGCACCCTGCGTACCGTGAATTAGTCTTCGATCACAATTCCCATCGAACGTGCTGTACCTTCCACCATGCGCATCGCAGATTCTACGTTTGCGGCATTCAGGTCGGGCATTTTTTGTTCCGCAATTTCGCGAACTTTTGCACGTTTAAGAGTAGCAACTTTCTTCTTGTTCGGTTCTCCAGACGCTGTTTCAATGCCTGCTGCTTTTTTCAGCAACACAGCGGCAGGAGGCGTTTTCGTTTCAAACGTAAACGAACGATCTTCATACACGGTGATTACTACCGGAATAATCAAACCGCCTTGATCCGCCGTACGGGCGTTGAACTGCTTACAGAACTCCATAATATTGACCCCAGCTTGACCAAGCGCCGGACCTACCGGCGGTGCCGGTGTGGCTTTACCAGCAGGAATCTGGAGCTTTACCAGTTTAATCACTTTTTTAGCCACTGTAACCACTCCTTCGTAATATGTGGTAGACGGGCAACAGCCCTCCCACTAACAAAAAAACAGAACTAATTATAACTTCTCCACTTGTGTAAAATCAAGTTCAAGAGGGGTTTCTCGGCCGAACATGGAAACAAGAACACGTAATTTCTGTTTATCTGGATGGATTTCTTCCACGCTGCCGACAAAGTTGGTAAACGGGCCTTCCACGACGCGCACCGCCTCTTTCAATTCGAATGCCACTTTCGGTTTGGTTTCATCGACACCCATTTGTTTGAGAATAGACCGAACCTCATTTGGCATCAAAGGAATCGGCTTGGAACCCGATCCGGTTGAACCGACAAAACCGGTAACGCCTGGCGTATTCCGCACCACGTACCAAGAGTCGTCCGTCATGACCATCTCGACAAGCACGTATCCCGGAAAGACTTTTCGCATGACTGCTTTTTTCTTTCCGTTTTTAACTTCCATTTCTTCTTCCATCGGAACCAGCACACGAAAGATCTTGTCCTGCATCTCCATTGATTGGACGCGTCTTTCCAGATTCGTTTTTACTTTGTTCTCATAACCTGAATAAGTGTGTACCACATACCAGCGTTTTTCCATGTTTTCCATTGCAGTCGAGGGCGGTTGCCCTTCCCCCCTAATCAAATAATAGCCTATCGGCCCAGCCCGATGAGATGTAACAGTTCACTTATGCCAAGATCAAAAAGAAAAATCACGAGCGCCATCACAATACATGTTGTGATCACAACAACCGTATAGGAAAAAAGCTCTTTTCGATTTGGCCACCGAACGCGCTTTAGCTCTCCCCATGCGTCACGAAAGAAAGAGACTACTCCGGCCATTTTACTCATTCTAAACTACCCCGTTTCAGACCACGAAAATCTTTAACGAGTTTCGCGATGAAGAGTATGATGGTTGCAGAACTTGCAATACTTTTTCAGTTCGATGCGATCCGGGTTTGTCTTTTTGTTCTTCTTGGTGATGTAGTTGCGTTGCTTACAATCGGTACAAGCCAACGTCACCGCTACGCGCATCAGGTACACCTCCCACAAATTAAATTAGTCGAACAAACTAAATAAGGTGCGGAATCGCACCATATTCGCTGAATACCTTCCCTAATTTAGCATAATGGGTATGTTACTGTCAACAAAAACCGGGAGTCAGTTGACATCCCGGATTTCCAGATAACGCTCTAACTTTCGTTTTACTCTTTGCAGTGCATTGTCGATCGATTTGACATGCCGATTTAAATCGACCGCAATTTCCTGATAGGAACGACCATCCAGATAAAGCATTAACACCTGCCGTTCCAATTCGCTAAGGATTTCGCCCATCTTAATTTCAATATCGACAAATTCCTCTTGATTAATCAGCAATTCTTCCGGGTCCGACACTTTCGAACCACAGATCACGTCAAGCAAAGTCCGATCTGAATCTTCGTCGTATATAGGCTTGTCCAATGACACGTAAGAATTGAGAGGAATGTGTTTCTGTCTGGTGGCGGTTTTGATTGCGGTGATAATTTGGCGGGTGATGCAAAGTTCAGCAAAAGACTTGAATGATGTCAGTTTCTCATCCCGAAAATCCCGGATTGACTTGTATAAACCGATCATTCCTTCCTGCACAATATCTTCTCGATCGGCGCCGATCAGAAAATAAGAACGCGCCTTCGCCCTTACAAAATTCTTATATCTGTGAATCAGGCACTCAAGTGCTGAATCGTCGCCATCTCTTACCGCTTCTACTAGAACTTCATCCGACAGTTCATCCAGCTGTTTAAACAAATACACTTCTTGGACATGAAGATTCGACGACAACACATATCCCTCCGACCCAGCAACTAACTAACACGATTAAGCCAATTATACTTTACGTAATCTGGAGGGTCAATTGTCAATCTATGTTTTTCCGCCTCCACTTTTCGAATATTTCTACGACTTTCTTGTTCAATTGATCTTCCAGACGGTTTCTTGTCGGAGACAGTCTTTGCACTTCTTTATCAATCGCCTTGCGGGCTTGCTCTGTCATCTTCCGCAATTCATTTGCCGAGATACGCAAAGCACCCTCTCCAAACGTCACCTGCTGTTCCGCATAATCGGAAGTAGCCACATAGACGCGTGTTACTTTCGTTTCCAATTGGTATACAAGCCGCTCAATTACATCATCTGCCGTTTCATCCGTTTTGGAAAACAACACCTGCAATTTTCCCTGTTTGTATTCTTTCCGTTCCCCCGTCGCCATGTGAGCGTCAAACACAATAATTACTTCCATACCCGTAAAACGCTGATATTCCTTCAACGTCCCGACCAAGTGATCGCGGGCCAGCTCCAGACTCTCCCGCTTCAATTCAACCAGTTCCGGCCAATCCCCGATTATATTGTATCCGTCAACAATTAATATTTCTTTCATTGCATGACAACCGCAGAGCAGACCGTTTATTTTTTCGAGCCGCGCTGGCGGACCGATTCGTACAAAAGGATTCCGGCAGCAACACCGGCATTTAACGACTGGACCTGCCCAATCATAGGCAGGCGAACCAGATAGTCGCATCTCTTTTTAACCACTTCACCAAGCCCTTTGCCTTCATTTCCGATTACCAATACGGTCGGCTGCGTCATATCTGCCTGATGATAAAGCAAATCCGCCTCTACGTCCGTTCCAACCACCCAATAACCGGCCTTTTTTAACAATTCCAGCGTCTGTGACACATTTGAAATTCGCGCCACCGGAATATGTTCAATCGCCCCCGCTGACGATTTCGCCACAGTGGCCGTTAAGGGCACCGCACGCCGTTTCGGGATAACCACCCCATGTGCACCCGCACCGTCTGCGGTACGTAAAATTGACCCGAAGTTAAACGGATCCTCAATTTCGTCAAGGACCACAATTAATCCCGGACGAGGGGAATTTTGCGCCGCCTGCAAAATGTCTTCCAACTCAGCATACTCTTTGGCTGCCAAATAAGCGATTACGCCTTGATGGTTGCGGGTAGTCGCAATACTGTCCATTTTCGCTTTCGGTACACGCTGCACCACGATGCCGCGCTCTTTGGCCCGCGCTAAAATTTCATTCGAGGAACCGCCTTCCACACCTTCCGCAAGCAAAATTTTGTTCAGCTCACGCCCGCTTTTTAACGCTTCAATTACCGGATGGCGACCTTCCAGTTGTTCAGTTGCTTGTTCCATATTTGGCTGTGTCCGTTCTGCCGCCAGAACCCGTCGACCGCTTCCGCGCCTGGCGGATTCCGACTCTTTTCGAACCGGTTTTTGCTGCTTGTCCGTCCTGTCCATCCGATTCGCTCTATCCGGCCTTGCTTTTCCCCGCGCTTGTCGTTTCATGATTTCTCTCCATCCTTTCGCAATTGCGTATCCACGTAGTGAATCGCCTTTTCTGCCAAAACGCGCAATCGTTCAAATTCTCCCTTTAAAAACAGGTATCCGCACAGACTCTCAAACCCTGTACTATGGCGATAATCAATCACATCCGCGTGTTTTGGAACAGTTCCCGACTTGGCATTTCTTCCCCGCCGGACAACCCCCATTTCCTCTTCCGTCAGGTCATCTTTTAAATGATGCAGAATATCCGCCTGTGCTTTTGCTTTCACATAGGAAACGGACGCCTTTTGCAGCCTGTGCGGACGCATTTCGCCGATCGCCAGCAAATGTTGGCGCACAAACAGTTCCCACACTCCGTCGCCCAAATAGGCCAATGCCAGAGCAGGCATTTCCTGCGGTTTACGGCTGGTGCCCGTTTTCAGCTCTACCATGCAATTCACTTCCGTTTCCACCGTACACCTTGCGGGGTATCTTCCAAAATGATTCCCAACTCGGTCAAACGGTCCCGAATTTGATCCGCCCTCGCAAAATCGCGGTTTTTGCGTGCCGTCGTCCGTTCTTCGATCAATTGTTCAATTTCGACCGCCAACGGGTCTGTTGACTCCTTTTTGGCCAGCCCCAATACGTCGAGGAATTCGCTTATTACCTCAAAATAGGCCCTTACGTCGGCCGGATTTGCCTGTCCGCTGTGCAGCAGGGAATTTGCTTGGCGTACCAGTTCAAATATAGCGGCAATCGCATCTGCTGTATTAAAATCATCATCCATTGCTTCCAGAAATTTTGCGCGAAGCGCTTCTCGATCGATCCCCTTGCTGTCAGATTCCCCTTTCTCAGCCGTTGTTAACCAGTGACTCAGATTTGCCATCGCGGTGTCAATCCGTTCCAATCCTTGCGCTGCCTGCTGAATCAATTCGTCAGAAAAATTAACCGGATTGCGGTAGTGGGCCGACAGCAGGAAAAACCGCACAATTCTCGGCTCGAATTTTTTCAACAAATCGTGTACCAGAATAAAATTTCCTTGTGATTTGGACATCTTCTCGTTATTGATATTAATATAACCGTTATGCATCCAATAGCGGGCAAACGGTTCTTGATTAGCCGCTTCCGACTGAGCAATTTCGTTTTCGTGATGCGGAAAAATCAAATCCTGGCCACCCGCGTGGATATCCAGCGTTTCCCCCAAATATTTCTTGCTCATGGCGGAGCATTCGATATGCCAACCGGGCCGACCCTCTCCCCACGGCGACGGCCAGTAGACCTCACCCGGTTTTGCCGCTTTCCAGAGCGTAAAATCGAGCGGATTCTCCTTTTTCTCCGATACTTCAATGCGTGCCCCTGCCAACAGTTCCTCTAATGGCTGTTTCGACAATTTGCCGTAGTCGGGGAACCGATTCGTCCGAAAGTATACATCCCCGTCAACCGCATAGGCGCAGCCCTGTTTTATCAGTTGTTCGATCATCTCGATAATTTCCTGCATGTGTTCCGTCACGCAGGGGTGTACATCCGCCTTTTGAATACCCAGCAACTGCGAATCCTGCATATATGCCTGTATAAATCGATCCGCTACCGCCTGCGGATGAATCCCTTCCTCCTTGGCCACACGGATAATCTTGTCATCCACATCGGTGAAATTTTGTACATACAGGACATCAAACCCTCGAAATTTGAGATAACGTCTAACCACATCGAAGAACATAAACGGGCGTGCGTTGCCAATGTGAAAATAATTGTAGACGGTGGGCCCGCACACATACATTCGCACTTTTCCCGGTTCCTGCGGCACGAATTCTTCTTTCTGCCGCGTTAACGTATTATAAATCCGAATCGCCACTTGCTGCTCCTCCGTTTTTTAATTGATTCAATTCCTGCTGCAAGGAAGCAATTTGCTCCTGCATCTGTCTTATCATCTCCATAACGGGATCCGGCAAATTGGTATGATCCAAATCCTGTTCCACACGGCGTCCATCCTGAATGACGATCCGCCCGGGCACGCCTACTACGGTAGAATTGGGCGGCACCGGTTTCAACACGACAGAGCAGGCTCCGATTTTGGAATTGTCTCCAACCACGATCGAACCCAGTACTTTCGCCCCCGTTGCGATCAGCACATTGTTACCGATGGTAGGATGTCGCTTCCCTTTTTCTTTACCCGTTCCGCCCAGCGTAACCCCTTGATAAATCGTACAATCATCACCAATTTCCGCCGTTTCCCCGATCACTACACCTGATCCGTGGTCAATAAACAGGCGCCGCCCGATTTTGGCCCCCGGGTGAATTTCAATACCTGTCAAGAATCGGGCCAGTTGTGAGATAAACCTTGCTATTGTATAGTATTTTCTCTTATAAAACGAATGTGCAATCCGGTACGCCCATAACGCGTGCAGTCCCGAATAAGTGAGAACCACCTCAAACGTGCTCCTGGCTGCAGGATCCCGTTCGAATACAGACCTCACATCTTCTTTCATCAGCTGAAACATCATACTCACCTCTTTGTTCTCCCTGCGTCCCCAAACAGAAAAAACCACCCCTGTAACAGAGGCGGTTGGTTGTCCGCGGTTCCACTCTGGTTCCCCTTTGCCAATTCCTTTCCACAGCCAATTGGTCATGCCAATTGCTGGACAGTCATGCATGGGACACTTTGCGCCCTGTAACGGAGGCTTCCGTCGGTACATACTCAGCTGCTGCTTTTCCGCCCGCAACAACAAAGGGGCATTCGGTACATTTCCCGCGTTCACCACTCCCAGCCGGTTGCCCGGTGGCGAATCTCTGGCACGTTCCCTGTACGTACTGGTCCTTTGTATCGTTTTTGTCAAACCATTTGTACTTTATTGATTATGCATTGATCAGCAGATTTTGTAAACGGGTTACTACCCGTTCCCTGCCAAGAAGCTCTAAAGACATGTTTAAATCGGGGCCATGCGCGTGACCGGTTGCCGCCACTCGGACTGTCATAAACAATTGACGGCCTTTATACCCCGTTTCTTTTTGCACTTCTTTCAAGGCTGCTTTAATGGTCTCCGCATTCCAATTGTACAACCCTTTTGCCTTCTCATAGAACGAAGCGATCACCGTCGGTACCTGTTCTTCCTTTAGGATATCAGCCGCCTCTCCGTCATAAACTACCTGTTCTTCAAAAAATGATTTCGCCATTTCCGGCAGCTCCGCCATATATTGGATTTTCTCTTTATACAAAGCCACCAGTTTGACTACCCAATCGCGATCAAATGACTCCCCAATCAAGCCAGCCCGCTGCAGTTGAGGTATCGCTATACTCACAAGACGTTCCGTGTCTGCCTGCCGAATGTAATACCCGTTCATCCAGGCCAATTTTTCAGTGTCAAAAACTGCCCCTGACTTGGATACGCGGTCCAGCGAAAAAGCGCTCACCAGTTCATCCAGAGAAAAAATCTCCTGTTCTCCGCCAGGCGACCAACCGAGCAGCGCCAAGAAGTTCAAAATAGCTTCCGGTAAATACCCTAAGTTACGGTACTGCTCGATAAACTGGACAATCGATTCATCCCGTTTGGAAAGTTTTTTCCCATCCTGGTTCAAAATAAGAGAAACATGCGCAAATTCCGGACACTTCCAGCCAAATGCCTGATAAATCAGGACTTGCCGCGGCGTGTTTGACAAGTGTTCCTCCCCGCGCAAAACATGGCTGATTTCCATCAAATGATCGTCGACCGTTACAGCAAAATTGTAAGTCGGCAGGCCATCCGATTTGACAATCACAAAGTCTCCAATGCCTTCCGTTTCAAATTGGACCTCACCACGGACCAAATCAACAAAACGGATTACTTGTCCTTCCGGAACCCGGAAACGGACCGTCTTTTTGCGCCCTTCCCGTTCATAGTTCGCTTTTTGTTCATCCGTTAGATGGCGGCACCGCCCCGAATAGCCAACCATTAGGCCTTTCGCAAGCATTTGCTCCCGCTCTTTTTCCAGCTCTTCTTCCGTACAATAACAATAGTACGCCTTCCCTTCTGTCAGGAGCTGTTGCACATGCTTCTGATAAATCGGCAGACGTTCCGTGCATCGATATGGCGCAAAAGGGCCCCCTATGTCAGGTCCTTCCTCCCAGTCAAGCCCGAGCCATTTGAAGTTCTCCAAAAACTCCTCGTCCGCCCGCTCCACATTGCGGGCTTGATCGGTGTCTTCAATTCTTAAAATATACGTTCCGCCTGCCTGTTTGGCCAACAGATAATTAAACAGCGCGGTTCTTGCTCCGCCAATATGTAAATGTCCGGTTGGACTCGGTGCATAGCGCACTCGTACAGACATTATAACTCAACTCCCCTAGACTCTTTCCTGGATTATAACACATTCATAAGCAATACAACCGCCTCTGCCGCAATGCCTTCCTCACGGCCCACAAAACCAAGCCTTTCGGTAGTGGTTGCTTTCACGTTGATCTGCGACAATTCCGCCTCCAACTCTTTCGCCAGAACTGCTTTCATTTCTTCTATATAAGGCCTTAATTTGGGCCGTTGCGCCATAATCGTGCAATCCAGGTTGCCGAGACGATACCCTCTCTCTTTTACCATTTGCCAAACATGCTTCAATAAATCGACAGAGTTTGCCCCCCGGAACCGCTCGTCCGTATCGGGAAAATGCTGTCCGATGTCTCCCTCTGCGATCGCCCCGAGCAGTGCATCTTTCACCGCGTGCAGCAACACATCCGCATCCGAATGCCCTAGCAGACCTTTTTCAAAGGGGATTGTGACGCCCCCTATCACTAAAGGCCTCCCTTCCGCAAATCGGTGCACATCAAAACCGGTTCCAATCCGCATACCGTTCCCCTTCCCGCCATATATGTTTTCTTCTTGCAAGAACGATGCTGCAATCTGTAGATCTTCCGGAGTGGTAATTTTAATATTTCGGTATGACCCTTCCACCACCCATACGGGAGCCCCCGCCCATTCGACCAGGGAAGCGTCGTCTGTTCCCAAATGGTTGTCACGCATTGCTTTTTCATGCGCTTCGTAAAGCAGCGACGCGCGAAACCCCTGTGGAGTTTGAACCGCATAAAGCTGATGACGCAGCAACGTTTCCTCCACCCAGCCGTTGTTCACTTTTTTGATTGTATCTTTGGCTGGCGTGCCTATTGTGACCGCCGAATGCTCCCTTGCCGATTCTACGATCCGTTCAATATCTGTTGTACTGACAAGCGGACGAGCTGCATCATGGATAATTACCAGATCCTGCTGCATGTCAACCAACGCCCGTAACACCTGCAATCCGTTCCACACTGACGCCTGCCGTTCCTGACCGCCCGCCGCATAGTGTGTCACTTTTCGAATTTTGTAGCGGTCAATTAATGCCTGTACCCGCTCCAAATCCTCCTGTCCGATTACCAGCACGATTTGATCAATCAGCGGCGATTGTTCCAGTACACGGAGAGTATGTATCAATATAGGGACACCCGCCAGTTCCATAAACTGTTTTTTGATCTTCGAGTTCATCCTCGAACCGCTGCCGGCTGCTACCACAATCGCGAATACCCTCAAACGAAACGCCTCTCTCCAAACCTCAAACAGGTGTTATGCATGAAAGAATAATGAAAAACCCCAACAAAGTAAAGTGTCGCTTTTTCAGCAAACATTTTACTTTGTCAGGATTGCCAGAATTAAAGCGCCTTTTCCAAAAGCTTCGGTTTGGCAAATATCATTCGGCCTGCCGAAGTCTGCAGAACGCTCGTCACCATAACTTCTAACCGCGTTCCGATAAAATCTTTGCCGCCTTCCACGACAATCATTGTGCCGTCATCCAGGTACCCGACTCCCTGCCCGTATTCCTTCCCGTCCTTGATCACTTGAACGAGTATCTCTTCCCCGGGCAAAACGACCGGTTTTACTGCATTGGCCAGATCGTTGATATTTAACACGCCCACACCTTGCAACTCGCAGACTTTATTTAAGTTAAAGTCATTTGTTACAACCATCCCGTTGAGTTGCTTGGCAAGTTTCACAAGCTTGGAATCGACTTCCTGGATATCATCAAAATCAATCTCCATGATCTGAACCTTGATTTTAAGTTCTTTTTGGATACGGTTCAAAATATCCAGGCCACGGCGGCCCCGATTGCGTTTTAACACATCAGACGAATCGGCAATATGCTGCAATTCTTCCAGAATAAATGTCGGAATCACAAGCGTACCGTCCAAAAATCCGGTTTTGACAATGTCCGCAATCCGTCCATCAATAATAACGCTGGTATCTAAAAGCTTGGCATCCGTGTTTTTACCCGTGTTTTTTTGTTTATCTTTACTGCCAAACTTATTGGGGAAAAAAGAAATCAATTCCTCCCGCTTGCTGTACCCAATCCGGAAACCGAAAATACCCAAAATGATGCTGGCAAAGGCTTGTACCACCTGACCTACTAACGGAATGTTGGTGATGGCTGGTGAAAGCAAATACGCAACGATCAACCCGGCAACCGTACCAATCACACCGGCAAACAGATCTGAAAGCGGTGCTCGAAGCAGTTTTTCTTCAAACCAGCGCAGCATGGCCACACTGTAATTCACAACGGAAACGGTCGTTAAAATCGATACCGCGCCTCCCAATATCGCGCCAAATATGGGAGATGTAAAGGGCATCCGATTAAAATTAAAATATTCAAAGTGAATGAGTGCAAATAATACAGGGCCGAATGTATACCCCAGAACAATTCCGATCATCGCAAAAAATAAATGAATAATCCGTTTCATCATTCGTTAAACTCACCTCCTATTCTCAAGTATAGACAAAAATCAGAACATGAAACCTGATATGTGCAAATTCTGCAATTCATAGATAAGAGTACCATAACACCAGAGCACAGTCAAATTTTAAAGATATTAATGTTATCATACAGATAAATAAATAGTCAATAAAAAATAAAACAGTCCGAGATGGACTGTCTTATTGATTACATTTCCAATTTTGAATCAAGCTGCTCCGTGATTACCACTTCACTTCTGTTTTTGCGGCGGCGGAACCTATAGTTTTTTTTTAGTCCGTAAATCGCATAGAAAACCAGCGGTAAAAACAGCAGTTTGCTGGCCTGACCCGGAAAAAACACAAACACGACTGTTACCAGTACGGCGAGAATGGGAACCACCCAGATAGCCGCCTTCGGAATGCCGACTTTTTTGAAATTCGGGTACTTAATGCGCGAAATCATTAGGTATGATAACCCGAGCATTCCCAAAGCCAGCGTAATTTCCGGCCCCGGAACAAGGTCGTGGTAAAGCGCCATCGTGGCCAGAACTCCGCCCGCCGCTGTGATAGGCAGACCTACAAAATAATTCGGGTTGCCTGCTGACACGTTGAAACGCGCCAAACGAAGCGCCCCGCAAATCGGAAAAATGCCTGTAATCACCATGCCTGGCCAATGCAATTGATTTAGTACCGAACCATACATGATAAATGCTGGAGCCACACCAAATGTAATGACATCTGACAGGGAATCCAACTCCTTGCCAAATTCGCTCGTCGCATTTAGAGCACGCGCAATCCGGCCATCCAAGCCATCCAACAACATCCCAATAATAACAACGATTGCTGCATAATCGAATTGATCGTTAAATGCAAGAATGATCGCAATAATTCCCAAGAACAAATTTCCTAGCGTAAAAGCGCTTGGCAGCGCTTTAACAAACATACGGGTACCCCCTGTCGAGTCAAACAGAAAAAATATTCGGTCACATTTCATCTATCATAATCGGGTTATATATGTCTGTCAATAAAGACCTGTTCTTGTATACGCCGCAACCCTTCCCTGATAGACCTGGCCCGCACCTCTCCGATCCCCTCCACATCATCCAATTCTTCGATGGAAGCACCCAGCACGTTGGATATGTTTGAAAAATGACTCACCAGATTCTCGATGACAGGGTGCGGCAACCTCGGTAATTTTGTTAAGATGCGGTAACCACGGGAAGACACAGGCTCCTCCGTGATATTAATGTCCCCTTCATACCCGAAAATCCGGATAATTGCCTCGCTGTCGAGCAAATCGTCGGCTGACAATGCATGCAGTTCGGTCAGAATTTGATGAGGCGTCAAATCGGATTTCCGGCAATAGTCTTTCACTAACAGATACGCTTCCTCATCCACCTTCGACACCAATTCATCCAACTGCATGGAAATGAGCCGACCTTCTGTCCCTAGTTCAGTAATATATCGCCGAATCTCCATTTTTATTCGTAAAACCATTTCAATTCTTTGCATGACCATCGCCACTTCATGAAGAGTAACCAGCTCTTCAAATTCCAGTGCGCTTAAATTTGTCAATGCTTGGTCGAGTACAGCTTTGTATCGCTCCAACGTGTTGATGGCTTGATTCGCCTTCGCCAGTATCACGCTAATATCTTTTAACGTATACCGAAAATTGGACTGGTACAGTGTGATGACATCCCGTCGTTGCGAAATGCAAATCACCAATTGCTCCGTCTGCTTGGCAACACGTTCCGCCGTTCGATGACGGGTACCTGTTTCGAAAGAAGGTATCGACGCATCCGGTGTTAATTGAGCATTCGCAATCAGAATCCGTTTCAAATCTTCACTCAAAACAATGGCCCCGTCCATTTTCGCCAATTCGTAGAGGTTAGCAGGGGTGAGATCACAATCGATGTTAAATCCGCCATCCACTATTTTTTCCACTTCAGGCGTCTGTCCGATCACAATCAGAGCACCAGTCTTAGCCCGCAAAACGTTCTCTAACCCTTCTCTCAACTTAGTGCCGGGCGCTGTGATACGAAGCAGTTTATTTAACATCGTATCTTTTTTAATGTCGTCTCTCATCATGTCACCCCCGGAAAACGATTTCAAATGCTTGTTGTATACTATCGACACCTATCAGCTCAATACCTGCTGGAGGCGTCCAACCCCTCAAATTTCGGGAAGGAATAAAACACCGGGAAAAACCCAGTTTTTGTATTTCCTTAACACGCTGTTCAATTCGAGATACGCCACGAATCTCCCCGGCAAGCCCTACTTCCCCAATAAACACATCATTGGGGCTAACTCCTTGGTCTTTAAAACTGGACGCAATCGCAACTGCAACCCCCAGATCGACTGCCGGTTCATCCAGTCGCACTCCGCCTGCCACATTGACGTATGCATCCTGCGATCCGACAAAGAGGCCTGACCGTTTTTCAAGTACGGCCAGCATCATCGAGACACGGTTATGATCCAATCCTGTCGCCTGCCGCCGGGGATTCCCGAATGTGGTAGGGCTTACCAATGCTTGAATTTCGACAAGAATCGGTCGGGTTCCTTCCAAAGCCGCGACCACCGCCGACCCCGGTACCCCTTTTGACCGTTCGGACAGGAACAGTTCAGAAGGATTTTCCACCTCGCGCAGGCCTGCCTCTTCCATTTCGAAAATGCCAATTTCATTCGTGGAGCCAAACCGGTTTTTGACCGCCCGTAAAATACGGTACGTATGATGTCTTTCCCCTTCAAAATAAAGCACTGCATCGACCATATGTTCCAGCAATCGCGGTCCGGCAATAGCCCCTTCTTTTGTCACATGACCGACAATGAAGGTTGCAATGCCTGACGTTTTGGCAATACGCAATAAGTGACCGGTACATTCCCGCACTTGCCCGACAGAACCTGGCGTACTTCCGACTGCAGGATGATAAACGGTCTGAATCGAATCGATCACCAGGAAATCTGGTTTTACCGCTTCGATTTGCAATTCGATTTGGGTTAGATCTGTCTCCGCCAAAATAAAAAGATTTGGCGAAACCGCCCGCAGTCGTTCTGCTCGCAGACGGATCTGTTGGGCTGACTCCTCTCCGGAAACATACAATACGACATAACCTTGCAGCGCCAACTGATGGGACGTTTGCAGCAATACAGTGGATTTTCCAATTCCCGGATCACCCCCGACCAAAACAAGCGATCCGGATACGATGCCGCCGCCCAACACTCGGTCTGTTTCTACAGACCCGCTTGTCGTGCGAGGTACTTGAGAAATATCAATTTCCGCGATACTTTCCGCTTTGGTGCCGACGCCGGATAAGGTGGCAGGCAAACCGGCCCGAGCAGGCCGTTCAACTTCTTCCACCATCTGGTTCCATACATGACAACTCGGGCATTTCCCCATCCACTTTGGACTTTCATATCCGCATTCCTGACAGATGAATTTTACTTTCGTTTTGGCCATAGGACTCCGAGTGTCTCCCATCATTCGGTGTGTTCATCATAAATATATACCAACCTATCCGGTTTTTCTAGAAAGAGCTTATATGGCACAAAAAGAGAACGGCCCCGACCGGACACGTTCTCTTTTTGTACGGTTTGTTCAAGATTGGATTTATACCTCGGTCGGCAAGCTTTCCATTTTTGAGACGGTCAAATGATCGTCTTCCAGATCGATTTTCACCCGATCCCCTTTTTGAATCGTACCGGTCAATAATGCCTCAGACAATTTATCCTCAATATGGCGCTGAATGGCCCGTTTCAACGGACGTGCCCCATACGTCGGATCATATCCTTCCTTGGCCAGGAACGCTTTTGCCTCATCCGACAGTACAAAGTCGATATTATGCTGTTTCAAACGCTTGCGCAGATCTTCCGCCAAAAGATTGGCAATCTTTTTAATGTCGTCTTCCGACAGCGGATGGAATACAATCGTATCGTCAATCCGGTTGAGAAATTCTGGGCGGAACTGTTTTTTCAGTTCGTCCATGACACGATCCTTCATGTCGATATAATCTGCTTCTTTTGAAGCGGTGAATCCCAGCGCGCCGCCTTTTCGAATCGTCTGCGCTCCGACGTTGGATGTAAGAATGATGATCGTATTTCGGAAATCAACCGTTCTCCCTTTGGCGTCAGTGAGGCGGCCGTCATCCAACAACTGCAGCAAAATGTTAAATACTTCGGGATGCGCTTTTTCGATCTCATCCAAAAGAACTACTGAGTACGGTTTACGGCGAACTGCTTCCGTCAACTGGCCGCCTTCTTCATACCCCACGTATCCGGGAGGCGCACCTACCAGGCGAGACGTGGTGTGGCGTTCCATATATTCGGACATGTCAATTCGGATCATCGCATTTTCGTCTCCAAACATCGCTTCCGCCAATGCCCGTGCCAACTCGGTTTTCCCAACACCAGTGGGTCCCAGGAAGATAAACGAACCGATCGGCCGTTTCGGATCCTTCAATCCGGCACGCGCTCGTCGTACCGCACGGGATATCGCCTTAACCGCTTCATCCTGCCCAATTACACGATTATGCAGGATATTTTCCAGATTCATCAAGCGTTCGCTTTCTTCTTCTGCCAGTTTACGAACTGGAACCCCCGTCCACATAGAAACAATATCCGCAATATCATCTGCGGTCACGACAGTGTCTGATTTGACTTGATTCTGCTGCCACTCCACTTTGCGTGATTCCAATTCTTCCCGCAGTTTTTGCTCTTTGTCGCGGAGTGAAGCCGCTTTTTCGAATTCCTGGCTCTGTACGGCCGATTCCTTTTCAAAGCGGATTTCTTCCAGTTTCTCTTCCAGTTCCTTCAGATTAGGCGGCTGCGTGTGTGTGCGCAGACGAACACGGGAGGCCGCTTCGTCAATCAAATCGATTGCTTTGTCCGGCAAGAAGCGATCAGTTATATAACGGTCAGATAACCGTACAGCTGCTTCTAAAGCTTCATCCGAAATTTTTACACGGTGATGCGCTTCATAACGATCTCGCAAGCCATGCAAAATTTGAATGGCATCCTCCACATTCGGCTGTTCCACCATAATCGGTTGGAAGCGGCGTTCGAGCGCCACATCTTTTTCAATATGTTTACGGTATTCGTCCAGTGTTGTGGCACCGATGCACTGCAGTTCGCCACGCGCCAACGCAGGTTTTAAAATGTTGGATGCATCAATCGCTCCTTCTGCACCACCAGCGCCAATCAGTGTATGCAATTCATCAATAAACAGAATGATATTGCCTGCTTGACGAATTTCATCCATGATTTTTTTCAAACGATCTTCAAACTCGCCGCGATATTTGGTGCCAGCTACTACGGTACCCATATCGAGCACCATTACCCGTTTGTTGCGTAAGGTTTCCGGAATATCGTTGTCGACAATTCGCTGCGCCAATCCTTCTGCTATAGCTGTCTTACCGACACCCGGTTCTCCAATCAGCACCGGGTTGTTTTTGGTCCGGCGAGACAGCACTTGAATTACGCGTTCGATTTCCTTAGCACGGCCAATAACCGGATCCAGTTTTCCATCCCGGGCCATGTTGGTTAAATCACGCGCCAAGGAGTCCAGCGTTGGTGTATTTACCGATTGCGGTGATTCTTGACTATTGTCGCTCATATCCCCCCCAAGCAGTTGAAGGACCTGCTGGCGGGCTTTATTTAGGGAGACCCCAAGATTGGACAGCACCCTGGCCGCCACTCCCTCGCCTTCCCGAATCAGCCCCAGCAAAATATGCTCGGTGCCCACGTAATTGTGGCCCAGTTTGCGGGCTTCATCAATGGAAAGTTCGATAACTTTCTTCGCCCTCGGAGTGTATGCCATGCCACCCGTTTGCCCTTGACCACGGCCAATAATTTTTTCCACTTCTTTTTGAACTTTATCTCCCGAGAGCCCCAGACTTGCAAGAGCTTTTGCTGCAATCCCTTCTCCCTCCCGGACAAGTCCCAGTAAAATATGCTCTGTGCCAACTCCGGAATGCGCCAAGCGGGTTGCCTCTTCCTGTGCCAACGCAAGCACTTTTTGTGCACGTTCTGTAAATCTACCGAACATCATGTAATCCACCCCTTTGTCAAGTCTATGACCAATCTGATTTTTAATTTAGTCTGGCATCAAATGTTTTCGAATAATCTCAGCCCGTTTCCAATCCCTTTCTCCAGGAGCGAGTTCTTTTCCTGTCAGTTTTTGCAAAAAGGCTGGTCGAATCATCACCATCAGTTCCCGCAGTATACCACCTGAGGCGTTTTTGAGAATACCTAGGTCAATCCCCAGCTTTACATCTGAAAGACGCTGCATGGATTCTTTCGACTCGATTTTTCTGGCATATGACAATATGCCGAAGGAGCGCCAGATCCGATCCTCCAATTGTTCCCGATTTTCGCGCAGCAGTAGGCTACGTGCTGCTCTCTCATGCTGTAGTATCTGTTTGACCACCCCCTGAAGATTATCTAAAATTTCCTCTTCTGATTGCCCAAGGGTGATCTGGTTCGATACCTGGAAAATGTTACCTGTTGCATCACTGCCTTCCCCATAAAGGCCGCGCACCACCAACCCCACCTGAGAAATGGCGGATAAAATCCGATTGATTTGATTGGTCAGTACCAAGCCTGGCAGATGCATCATTACGGATGCACGCAAGCCTGTGCCGACATTTGTTGGGCAGGATGTTAGATACCCATACTTCTCATCAAATGCATAGTCAAGTTTCGATTCCAGAATGTCATCAATTTCGCTCGCCAGCTTCCAGTTGTTGTGAATCTGCAACCCTGGAAATATACATTGTATACGCAAGTGGTCTTCTTCGTTGACCATGATTGAAACGGACTCGTCTTGCAGTAAGGCAAACGCGCTTCGTCTTTCGTCTTCCGCTAAATTTGGCGAAATCAAATGCTTTTCGACAAACACCTGGCGTTCCACTTCTGACAGTTCCCGGCTGCGGAACAACTGGAATTTTCCTATTTTCTCCAACTCTGCGCTCCCGATAGCTTTGCGGACAAGTTCGATAATCGCATCCGCATCCCCTTCCGTCAGCAATACAGGGAATGGGTAGCGCGCAAGATTCCGCGCAATCCGTATTCTTGTGGAAATCACTATGTCAGACTCCGGTCCTTCTTCTTTCATCCACTTGGGACTTTTGTGTAAAAATTCACTGACTGACATGTTTACCACCCCTAACTGCCAATCTGTTTCTCAAATTCTTTGATCTTATCCCGAAGCATCGCCGCTTCTTCAAATCTTTCATGGTCAATCGCATTTTGAAGTTGCGTACGCAATCGGCTCAGTTCCCGCTGCAGCTTAATTTTCCCTCCTGCCCGGCTGGGTACCTTACCCACATGAGTGGTTGATCCGTGAATCTTTCTAGCAAGCGGTTCAATACGAGCGCGAAAATGATTGTAGCAGTCCGCACACCCGAATCGACCCACCTGGCTAAATTGAGAATATGTGAGCCCGCACGTGCTGCAGCGTACAGGAGCGGAAACGGTTGCGCCCGTTGAATCAAAGTTCAATAAGCCCGATAGTAAACTGTTTAACGAAAATCCGTTAGATTTGTTCATCCACTCCCCTTTTTCTCTGGCACAAAGCTCACAAAGGTGGATTTCACTTTTATCGCCTTGAATGATTTTTGTAAAATGAACCGTTGCCGGTCTTTGACCACATTCCTGGCAATTCATGAAGCATCCCCTCCTACCCTTTTAAAATAGCCATTAATAAAACGGAAAGAAGTTGTGCTCGGAATCGATCTCTTTCCGACGCAGCCATCTGCAGCAAATCACCATCTACGGCAGCCAGCAGCATTCGAGCTTCGCGTTGGGTAATTAATCGCTCTTCCAAAAGACGTTGAATAACATCCTCTGCTTCACGGAAAGAGATCTGTCTTCCAATTAACCGCAATACGGTTTGGTATACATTCCCACCCTTATCCAAATCCATTTTGCGAATTCGTATGTAACCGCCTCCCCCGCGTTTGGATTCTACAATATAACCTCTTTCCACGGTAAACCTCGTGCTTATCACATAATTGATCTGTGAAGGCACACAACGAAACCGATCCGCCAGGTCATTGCGCTGGATTTCGACGTATCCTGCCTGACCCGATAGAAGAATGTCCTTGATGTACTGTTCAATGATATCGGAGATATTACTCAGAATGTCCACCCCAATCATTGAAGTTTTTTGTTTGACTTTGACTATATTTGACCTTTGATTAGATTATAATCTTATCGTGTAGAAATTGCAACTTGATGCCACATTTTTATTTCACTGAAATTCCAAATAACAGAATCTGCCTCGTTTAATTCGCCTGGCTCGGCAAATCCAAAATCGCAGCCGATCACATACAGACGATTACTTTTACTCGCCTTTACGTCGGATTTCCGATCTCCGACCATGACCGCACTCTCAATTTTTTCCGTTCAGAAGCAGTCCAACTAGATCTTCTTTTCGAGAGGTCTGGAATTCACCAGCCGTATAAATCGCATTAAAAAATGAATAAATCTCTTTTTTACATGCAACTTCTTTCACATAATTTTCCCTGCCGTTTGAAGAGATATACATGCGAACCCCTGTCTAATAACATGTCATCTGCTTTTTTACGATCGGATTCAGCCACATCCGGCAGTAAACGACTCCAGATTTCATCAGTCGTTAAACCAAACCATTTTGTAATTTCTGACTCATCCGGAATTGGATTACGAAACAACCCTTCGATTTGCAGCCGTTGCAGTTTATGTTGAAAGGCGGGAACAGCCACCATTTCCGTTTGAAATAGCGTGCCATCAAGATCAAACACAAACGCTTCTATTTCCATAACTGCTTTATCTTCCTGGGTATTATATTTTACAAGCAATGCGGAGTTACAATGAGACAACAACGTTCTCACCCGGCGATCATTTCTCTGTTTGAACAGAAGTTATCTGCAACATTCTATAAAGCGTCCAGTGAATACTTTCCGATAATAAAGAGATGATAATTTAAATGATGGTCTACTCTTATAGAGCATGAAGCAAAAGGATGGAATTAAACCAGCGAACATTCAAATACAAAAAGAAAGGCACCTTAGCTAAATTACGCTAAAGAGCCTTTCTGATTGCCTAGCAACGACCTACTCTCCCAGGGCTCATGCCCAAGTACCATCGGCGCTGGAGAGCTTAACTTCCGTGTTCGGGATGGGTACGGGTGGGTCCTCTCCGCTATTGTCACTAGACTCGCAGGGATGCAAGTCGCTCGACGTTGTGACAGGATGTCACAGTTCCTGGTCGAACTTCCTCTTTCTTTATTCAGGGTTGCTCCCTGAAAACCGGATGCGAATATGAGTGGCGCATGGGAATCCATGATGGATTAAGCCCTCGATCGATTAGTACTGGTCAGCTCCATGCCTCACGGCACTTCCACACCCAGCCTATCTACCCT